>NZ_MQWB01000001.1:1403711-1489730 GCF_002257665.1 Rubricoccus marinus | reverse complement strand
CCCTACCGCGATGTCCTCCGCGAAGCCTCGCCAGAGGCCGCGCCGGGCCCGGGTGCGCAGGCCTCTGGCGGGCACCGCGGCGCCGGCGCGCCGTACGCGCCTTTTCCCCCGCGCCTTGCGCCCCGCCATGCTCGTCGTACTCGCCACCATCACCGCCCAGCCCGACCACGCCCATGCGGTCCGCGACGTTCTCAGCGCGCTCGCGAAGACCTCGCGCCAGGACGACGGCTGCGAAGGCTACACGCTTACCCAGAGCGCGGACGATCCCGCCGTGTTCGTCACGGTCGAGCGGTGGCGCGACGCTGCGGCCTTGGAGGCCCACATGAACACGCCCCACATCGCGAAGGCGTTCGAGCGCGCGGGCGGTATGCTCGCGGCCAAGCCGGAGATCAAGCAGTACACGCCTGTCGGGTAAGCCTCTGGCGCGCCGCTCCTGCTGGCCTCTGGCGACAGTTCTGCGCCAGAGGCCGAACGCCTGCCTTCGCCAGAGGCTAGGCGCCGCGGTCCTGCGCCACGAGCAGGCGCCGGAGGATCTTGCCCGAAGCCGACTTCGGGATCTGGTCCGTAAAGGCCACCTGGCGCACCTTTTTGTACGGCGCGATGTTGTCCGCCGTGAACGCGATCACGTCCGCTTCGCTCATCTTGTGGTCCGGCTTGAGCACGACGTAGGCTTTGGGGATCTCGCCCGCCTCTTCGTCCGGGACAGGGATGACCGCGGCGTCCGCAATGGAATCGTGCGACAGCAAGAGCGCCTCCAGTTCGGCAGGTGGCACCTGGTAGCCCTTGTACTTGATGAGCTCTTTGACGCGGTCCACGATCGTGAAGTCGCCATCGGCGTCCGCGACCGCGACGTCGCCGGTGTGCAGCCAACCGTCGGCGTCGAGGGTGTGCGCCGTCGCCTCGTCGTTGCCGAGGTAGCCGCGCATCACGTTCGGCCCGCGCACCCAGAGCTCGCCTCTGGCGCCAGAGGCCACTTCCTCGCCCGTGTCAACATCAACCAGCATTGCGTCCATGCCGGCCACGACCGGCCCGACCGAGCCGTACTTGGTCCAGTTCTGCACGTCCGCCGGCACGAAGTGCGTCACGGGGCTGGCCTCGGTCATGCCGTAGCCCTGCTTGACCTCGCAGCCCAGCCGCTTGTGAACGGCCCCGGCGAGGTCTTCGCCGAGCGGCGCGGCGCCGGAAACGATGCGCTGGAGCGAGGACAGGTCGTACTCGGCCACGAGCGGGTGCTTGGCCAGCGCGACGAGAATCGGCGGGACCAGAAACGCCTTGGTCACCTTGTGATCCTGCATTAGCTGCAAGAACTCCACCAGGTCGAACCGCGACATCGAGACGACGGTCTGCCCGTTTCGCAGCGCGGCGTTGACGAGCAACGTCATGCCGTAAATGTGGAAAAACGGCAGGACCGCGATCAAGACGTCCTCTGGCGTCGCGTCGTCCACCGCCTCGAACTGCACGACGTTGGCGACGAGGTTGCGGTGCGAGAGCATCACGCCCTTTGGAAGCCCCGTCGTGCCCGACGAGTACGGCAGCGCCGCGAGCGCCTCGCGCGGGTCCAAGCCCGACAGGTCCGGCGCCCCGCTCGTCTCCCCCATCAGTTCCGCAAACGGCGTCGCGCCAGAGGCCTCGCCGAACACGAACACCTCCTCCACGCCTGCGCGGTCGGCGGCCTCTCGCGCCGTCTCCAGGAACGGCGGGACTGTGAGCAGAAAGCGCGCGCCCGAGTCCGCGAGCTGGTGCGCGAGTTCGTCGGCGGACGAGAGCGGGTTCATCGTCGTCGCGGTGCCGCCCGCGCGGAGCACGCCGTGGAACGCGATGGGGTACTCCGGCAGGTTCGGACTCAGGATGCCGAACACGTCGCCCGGCCCGAAGCCTCTGGCGGCGAGCCCGGCCGCCACGCGCTCCACGCCAGAGGCGAGGTCGGCGTACGTCACCGTCCGGCCGCTGGCGCCGTCGATGAGCGCGGGCTTGTCCCCGCGAGAGGCCGCGTCTTCCAGGACAAAGGCGTGGAGGAGTGCGTCGGGGACGGAGATCGGGGCGCCGGAATACATCGCGGGAGGGGTAAAGAGAAACAGAGCCGGGCTCGGCCGTCCGACCTCCGGCGTCGCGCCAGAGGCCTCTGGCGGGCTACCCGCGCAGCGCGGAGGCGAAGATGCCCGGCAGCTTGAGAGGGCTGGGACTCGCCGTAAAGTGCGTGAGGCGGCGCGCGGTGGTCTCGGCGGTCTCGTTGGTGACGAACCACAGCGGCTTGGGCGCCGTGTGGGTCTCGCCCAGGAGGACGGAGCGCGGGAATGGCGCGAAGGTGCCTTTCAGGACGGTTTTCTGCGGGCGCGAGAAGAGGTAGGAGTTGTGCACCACGCCCACGCCGCTCTGGATGTCGTCGCGCGTGTGTCCCGGAAACGCGCCCCAGGTGCCCTGCGCCATGAGGAAGCCGACGCCGCTCCACGCGTTGACGCCCACCGTGCCGTAGCGGAGCCGCGCGATGGCATCCCAGAACCGGTCACCCAGTTCGCTCAGCGTGCGCGGGTGGATGAGGATCGACACGCCGAGCGTGCCGACGACCTCGTCGTTGCAAAAGTCGACCGCGCGGTCCAGCCAGTCCCCGGCGTCCTCGCCGCCGGGCAGCGACGTGACGGCGAGGGCGCCGGCGAAGACTTCCTGCTGGAATGCGTACTCGTCGTCGTGCGGGACGTCGGCGATAAAGGCGCGCTCGCCAGAGGCCCCGAGGCGCTCGGCCGTACCGGGGTAGGCCTCGACGATGTCCTCCAGCCGGCCTTCGGCCCCGGGGTAGTACGCCGGGCGGTCGGGCAGATCACCGAGCACGCGACGTACGGACGAGAGGAAGGCGCTGCGCTGCGGCCACGCCTCGGGCAGGATCATGACCTGGCTCGCGATGCAGTTGAACCCCCCGTTGTGCATCTTCTGCGTCGCCACGTGCTCGGCCTGGAAGTCCAGGTCCGGCTCGCTCCAATGCCCCGGCACGACGATCACCGGCGAGACGCCGCCCAACTCACTCGTCATCCGCTTGTGGTTGATGGGCTCATCGCGCCTCTTGCGGGCCGCGCCCTCCTCCCCCGTTCCATACACGATGGCGTCGTGCGTCTGCGCGCTGCCGGTCATGTGGATCTCCTCCACCGCGTCGTGGCCAGTGAGGTACGCGCCAACATCGGCCCCGCCGTAGGCGAAGCGGACGTAGCCCGCGTCCACGAACTCGGCGAAGATGTCCTCGAAGATGGGGCCGAGGTAGCTGTTGACCGGGTTCATCTTGAGCAGGCACACCTGCCCTTCGGCGTACAGCTTGTAGAGCACGTCCAGCGGCGGGATAGACGCGATGTTGCCCGCACCGAGCACGAGCGCGACGGCGCCAGAGGGGTCTTCCTCCTGGTAAAACGTCGCCATCGTGCCCGGCACGTCCTCGGGCGTGACGCCTGGTTCCATCCACACATCCACCTCGGTCCCGCTGAAGAGCAGGTGGTCGTAGATGCCGTCCGGGACGACGCGCACGACGGTCTGCCCGTCGGGCCTCTGGCGCGTTTTCCCCTCCACCATCTCCGCCAGCGTGCCGGAGCGGACGTGCTCCAACGTCGCCTTGAGCGGCGCGATGTAGGAGACGAGCGCCCACGGCCCGCTTACCCACTCCTCGCCACGCAAGGACGACCCGATGGGCAAACCCTTTGCGCGAGAGGCCGCCGTTACCCACTGCCCCGCTACGCGGTCGATGCGTGCACGGAGACGGTCGAGGAGGTCGATCTTGCTCGCCAGAGGCAGGCGTGCCCACTCGGTCCGGTGCGCCACGAGATCGCCCAGCGCGGCGTCGATGGTGGCGTGGTCGGTGTCTGGGGGCGTCGGGACGAGTTCCATGGGGGCGGGGTGCGGTGGGGCCTCTGGCGCCAGGGGCTTGGCGCATGCCGCCGGAATCCTCTGGAAGGGGTGCCGGCGCAGAGGGCCGGTAAACGCCCGGGAGCACGGCCACAGTTCCGCCGCACCGTTCCTGGAAACGCGCCGCAGGGATGCCCTTTCACCCACCGGGCTCCTGCTACGGGAGCCGAGCGGTAGCACGGAAGTGCTACACGATGGCCTCTGGCGGGAACGCCTCGGGGTCGAACGTGGGGGCCGGGAACTGCGGGTCCATCTCCTCCAGCGCCTCGCGGACGATCTGGCTCACGATCGCGTTGCGGAAGTCGCGGTTTTCCGCCGGGACCACGTACCACGGAGCCTCTGGCGTGGAGGTCCGCGCAAGGGCCGTCTCGAAGGCGGCCATGTAGTCGCCCCACAGGGCGCGTTCCTTGAGATCCTCGGGGTTGAACTTCCAGTGCTTGTCCTCGCGCTCCAGGCGGCGCACGAGCCGCTCCTTCTGGTAGTCCTTCGAGATGTGGAGCATGATCTTGACCACCTTCGTACCGCCAGAGGCAAGCAGCCTCTCGAAGTTGACGATGTGGTCGTAGCGCGCCTCGATGGTCTCGCCAGAGGCCCAGCCGTGGACCTTGACGATCAGCACGTCCTCGTAGTGGCTCCGGTTGAACACGCCGATGTAGCCCGCTCCCGGCGCATGCTTGTGGACGCGCCAGAGGAAGTCGTGGGAGAGCTCTATGGGCGTGGGCTTTTTAAAGCTCCACACGCGCACGCCCTGCGGGTTGATGGGGCCGAAGACGTGGCGCGTGGTGGAGTCCTTCCCGCCGGCGTCCATGGCCTGGAACACCACGAGAAGCGACTGCTTGCTCTCGGCGTAGAGCCGCTCCTGCAGTTCCTCCAACGCCTCGGCGTTGCTGGCGAGGATCGCCTCAAGCGCGTCGTCGTCGAGCCCCTGGCTAACGTCGGTGGGGCGCGCGGCGAGGTCGACGGTCTCGCCGGGGGCGATGCGGAAAGGGGCGGTGTCCATGGGCCAGTAGTGTAGAGCGAGGCGAAAAAGGCGGCGCGGGCCTCTGGCGGGAGCAACGATGTGCCGACGCCAGAGGCCCGCCGCTCGCTAGCGGCCGAACAGCTTGCCGAGCGCGGCGCGTCCCGCCTGCGCGATCAGGTCGTCCTGGATGCTGCCGTCGCCGTCCTGGTCGAGGAAACCGGAGAGGTGGCCCAGGATGCCCTCGGGTGCAGCCTGGCGGGCGCGCTGGCTCTCGGCACCGAGGATGCCCGAAAGACCGGTCGAGTCCAGGTTGGACTGCCGCTGGCGCTTGGCGAGCGCTGCCATCACGATAGGCGCGAGCGTCATGAGCAGTTTCGCGACCTGCCCCTTGTCCAGTCCAGAGGCTTGGGCGACGCCCTGCTCTACGGTGTTCGCCTGTCCACCGAGGATGTGGCCGAGGATGCCCGCGCCGTCGGTGGCCTTGGAGCCGCCCATCGCGCCGGAGAGGAAGCCTCCGAGGTTGTCGAGCAACGAGCCGTCGTGGTCGCGCTGGAGCGCGTTTGCGAGGCTCTGCGCGCCCTGCGTGTTGTTGGTGTTGCGGTTCATCGCCGCGAGGATCGCGGGAAGCGCGGCGGCTACGGCCGTCTGCGTTTTGTTCTGGTCCGCGCCGATGGCGTTGGCCAACTGGCCCATGTTCTGGCCGCCGAGGTTGGCGGCGAGGAGGTCGAGGATTCCAGCCATGTCAGTGATTCAGAGGAGTAGTGGGAGATGCGCTCACGGGTCGCGAGCAAGAAGGTTCACAGGCATCACGCCTCGAACCGCGTTGGTGAGCAGGATAGCATCGGCCGTATGCAGGTCCTCTGGCGCCAGAGGCGCCTCACCCGCGCCGTCTGCGATCAGCCTCTGGCGCATTACGCCTCCCAGCCCTCCCGACGAGAGCGGCGGCGTGAGGAGCGCGTCGCCACGGCGGACGAACACGTTGGAGCGCGCGCCCTCCATGACCTCGCCTCTCGCGTTGATCAAAATGGGTTCGTCCACGCCCACGCCAGAGGCCCACGCGAGGGCACGGTCGTAGTGCGCGCGGGCGGTCGTTTTCGACGTGCAGCGCCACGTCCCAGCCTCGGCGATGGGCTCGGGGTACACGGCAACCGTTGTCCAGACCTCTGGCGGCAACGGTGAGGCCGCGACCTCGTGCGTGCCATCGCGCCAGAGGCAGAGCCGGAGCCGGGCGGGCTCTCCAAAGGCAGCGGTGCGTCGGACGCTTTCGGTCACGGGCGCGAGGTCGAGCGCGAAGCCCAGCTCTCCAGCCGAGCGGGCAAGCCTTGCGAGGTGGAGGTCCAGCAGGGTCACTTCTCCCCTCTCGGCGCTCATCGTTTCCAGCAGGGCCGTGCCAGGGGGAACGCGTGGGGATGGTGCTTCTGGCGACGGGATCACGGGGCGTTCGCGCCAGAGGCGAGATCGGTGAGCGGGCGCGCTTTAAGCCAGCACTCGGCCCACTCGCTCGCGGCGTCGGAATCCCACACGACGCCGGAGCCCACCCGGTATTCGCCGCGGGCGCCCCGGAACGTGGCCGTGCGGATGGGCACGTTGAAGGCGGCCCAGCCCAGGCCACCGCCAGAGGCCGGGGCGGCGTACCCGATGGCGCCGCAGTACACGCCGCGCGGCGTGTCTTCGAGGTCGCGGATGATCTCCATCGCGCGGAGTTTGGGCGCGCCGGTGACGGAGCCGCAGGGGAACAGCGCGCGGAACACGTCCGAGAGCGCCGCCTCTGGCGCGAGGTCGGCCTGGACCGTCGAGGTCATCTGGGTCACGGTGGGGTAGCGCTCGGCGTGGAACAGACGCGGAACGCGCACACTGCCAGGAGCCGCAACCCGGCCCAGGTCGTTGCGCAGGAGGTCGACGATCATGAGGTTCTCGGCGCGGTTTTTTTCGTCGGCCGTCAGGCCCGCAGCGAGCGCGTCGTCGGCCTCTGGCGTGGCGCCACGAGCGGCGGTGCCTTTCATGGGGCGCGCGGTGATCGTCCGCCCGCCGCCAGAGGCCTGGATGCGGAAGAACAGCTCGGGCGAGAGTGAGAGCACGTCGAGATCTCCCGAGCGGACGAGGGCACCGTAGGCCGTCGGCTGCGCGGCGCGGAGCGCGCCGTAGAGGCCGAGCGGGTCCCCCTCGGCCTCGAACGCCAGAGGCCACGTGAGGTTGATCTGGTACACGTCGCCGTCGCGGATGTGCTGCCGCACGCGGCCGATGCGCTCGGCGTATGTCGCCTCGCGGAGCCCCGCCGTCAGGTTGGCCACCTTGCCTCTGGTGCCCAGCGCGCGGTCCAAATCGTCCGGCGCGACCTCGGTCGGCGCGTCGTACACGCCGAACCACGCCAGAGGCGCATGGTAGTCCGCGCCGGAGAAGCGCTCCGACTCGAACGCGTACCCGGCTTCATACGCCAGCCAGCCTGCGACGTGGTGGCCTCCGGCGAGCGCGTTATCGACCTGCGCGAGCACCGGCTTCACGTCGGCAAGGGTATCCGCGCGGAGCACTTTGTGCGGGTCCGCGAACAGCCACGCGCCCGCACGGCCGGTGTCGGCATCCGCCAGAGGCCCGTCGAGCAGAACGGTGCCGGTCCTGCGTAGGGTCTCCGCCAGAGGCGTCGGGAGCGCGCGCGTCATGGGCGGTTCACGGCGAGCGCTGCCGGTCCGTTCCCGCCTCTGGCGCAGGAGGCGCGCGCCGGCGAGCGGGCACAAACAAGAGCGGCGCGAGCCCACTGCAGCGATGCCGCAGACAGGCCCGCGCCGCCTCTCTCCTTCGCCTGGAGATCGGGGGCACCCGCGGGTGCTATTGGAGGTTGTCCCAGTTTGGCATCACGTCCGACTCGCCGGAGTCCGGGCCGGTGAGGTTGGCGAGCGCGGGGCCGAGCGCCGCGCGGAAGTCGCGGGCGCGCATCCGTTCGAGGACGTCGCCACGGCCTGCGCAGTAGCCCAAGAGCGCGTGCGGACGCTGCATCTCTTTGAGTCCCTCGCGGACGATCCACACGTGCCACGGACGGCAGTCCTCGGTATCGAACGGGCCGAGCAGCCGCGCATACAGGCGGTTGGCCGCGCGCTCGACAGAGGACTCGTCGGTCAGCTCTCCCATTTCGAGCAGCCGCTGCAGGCCGCCCCAGATGTACCCCGCCAGGAAGTCGTGCTGACCGTCGGAGAGGTCCAGCCGGGAGTGCGGGCCCGAGAACCCGAGGTCTTCAAGCGGCCGCTTGATGCACGCCTCGACATGGGCCACCGCTTCGCGGATCATGGCCTCGACGTATGCGGGGGATTTGGGAGCGCCAGACGGCATCGGATGTGGTGGGCAGAGAGGGAAAACAGGCAACTGCGGTCTCCCCTTGACAACACCCCGCCCCCTCCGCGCCCAACCCATTCAACCGCCACGGATGTCACGCGAGCGTTCCACCACCAGGCCTCTGGCGTGGCACCGTCCCGTTTTGGGCCCAGCTCCCATACGTGAGACATACGGCCACCTCTGGCGGCACCGCGCCAAAGGCGAGGCCGCTGCGCCAGAGGCCGGTGGTTCGCGGCACGGCCTCTGGCGCGATGCTCTACATGTTGCGCCGGTACTGCCCGCCGACCTCGAAGAGCGCGCTCGTGATCTGCCCCAGCGAGCAGACGCGGACGGCCTCCATCAGCTCCGGGAAGACGTTCTGCCTCTGGCGGGCCGCGGCCTGGAGGGCGGCGAGAGCCTGGGGGGCCGCGTCGGCGTTGCGCGCGTGGAAGGCACCGAGGTTGGCGAGCTGGTGCTGCTTCTCCGCATCGGTCCCGCGCATGAGTTCGACGCCTGCGTCGCCGTCGCCAGAGGCCTCTGGCGCGAGAAACGTGTTGACGCCGATGACGGGAAGCTCACCGCTGTGCTTGCGGTGCTCGTACAGCATCGACTCCTCCTGGATTTTGCCGCGCTGGTACATCGTCTCCATCGCGCCGAGGACGCCGCCGCGGTCGGAGATGCGCTCGAACTCGCGGAGCACGGCCTCTTCGACCAGATCGGTCAGCTCGTCCACGATGAACGCGCCCTGGAGCGGGTTCTCGTTTTTGGCGAGGCCGAGTTCGCGGTTGATGATGAGCTGGATCGCCATCGCGCGGCGCACGCTCTCCTCGGTCGGGGTCGTGATCGCCTCGTCGTAGGCGTTGGTGTGGAGCGAGTTGGTGTTGTCGTAGATCGCGAGCAGCGCCTGGAGCGTCGTCCGGATGTCGTTGAACTGGATCTCCTGCGCGTGCAAGCTCCGGCCACTCGTCTGGATGTGGTACTTGAGCTTCTGGGACCGGTCGCTCGCGCCGTAGAGGTCGCGCATGGCGACGCTCCAGATGCGCCGCGCGACGCGCCCGATGACGGTGTACTCGGCGTCCATCCCGTTCGAGAAGAAGAACGAGAGGTTGGGCGCGAAGGCGTCCACGTCCATGCCTCTGGCGCGGTAGGCCTCGACGTACGTGAAACCGTTGGCGAGCGTGAACGCGAGCTGCGAGATGGGGTTGGCGCCCGCCTCGGCGATGTGGTAGCCCGAGATGCTGACCGAGTAGAAGTTGCGCACGCCCCAGTCGATAAACGACTGCTGCACGTCGCCCATGAGCTTGAGCGAGAACTCGGTCGAGAAGATGCAGGTGTTTTGCGCCTGGTCCTCTTTGAGGATGTCGGCCTGGACCGTCCCGCGCACCTTCGTCAGCGTTTCGGCCTTGATGCGCGCGTAGGTGTCGGCGTCCAGCACGCCCCACTCGACGAGTTGGGCGCCCGACGTGCCCAGGAGTCCGAGCCCGGACCCGTCGTGGCCTTCGGGCAGACCGTCGGCCAGTCCGTTGGGGCCGTACGGGACGTACTGCGGCCGATCGTCGCCCAGACGCTTCTGAATCTCGGCGTCAGCATCTCGCCATAGGCCTTCAGCTTTGAGGTACGCCTCCACCTGCTGGTCGACCGCGGTGTTGAGAAACATCGCGAGGATCGTCGGCGCGGGGCCGTTTATCGTCATGCTCACGCTCGTCGTCGGCGCGGCGAGGTCGAAGCCCGAATAGAGCTTCTTCATGTCGTCCAGCGTGCAGATGCTCACGCCAGAGGTGCCGACCTTGCCGTAGATGTCGAGGCGCGGATCGGGGTCGCGGCCGTAGAGCGTGACGCTGTCGAACGCGGTCGAGAGGCGCTTTGCGGGAAGGCCGGTGCTGACGAGGTGGAACCGGCGGTTGGTCCGCTCGGGCGTGCCTTCGCCGGCGAACATGCGCGTCGGGTCCTCGCCCTCGCGCTTGAGCGGGAAGACGCCTGCCGTGAAGGGAAAGAAGCCGGGCAGGTTATCCAGGAGAGCGAACCGCAGGCGCTCGCCCGGCGCCTCGGTCTTGGGCAGCGCCACGCGGGGGACCTTGAGGCCGCTCAGGGTCTCGCGGTAGAGCGGCTGCCGGATGTCCTTGCCGCGGACGGTGTAGACGTACTCGTCCTGCGTGTACTGGTGCGCGAGGGCGTCCCAGTTGTCGAGGATGGCGCGGGAGCGTGGGTCCAGTTTGTCCCACCAGTGCGCCGCCATCTGGTCCAGGCGCTCGGCCAGCTGCTCTTTGTCCTCTGGCGCCCAGTCCTCGACCTGGGCACGGGCGCCAGAGGCCTCGCCCCACTTTTTCGCGATCTCGGCCTGTGCCTCTGCCCACGTCTTGTAGTCGCGGCACGTGTCCGCGATCTCCGCCAGGTAGCGCTGGCGCGACGGCGGCACGATGGAGAGCCCCGCGGGATCGACCTCGGGAAGCGTCTCGGCGTCGAACAGGTTGCTGGCGTGCGTCCAGCCGTGCTCCTGCATCTGCGCCAGAAGCCCGAGGTAGAGGCGCGAGACGCCGGGGTCGTCGAAGCGGGCCGCCATCGTCGGGTAGACGGGCATGGCCTCTGGCGAGACGGAGAAGGCGCCGCGGTTGCGCTGCACCTGCTTGCGGATGTCGCGCAGGGCGTCCTCGGCGCCGCGCTTCTCGAACTTGTTGAGGGCGACCAAGTCGGCCGAATCCAGCATCCCGATCTTTTCCAACTGCGTCGGCGCACCGAAGTCGCTGGTCATGACGTAGAGGCTCACGTCGACCAGGTCCGTCACCTCGGTATCGCTCTGGCCGATGCCTGCCGTCTCGATGATGACGAGGTCGTAGCCCGCCGCGCGGCACACGCCGACGGCCTCACGGAGCGCGGCACTCGTGGCCTTGTGCGCCTGGCGCGTCGCGAACGAGCGCATGTACACGCGGTCGGCGTGCTCGCCATAGAGCGAGTTCATGCGGATGCGGTCGCCGAGGAGCGCGCCGCCCGTCCGCTTGCGCGTCGGGTCGACGGAGAGGACCGCCAGCTTCAACTCGGGGAAGTCGCTCAGGAAGCGCCGCACCAGTTCGTCGGTGAGGGTGGACTTGCCCGCGCCGCCCGTGCCAGTGATGCCGACCACGGGGGCTGGGGACTGGGGACCGGGGACTGCAAGCCGCGCCTCTGGCGCCGCACCATCGCCAGAGGCCACATTGCTCGCCTCAACGGCCGTCAGCGCGCGCGCGACGGTCTGCACGCCCGCGCCAGAGGCCACCGCAACGTCCGTCTCGCCTCTGGCGCCAGAGGGGTCCTCCCCCCCAGTCCCCAGTCCCGATTCCCCGGCCCCCCGCCGGCGCCCCTCGGCGTCGGCGACCCCGATCATGTGCTCGATCATGCCCTCCAGGCCCATGCGCATGCCGTCCTCTGGCGCGTAGATCTTCGCCACACCGTGCGCCTCCAACTCGCGGATCTCGTCGGGAACGATCGTCCCGCCACCGCCACCGAAGACCTGGATGTGACCTGCGCCGCGCTCCTTGAGCAGGTCCACCATGTACTTGAAGAACTCGACGTGGCCGCCCTGATACGACGAGATCGCGATGCCCTGCGCATCCTCTTGGATGGCCGTGTCGACGATGTCCACCACGGACCGGTCGTGGCCGAGGTGGATCACCTCGGCGCCCTTGGCCTGCAAGATGCGCCGCATGATGTTGATGGCGGCGTCGTGCCCGTCGAACAGGCTGGCGGCGGTGACGAAGCGGACGGGAGAGTCAGGCATGGGAGATCTGGAAGCGCTTTGCAAGCTAGAACGCCTCTGGCGAGCCAGCGGTCCGGGCGCGCGGGAGTCGTCTGGAATCCACGCGCAGTCCTCCAGCACAGAACGCCGCCCGCGCAGATGTCACTACCCCGCGAGAGCAAGCGACACCCACACGTCTCCGCGCCGCTCGTAGCGCAGGCGCCAGAGGCCCCCGCCCCCGTCGCGCGCGACGAGCCGCTGGCGCGACGCGTCGTGCTCCGAGAGCGTCACCGAGCGCATCCCCGCGCGCAGCCCCGTCTGGCAGCCTTTGAGGACCGCTTCCTTCAACGACCACAGCAGCGTTTGCGCCTCGTCCGTTGGCCCGCCCAGGGCGTCCAAAAGCGCGTGCTCCTCCGGCGCCAGCATCCGTCGCCAGAGGCCCGGGTGACGCGGCAGAATGCGTTCGAGGTCGAACCCGACCGGCGTCTCCGCGAGCACCGCCCCGCCGATGGCCTCGCCACGTCCCGCGTGGCCGATGGAGACGTACAGCGGTGCGCCCACTACCACTGGAGCGCCCGACGCGGCGACCGCCAGCGGCGCGGCCTCTGGCGCTACCCCCAGCGCCTCACCGATCAACGTGCGCGCCGCCGTACGGCCGAGCACGAAGCCGATCCGCCGGTCGGGGTGCACGAACTCCTCCAGCCGCTCCCGCTCGCCGGGCGAGAGCACGTCGGGCCTCGCGCCAGAGGCGCCGAGCAGGCGGAGGGAAGGCAGGCGGTCCATGGCGCAGAGTACCGCCGCCAGAGGCCTCTGGCGAACCGATCCCGTAACAGGCGAACCCTGACCCGCGCCGTGCGTCACAGCGTTAGCATCCCCACTTCCGACGGCGCCTGTGACGACGGAGGTCGCATGCGAAGGTCGCCGGCTCTATCCCTACATTATGGACATGCCTTCTCGCTCCAACCCGAAGTCCGTCACCGACTACCTCTCGGAGGTGGTCCGCCCTGCGGCCCAGGACGCCGCCGACCGTGCCCGCTTGCGCTGGGATGAGACGACGGGGAAATGGAGCGAGCGCTGGGACGAAGCCAAAGGCGGCGTCCGCGCCACCATCGATGAGGCCTCTGTGGGGCTGAGCGGCTACCTGGACGAGTACCGCGGCCGCTTGCGCAACCTTTTCGACTCGCGCTTGGACCTCGACACCCTCGCGCTTCAGCGCGGCCTCCCGCCGTTCGCGATGCGCGAGATTCGCGGCTCGCGTGCGCTGGCCGATCTCCACGCGCTCGCGGACGATCCTCTAGCGGCCTACATCCCCGCGGAGTACGGCGGGCGCGGCGCGCACATCAAGGAGGGCTTGGCGGTTCTGGAGGCCACAGGCTACGAGTCCCTCCCGCTCTGCCTGATGGTGGGGATCAACGGCGGCCTGTTCCTGCAGCCCGTCGCGAAGTACGCGGACGAGACGTTCAAAAAGGAGGTCTTCCGCCGCTTTCTGGACGGAAAGAGCATGGGCGGGCTCATGATCACCGAGCCCGACTACGGCTCGGACGCGCTCAAGATGAAGACGACCGCCACGCCCAACGGCAACGGCGGCGTGCACATCCAGGGCACCAAGCACTGGGCCGGCCTCACCGGCTGGGCCGACTACTGGCTCCTCACCGCCCGCCCGACGGGCAAGAACGGCGAGCCCGGCCGCGACATCGGTTTCTACGTGGCCGACGTGACGCAGCCCGGGCAGCGAATCACCGTCGAGGAGACGTTCGCCAACCTCGGGCTCTACATGATCCCGTACGGCCGCAACAAGCTCGACCTCACGGTCCCGGCCGTCCAGCAACTCCAACCCACCTCGACGGGCATCAAGATGATGCTCGATATCCTGCACCGCAGCCGCCTCCAGTTCCCCGGCATGGCCATGGGCTTTCTCCGCCGCATGCGCGACGAAGCCCAGCTCCACGCCGAGGAGCGGTTCGTAGGCGGAAAGGCACTGGCGGACTACGATCAGGTGCAGGCCCGCCTCGCCAAGCTCCAGGCCGACGCGACGATCTGCGGCGCGATGTGCCTCTACACGTCTGAGAACGCGGGGCTCGAAGTGGACTCGTCGTCCATGTCGCTGGCGGCCAACTCGTTCAAGACCACGATGTCGGACGCGATGCACGACGCGGCGCAGTCCTACCTCCAGCTCTCGGGCGCGAACGGGTACCGGCAGGACCACCTCGCC
The DNA here is from genome assembly GCF_002257665.1 of Rubricoccus marinus. NCBI lineage: Bacteria > Pseudomonadati > Rhodothermota > Rhodothermia > Rhodothermales > Rubricoccaceae > Rubricoccus > Rubricoccus marinus. Next base: position 1,475,663 of record NZ_MQWB01000001.1, on the reverse strand, counting down.
GGCCGCTCCGTCACGGACAGCCGCCCCTTCCAGATCTTCGAGGGCTCCAACGACATCCTGTACGAGCAGGTCGCCGACGCCGTGCTCAAGGGCATGCGCAAGGCCAAGATCTCACGCCTCAGCACCTACCTCGCCGAGCGCGAGCCGCTGACGCAGAAGGCCTCTGGCGCGATGAGCGACCTCTTTGACTTCGACGTGGACCTCACCATCTCGCAGCGCAAGACCGTCGACCTCGGCCGGGCGCTCGCTAAGGCCGTCGCCATCGGGACGGTTGTCGAGATGGGCGACCGCGGCTACCCGACGGAATTGATCTCCCAGGCCGTCGATAGCCTCCGTGATCGCATCCAGGGACACCTCGCGCATTTCCACTCGCCAGAGGCCCCCGGTCTCGTGGCGGGCGCGACCTCGTCGCCGTCGTGGCTCGGTTTCGTGCAGTCGTAAAGGGCCCGTAGGGAGCGTTCACGGGGCATCCCCGGGTCCCCTACCGGGGCGGGCCTGAACGTCCGTCAGGGCCGGCGTTTGCCGGACCCGAGAGCGTGCCTGCGCGTGAAGGAGAGGCCCTTCTCCTCCTTCCGTATGCACGTGCACGCCCCGCCGTTAGACCCCGGCAACTGGACCTACGACGTCCGCCCGATGGTCAGGACGAAAACTGTTTTCGTCCACGTCCCCAAGACAGCCGGACTGGCCATCGCGCGAGCCGTCTATGGCTCGGAAGGTGGTGGACACCGGACGGTGCGGGAGTACGAGGAGGAGTTTGGCCCAGAGCTCTTGGCGGAGATGTTCACGTTCGCTTCCGTCCGCGATCCTGCCGAACGCGTCGCCTCTGCTTACCGCTATCTCAAACGCGGGGGAATCAACCCGGCCGACGCGCGAGAGGCCGCCGAGACCGTCGATGGGTATGAGAATCTCGAAGCGTTCGTGCTCGATCCCGAGGGGCTGAAAGCGTCGCTTTCGCATCTCCACTTCCGGCCGCAGCATGAGTTCGTGTGCGCCAGCGGCGGAGACCTGGCGGTGGATCATCTGATCCGCTACGAAAGCCTCCACGACGACTACGAGCGGGTTCGGCGCCGCGTCCGAGGCCGCTCGCTGTTCCACCTGAACGGCACGCATGGCTCCTCCGCCGACGACGCCCAGGCGCTTTCGCCTCTGGCGCGCTGGACCATCGCCGAGGCGTACGACGCGGACTACCGCCTCCTTGGATACGACTTGCCGATATGACCGGACCTCTTCGCATCGGCCTTCTCGCTACGGCCCGGTACCCGATCTGCGAGCCGTTCAACGGGGGCCTCGCCTCCCACGTCGCCACGCTGGCTCGCGGCCTCGCCCGCCGGGGCCACGCCGTCACGCTTTTCGCCGCCGAGGGATCGGACGTAGGCCCGGGGGTACCGGTCCAGTCGCTCGGCCCCGCCAGCGGCCTCGCGTTCTCGGAAGCCGCCAAGCGCGACATCTCCATGCTTGCGGGCCCGTTTATGCAGGAGCACCACGCGTACCTGTCTCTCCTGACGGACCTCGCCAGCGCGGACAGCTTCGACATCATCCACAACCATAGCTTTCACTACCTCCCCATCACGATGGCGCCGGCCATCCGAGCGGGCCACGTCACGACGTTCCACGCGCCGCCGACGCCGTGGCAGGAAAGCGCAGCGCTCTGCTTGCCTCCTCACGAGCGACCGGAGTTCCTGACCGTCTCGGGCTCCAACCAGCGCGCGTGGTCTGCCTCGCTCTCCGGCGTCGGCGTCGTGCCCAACGGGATCGACCTTTCGGATTGGCCGCTCTCGTCGACGGCCTCTTGCGAGCACGCGGTGTGGACCGGCCGTTTGGTCCCAGAGAAAGGCCCGCACTACGCCATCGACGCCGCGCGGCGGGCGGGATTCAAGGTGGTTCTCGCCGGTCCGGCCTCGGACCCGGACTACTTCGAGGCCGAGATCCGCCCTCGTCTTGGCGTCCACGTCGAGTTTGCAGGCCACCTCACGCAGCGAGAGCTCGGGGGCCTCATCGGCGAGTGCGGGGTGGCGCTGAGCACGCCACGGTGGGAAGAGCCGTTCGGGCTCACGACCGTGGAAGCGCTCGCGTGCGGAACACCCGTTGCGGCGTTCGACCGCGGCGCCATGCGCTCCCTGCTGTGCGACCGCAGCGGCCGGATCGCCGCGCCGGACTGCATCGACTCCCTGGCCGCTGCGGCGCTTGAAGCGGTTGGCCTCTCGCGCGAAGACGCCCGGGCTCGCGCCGAGCAGATCGCTTCGGTGGACGGCATGTTGGACGGCATCGAGGCCGTGTACCACCGCGCACTTGGACGCCTTGACTGAGCCCGCGCGGATCGGCTACTACGCGCACCACCACGGACGGGGGCACGTCGCGCGTGCGCTCGCCATCCTCGCCCGGGTCCGCGCCGCGGCCACGTTGTTCACCTCGGCGCCGGTTCCTACCGACGCCCTCCCGCCCAACGTCGGGGTTTGCGTGCTCCCCCCTGACCTCCCTCGCCCTGGCGGTGAAGAGCCCCCTCCGGGCGGCCTCCATTACGCGCCTCTGGCGCACCCAGGAGTTTGCGAGCGGATGGCGGCCATCGCGGCGTGGGCCGCCAGAGGCCCCGCGCTGATGGTGGTGGACGTATCGGTTGAGGTGGCCGTTTTCGCTCGGCTGCTGTCCCTGCCCGTCGTCGTGGTGCGGCAGCATGGAGAGCGGACGGACGCGCCGCACCAGGCGGCGTACGAAGCGGCCGTCGCCTGCCTCGCGCCGTTCCCGGAGGCGTTGGAGTCCCCCGGCACGCCAGAGACCGTCCGGCGCGCGACGGTCTACGCCGGCGGTCTCAGCCGCTTTGCGGGGCGCGCGCGTCCTCAGACGTTCTGCCCGCGCACCGTCTGCCTGGTGGGCGGAGGCGGGAGCGGAGGCCCGGAGTCCAGCCCGGCATGGACCTCCCAGGATGTCGCCGACGCGGCGCGCGCCACACCGGGCTGGACATGGACGTGGGTGGGCGGCGACGCCAGCACCGACACCCCCGCATCGCTCCGCACGCCCGGCTGGATTGACGACCCGTTCCCGCTTCTGGCGAGCTCGGAGGTCGTAGTGGCCTCTGGCGGGCACAACGCCACGATGGAGGCGGCGGCGGCCGGGCGTCCGCTCGTCGTGATCCCCGAGGCTCGGCCATTTCAGGAGCAAGTCCGCAAGGCGGAAGCTCTCGCACGGGCAGGCGCCGCGACGGCCCTGGAGCGCTGGCCGGCGCCAGAGGCCTGGGCGGACATCCTAGACCGCGCCTCCCGGCGTGACCCCGCCCCATTGCGTGCGCTGGCCGATCCCGACGCGCCCGCTCGCGCGGCCCAGCTTTTAGACGATCTCGCCGTGCGCTACGCCGTTTGAGCGTCCCTAAATGGCCGCGCCAGCGTGAACCTCGCGGCCTCGATCTCTTCTTCGGTGGGCTGGCGCACGAGCGTGGCGCGCTCGGCCTCTGGCGACCACTCGACAAGGCCGAGGTCGACGTAGCCCTGGAGCCATCCCTCCATGGGCCAGCGTCCCCACTTGTCGCGGAAGCGCTGCGCGTTGGCGAGCGTGGCCTCAACTTGCTGCACGGGAGGCTCGAACACGTCATGGTGCCGGTGGAACACCGTGGCGCCGCCGACGACCGCGAGAGGCACGCCTGCCTCTCGTGCGGCGACGGCTAGGTCCGTGTCCTCGCCGGCGTAGCCGCCGTAGCCCTCGTCAAAGCCGCCGAGCCGGGTAAACGTCTCGCGTCGGAACGCCATGCACAGGCCCCAGGCGAGTTCGTGCGCGTCGCTCAAGCGCCAAAGGCTCTCCGGTGGGACAGGCCGGGCGGGGTGAGGCCGGCTTTCAGCGTAGAGCGCATCTACGTCCCGAAGGTCGTGCTCTCCAGGCGGGAGGTAGCGGACTTCGGCGATGGCGAGGGCGTCGACGGCGCGCAGCGTGTCGTCCAGCGCGGAGAGTGTGCCGGGGGCCGGCAGGCAGTCGGCGTCGAGGAAGAGGATGTGGTCGGACGTGGCGGCGCGGGCGCAGGCGTTCCGCGCGTGGCTGTACGGGATGCGGTCGCCGTCGCTGCCGATGTCCAGCAGGCGGACGGGGAACGGCGTCTCAGGAAGGTGCGGTGTGGGGTCCTCCCCTCCGCATACGGCCACGACGACCTCGGCGGGGGGATCGGGCGCGTGCGCGAGTGAGTCGAGCAGGCTGGCGAGGTAGGCCGTCCGGTTGCGGACAAGCGTGAGGAGGCTGAGCGGCATGGGTCCGGGGCAGTTTGTGCCCCCTACGCGGGGCGCGCCACGCGGCTCCGGCGCCCGAGGCCTCTGGCGCGAGGTTCGGGGTCTGCCCGGGGAGCTCTCCCAGGCGAGCCCCCGGACGCGGGCGCTACCGGCGGAGGCGCCAGAGGCGGTAGGTTCGGCCATGATCACGCTGGACCGCGATGCCCCCCTTTCCGTCGGCGAGCAACTCGTCGAGCAGCTCCGCTTCCAGGTCGCGGCCGGGCAGTACAAGCCGGGCGACCGGCTACCGTCCACGCGCGCGCTGGGCGATCAGGTCGGCGTCTCGTTCCATACCGTCCGAAAGGCATACCAGCGGCTAGCGGACGAGAACCTCTTGGAAGTGCGCCGCGGCGGCGGCTATTTCGTGTCCCAGCCCGTCCCGCTGTCCACGGCGGAGCGGATGGAGCGCGGTTCGGCGACGGTCCAGGACGCGCTGCAGAAGCTCGTCGCTCTGGGCTTGGACGAGGAGGAGATGGACTACGTCGTGCAAGAGCAACTGGCCTACTTCGAGCGCCCCGGCGCGCGGCGTACGCTCCTGTTCGCGGGTCCGTACCGGGAGCTGGCCGAGGCCGGCGCCGAGCAGGCCAGCGCGGCGCTGCAAGAACGCGTCGAGGCCGTGTTGGTGGCCGACCTTCGCCGTCATGCGGAGGCCGACGCCGTGATCGCGCCTCTGGCGTCGATCCAGGTGGTCAAGCGCGCCGTTCCAAAGGCGGAGGTGGTGGGCGTGGACGTGCGGTTTCCGTACGACACGCTGGAACGCGTCGCGCAGCGCGCGAAGGGCGAGACCGTGGCGCTCATCACGCGCAGCCGCGACGGCGCCGCGCCCATTGAGGCCGCGTTGCGGGAGCAGTCCGGCTTCGACGGGGCGTTTATCGCCATCACGACCGACGAGGAGCGCCGCCGCATTGAGCAGGTGGTCCGCCAGGCCGACCTCGTGTTGTACACGCCCGGCGCCCGGCGCCGCGTACGCGCCCTCGCCCAGACCAACGAGCGCCCGCACGCCGAGGTCGCGCCCGTCGTCACGCAGGAATCGCTGGAACGCGTGCGGCAGACGGTGGGGCGCTAGCCTCTGGCACCAGAGGCCTACATCCAGCGCCGCTTTACGTCATCGTAGGCGTCGCCGTGTTCGTCGCGCAGCCGCTTGACCTCGCGGCGCCGACGCCACACCTCTACGATCGCGCCCACAACGCCGACCGCAGACACGACCACGAGGATCTTGAACAGGCTACTCATTGCCCGAGTCATCGCCCGAGGCTTCATCGGGACCGGCCTCTGGCGCCGTCGAGACCAGCACGCCCTGCATGTACTGGAAGTGGCCGGGGTACGTGCAGATAAACGGGTAGCGCCCGGGGGGCGGCATCGTGAAGACGACGGCCTGGCGCTCGCCCGGTCCCGCCAGAGGCGTGTTGACGACGATGGCCGGGTCCTCCGGGATGTTGTCCGCCGCCCCCGCTGCAGCCTTCCCCACGCGGTCGATGGCGGCGGCCGTGTTGAGCACGACGACGTTGTGGATCATCGCGCGGCTCGTCGTCTCCGTGTTGTCCATCACGAGGCGCACGCGGGCGCCCGCCGGAGCGGAGATCTCGCCGACCGCGTAGGCCATCGCGTTCTTCTCCGCGGGCACGACGAGTTCGACGTCTACCGTATCAGCGAAGATGGCTTCCTGATCCGGGCTCGGGGTCACCTCGCCCCCGCCGCAGGCGGAGAATGCAAAGAAGGCTGTCAGGAGGAGAAGCGCGCGCATGAGCCGTCTGTGGAGTGAGACGGGGAAGGTTGCTGCCTCTGGCGCCAGAGGCAAGGCGCGGCGCTCGAAATCGCGGGGAAAGGGGCGCGACGCCAGAGGCCTCTGGCGGGACTACACGGACGACGTTTGCTCCGCGGCGTTCTTGATCTCCCGACCGCGCGCCGCGATGAGCCGAGCGAGGTACGGCCGGAGTACGGCGCGCTCTACTGCGAGGCCGAGCGGCCACAACGGCGCGGCGAACTGGAGCCGGTCGCGCATGAGCGTTCCGCTCGCCGATGGCTCGAAGATGTGGTCGTGCGCGAACGAGCGGAATGCACCACGCACCATCACGTCGCGAAACTGGTGGGGCTTCTCGAACGACACGATGCGCGCGCGGAGGCGCTGTCGGACGCCAAGGTGCCGTCCCTCGAACTCAACCTCATCCCCCAACTCCAGCAGCGAGTGCTCCGGGCGGTGTGTGACGCGCTCCCCGGTGTGAGCAAGCGAGCGGGCGTGGAAATCGACGTCACGGGCGAGGTCGAAGCAGACCTCGGGCGGGGCGGCGATGTGCGTCTGGACTTCCAGATTGATCATGGGACAAGGCCTCTAGACAGTTGCGGCCCGGTCTCAGTAGTCAACGACCGGTGACGATCGTCTCATGACTCCAGCGGTGTTGATGCTGAGGGACTCATTGCGGTACCAGATGCTACGGCAGCCGAAGAAGAGGCTTACCGCCCATAGAATGACAGCGATTCCAAGCTGAAGAGGTACTTGTAGTCCTCCATTGAGTAGCCGTCAGAATTCAGCATCTAGGCAGCATATCGCAGGGCCGTTTCGCCGCGCCAGACGGCGGCGCCGCAAGGATGAGTGTTGGATACGCCGACGCCCAGACGATCCAGCAATGCTCGCGCCTGGCGTCGGCCTACAGCGGCGGGTTCTAAGCCGCCTTACTCCTCGCCTGCCGCCCCGAAGACACTTCCTCACAACCCTAGCCCGGCGTCTCTCCACGGTCCAGCATGCCCATGAACCCCTCGAACCTCCTCCGTCGGGTCTCGGGCCTCTTCGCCGTCATCAGCCCGATCGCGATGGTGTAACGGCTCGACTTGTTCAGCGTCTCGAACACCCGCTTCGCCTCCGGCCGGTCCTCGAGCGCCGCCACGAAGTCCGCAGGGACCTCTGTCTCGCTCGGTGGCGCGTAGGCGGCCTCCCACCGGCCGTCCGCTTTCGCGTCTCGGACACACCTGAGCCCCGGTTCCTCCATCCGCCCCTCGGCCGTCAGGCGAGCCACGTGCTCCGTGTTCCTCTTCGACCAACGGCTCCGGGCTGTCCTCGGGGTGATCCGTTGGAGATAGGCCTGATCGTCGAACGACTTCTTGATTCCGTCAATCCAGCCCCAGCACAGGCTCTCCGCCACGATATCGTCCCAGGTGACGCTCGGGACCCCGGACCTCTTCTTGAACACCTTGACCCAGAGCTCGCTCTCGGTGGCATGGTTGGCCCTGAGCCACCTACCGAGGTCTCCCGACGAAGCGAAAGCCAGCGTTCTTGCGGGGTCGACTTCAGGCATAGTGCGGACCTGGCGGTAGAACAGTTGGCGGCTCAGCCGCCCAGGGCAGCGACCGCGAGGGTTGAACGAAGCGAAAGTAGCGCCGACGCCCGGACGAGCCGAGGACGCTGGAGCCCTGGGTCGGCCTGCAGCCGCGGGTTATGCTGCCGTGGATTTAGCGATGACTGCGTTGTGATACCTGACGGACTCAGTCGAGAGACTTGGGTGCCGATCAGGATCAAGTTTGACCGCGCCGTAATCGAGGAGGACGTGACAGTTCGGGCAAACGCAAAGGATGTTGTCTCGCACATCGAGGCCAGAGTGAGAGCCACCGAGCGGCCTGACGTGATGAGACTCCGCATATGGTTTTCCTGGACCGAGCAGAAGCCGGATGCCGCAAAGTCCGCACTCGTAGCCTGCCGCCTCCTTCACCGACTTTGCCAGCGCAGTGTCCCGGATGATGCGCTCAGTTACAGAAAGGGCGCGCGGAGGAGGCTCCGCGACGCGACCTCCAATATCAGGCAGCGAATAGTCGCTGGGCTCGGAAGCGGGAGCGTCCGGGTCTGAGTCGCTGCCAAAGAGAGGCTCCCAACGGTTGTAGAACTCACTAACGCGGTGCGTGGACCGCGCCCTACCTGCAGGCTCGAACTCGTGGGTGTCCACGTAAAGCGTGAAGTTCGGCACCTGCTTTTGACCTCCGAGGCTAGCTCCGTCAATCATTCGGGCGAAGTCCTGAACCGGAAAGATGTATGCAGCGGCAGCGGACCCGCAGGCGTAGACGAAGAAGTCAACGGTCGGAGCCTCGTAAAACTCAGGTGTCACATCGAACCAGTACTTGTCCGCCGACTTCTGGCTAGCAGCCCGAAGGTTGACGACATGGAGATCATTGACTCTGTAGTTGAGGGCGCGGCCCGGCATACGGATTACGCTGTCAGCACCGCTGCGGAGTCGGTGAAGAACGTCCTCTCTAATCTCTTTTGCGCTCTGGATTCCGTGAGGCATCTTCTTTCGGTTCGGGCCTGATAGTATCGGCACGACGTGTAGGTGTTCAAGTCACGCAGGGGCGAGGCAGCATAACAAGTGTTAGCAGGCGCCTCGCCGGATAAACCCGGCATAGCGTGCCAGATAATACTTCTCTATTCGCGCCCAGTAATCCGCCACGCAGGAGACCGGGGTTTGTCCCGCCTCCCGCCGGATAGAACAAGCCGCGCCAGAGGCCCGACGCGGCGCCCGTCTGTCACACCGCGAAGGAGGCGCACACGCCAGAGGCCTCTGGCGCTACCCCGCGAGGCTCCACACGCGGTCGTTCTCGGCCGTCCGGCGCCGGGCGCGGTGCATCAGCGTGTCGTGCAACGCGCGGATCGGGTCGCCGGGGGCGGGCTGGCGCTGGGTGTAGCGGCCGTCCGGGCCGAGGTCCCACGCGAGGCGGTTGTCCTCCAGGCAGAACTTGAGCGTGCGCGAGAGGCGGGCTTTGGCGTCCTCGTCCTCTACCTCGGCGATCACCTCCACGCGGTCGTCGAGGTTGCGGCGCATCCAGTCGGCGGAGCCGATGAGGATGTCGGGGTCGCCGTCGTTGTGGAAGTAGAAGATGCGGCTGTGCTCCAGAAAACGGCCGATGATGGACACCACGCGGATGTTCTCGGAGTAGCCCGGAAGGCCCGGCCGCAAGCGGCAGTGCCCACGCACGATGAGGTCGATCTGCACGCCCGCGCGGCTGGCGCGGTACAACTCACGGATGATGCCGGTATCGTCCAGCGCGTTCATCTTCGCCACGATCCGGCCGGTCCCGCTGAGCCGCTGGTGGTCGATCTCGCGGCGGATCAGCCGCACGAACTCACCCCGCAGATCGCGAGGCGCCACGTGGAGCGTTTTGTACACCTGGTCCGGCGCCAGGCCGGTCAGGTGGTGGAACAGCGCGATAAGGTCGGCGCCGATCTCCTCGCGGCAGGTCAGCAGGCCGAAGTCCGTGTATACGCGGGCTGTTTTCGGGTTGTAGTTCCCCGTCCCGACGTGGCAGTACGTGCGCAGGTCCCCTCTCTCCTCGCGCACGACGAGCGCCGTCTTCGCGTGCGTCTTCAGGCCCACAAGTCCGTAGGCCACGTGCGCGCCCGCGCGCTCCAGCCGCTGCGCCCACTCGATGTTGTTCTCCTCGTCGAAGCGCGCTTTGAGCTCTACCAGTACCGCCACCTGCTTGCCGCGCTCGGCCGCGCGAATAAGCGACTGCACGATGGGGCTGTCCTGGCTCGTGCGGTAGAGCGTCATCTTGATCGCGATGACGTGCGGATCGTCCGCGGCTTCCTGGATAAAGCGCTGCGTGCTGGCCGCGAACGACTCGTACGGGTGGTGCACCAGCACGTCACCCTCGCGGATGGCCGCAAAGATGTCGTCCTCGTCCTCGAATTCCCGGTGCCGGAGCCGGATCGGCACGACGGGCTCCCAGGGCAGGTACGTGTGCTCCGGCAGATCCAGCTTGCCCATCTCGAAGAGGCCCGAAAGGTCAATCAGACCATTGACCTCGAGCACGTCCTCCTTGTCCAGCCCCATCTCGCGCGTGAGCAGCTTGCGGGCCCGCTTGGGCATGTCGGACTCGACTTCGAGGCGCACGATGTCCGCGAAGCGCCTCTCGCGGAGTTCCTCCGAGATCATCGAGAGCAGGTCGTCGGCTTCCTCCTCGTTGCGCTCCACGTCCGCGTTGCGCGTCACGCGGAAGGCGTGCACGCCTTCCACCACCATGCCCGGGAAAAGCGCCGAGGCGTTGTGCCGGATCAGCTCTTCAAGCGCGATGAGGTGCTTGGGCTCGCCGGGCACGTTCAAGAACCGGCCTCTGGCGGTCGGCACCTTGAGCCGCGCGAAGTGCTCGGTCTCGCGCGTGGGGTGGCGCAGCGAGAAGGCGAGCGAGAGCGAGAGGTTGGAGATAAACGGGAACGGGTGCCCCGGGTCCACCGCCAGAGGCGTCAGGATGGGGAAGATCTGCGTGAGGAAGTGCCGGTCCAGCTTCTCGCGCTGCTTCTCGGTCAGAGAGTCGTAGCTGCGGATCTCGATGCCCTCCTCGGCCATGCGAGGCAGGAGCGTGTCCGTCCACACGTCGTCCAGAGCGGTCATCATCGTCCGGGCGGACTCGCGAGCGATCTCCAACTGATCGGTCGGCAGGCGGCCATCGGGCGAGAGCTGCCGCACGCGCGCGCCGATCTGCCGCTTGAGCCCCCCCACGCGCTTGCGGTAGAACTCGTCCATGTTGTTGGCCGTGATCGCCAGGAACGTGACGCGCTCCAAGAGCGGCGTCCGCTCGTCCAGTGCCTGCGAGAACACGCGCCAGTTGAAGTCCAACCAGCTCAGCTCGCGGTTGAACAACAGCGCCGGGTGGTCCAGCGGCGCCCCGTCCGGGACGGGCTGCGGCTCCACGGCCTGCGGCAGCGTGGGCTCCATCGTCGCCTTGTCGCCGAGGGCCTCTGGCGGTCCTTCCAGCAGGATCGGGGCGCTCACGTCCAGCGTCGCGACGCCCTCCCCCGCGACGGCCTCGGGCAACGCGCTCGACGCCCCCGCTTCTGCGGGCGCGCCCTCCGGCAGGGTATCGGCGCCAGAGGCGGGGGCGGGGCGGTCGGAGGGGTTCTCGGCGGATTCCATCAAGCGGGGTGGTGACATGAACGGCAGTCTACGCAGCAGCGGCCCGAGGGTGCCCCCGCACCCGCCGATCGCGCGGCCTCTGGCGCCAGAGGCGCTGCCCGGCGGACCGTGCGCCAGAGGCTAGGCGGCGGTGAGGAACTCGCCGCGGTCGATCTGGCTGCGGAGAGTCGCCAGCTCGACGACCTGCTGCTGGAGGTCCGAGGTGTCGCCGCCCAGCCGCTCGGCGTGGAGCAGGTGCCGCTTGGCGTCCTCGATGGCCTCTTCCACGCGAGCCATTTTGAGCTGCTTCATCGCGCTGTTGGCGGCTTTGAGCGGGTGCGGGTCCTTGCCTGCGATCTCCATTCCCATCTTACGCTCCCAGTTGTCCGAAGCCTGGTGCCGCTCGGCGATCGCCTCCACGACGAGCGCTCGGATGGCCTCGCCGTGCTCCCCTTGCACGAATGGCTGCGGGTCCACCTTGGCCTCGTGGAACTGCTCCAACAGCAGCTCCACGGTCTGCCGAACGGGGCCGGGCGCGAACTCCTCCAGGCTCATGTGAGTCAGCACATGCTCCACCATCATGATCCCGTGGCGGAGCATGAGGCGGAGCAGCTCGTGTTCCTGCGGACGCACCGAGACGACGACGGGCGCGGCGGCCTCTGGCGCCAGAGGCGGGAGCTCGGCCTGACGCTTTGGGCGGGGCGCGCGGGCACCGGACGTGCCCTCGAACTGCTGGCGGAGGTCGGCGTCGGGCACGTCGAGGGCCTGGGCGGCACGGCGGAGGTAGCCGTCAAGGAGGATGGGGTTCTTGACGCGGCGGACGGCGGCGAGCACCTTCTCGGCGGTCGCGAGCGTGCCCTCTGGCGTGGCGAGGGCGCCTTCGCGGCGGGCGCCGCTCACCAGGAAGTCCACGAAGTCCATCCGCTCATCGCGGAGGATGGTGCGGAACGCGTCGGCGCCGAACTGGCGGACAAACGAGTCGGGGTCGGCGCCGTCGGGTAGCGAGACGGCGTAGGGCGCGAGCCCGGCGTCCAGCGTCACCTCCACGCCTTTCCGGGCGGCGCTGCGGCCCGCGTCGTCGGCATCGAACAGGAGCACCACGCGCTGCACGTCCAGCCGCGAGAGGCCGTCCATTTGCTGCGGCGTGAGCGCCGTACCGCTCGCGGCCACGACGTTCTGGATGCCCGCCTGCCACAGCGAGACCACGTCGGCGTAGCCCTCCACGACGATGACCTCCTGCTGCGTGCGGATGTCGCGCTTGGCCTGCTTCATCCCGTAAAGCACGCGGCTCTTGTGGTACACCTCCGTCTCGGGCGTGTTGATGTACTTGGCCGGCTTGTAGTCGTCCGAGGCCGTCGGCGTGTCCGGCAAGATGCGCCCGCCAAAGCCCAGCACCTTCCCGATAGGCGAGAGGATGGGGAACATGAGCCGGTCGCGGAACACGTCGTAGTGCCCCCCGCCGTTGCGCGGTTTGGCCAGCCCCACATCTTCCAAGATCTGCGTGCTGAAGCCCGCGCCAGAGGCGGCCGTGACGAGCCCGTCCCACCCCACCGGCGCCGCGCCGATGCCAAAGGCCCGGATGGCCTCTGGCGTGAAGCCGCGGCCCTTGAGGTACTCCAGCGCGCGGGCGCCGCTCTCCTTGCTGAGTTGCTCGTAGTAGAACCGCGCCGCAAAGCGGAGCGCGGCGTGGAGCGAGGCCTTGTGGTCGTCCTCTGGCGAGGCGCCCTCTTCGGCGATCTCGATGCCAGCGCGGTCCGCCAGAAGCCGCACGGCGTCCAGGAAGCCCACGCCTTCCATCTCCTGCACGAACTTGAACGTGTCGCCGCCGCGGCGGCACCCGAAGCAGTAGTACAGCCCCTCGTTGGGGTCCACGGAAAAGCTGGGCGACTTCTCGTTGTGGAACGGGCACAGCCCCACAAACCGGCGCCCCTGCTTTTTCAGTTTGACGCGGTCGCTGATCACGTCCACGATGTCCGACGCGTGTCGGACCTCGTCGATGGTGCTGTCGGAGATGCGGGCCATGGCGGGGGTTCGGGCTTTTGAGAGTAACGCCACACGGGCGGACGAGGACGTGTCAGCCGGGTGAAAGTGAGGCCGGAATTCCACGCCGCGGCCCGTGCCTCTGGCGCCAGAGGCGCGGGGCGTGGAACCGCGAGGGCACGCCGCCGATTCGACAGGCCCCATCTCTGAACCCCTCCCGACCATGGCCGAAGACCAGACTCCCCCCACCGAACAGGACCTCCCCCCCGGCGAAGGGGGCACCATGCACTACGGCGGCACCGACGCCGCGTACGACGGCATGGCTGACAAGAACGAGGGCGACGCCGCCGACGCCGCCAACCGCGTGGACCGCACCGACATGGACGGCCTCGACGAGGACCCGGACCGGACCAACATGGAGTACCCCAAGGGCTCCGCGCCGCCGCACCCGGCCCCCGGCGACAACTCGAACGTCTAGCCCATCCCGGCACCCGTTCTCCGGCCTCTGGCGCCCCGTGCGCCAGAGGCCGCGTTGTGTTCGGACCGTTCTCCTCGCCAGAGGCACAATCCTCTCTGGCAACAGTCCGCCCCGGCGCGGTAGCTTTGGCGCATGTCCGAGACCTCGCCCGGCGCTCCTCCCCTCTCCCCCGGCGACGCCCCCAAGGCCCTCCTCATGGACGCCGCCGACGTCGGGCGCACGCTGGACCGGCTGGCCCGCCAGATCGTGGAGCACCTGGACGACGACGCCGAGCCCGCGGACCGGCTCGCCCTGATCGGGATGCAGACCCGGGGCGCGCACCTCGCGCGGCGCCTGCGCGACCGCATCGAGGCGTTCGAAGGCGTCCGCCTCCCCCTCGGCGTACTCGACGCGACGTTCTACCGCGACGACCTTCGCCTCGGGCCTCTGGCGCCAGCCGTCTCCCCGACCGACATCCCGTTCGACCTCACGGACCGTCGGCTCGTCCTCATCGATGACGTGGTGTACACCGGCCGCACCACGCGCGCCGCGCTGGACGCCCTGCTCGACCTTGGCCGCCCCGCCAGCGTCCGGCTCCTGGCGTTTATCGACCGCGGCTTGCGCGAGCTGCCCGTCGCGCCCGACTTGGTGGGCCGCGAGGTGCCGACCGAGCCCGACGAACGCGTCCGCGTGCGCCTAACCGAAGAGGACGGCGTAGACGGCGTCTGGCTCGTACAAAAGACCTCCTCTGGCGCCCCCCACGCCCCCGCCGAGACCGCATGAGCGACGCGATCCAGACTCCCGCCAGCGGCCGACTCCAGCACCGGCACCTGCTCGGCTTGGCGGACTACTCCGCCGACGAGATCCGGCTCATTCTCGAAACCGGGCGCGCGTTTCGAGACGTCTTGGATCGCCCCATCAAACGCGTCCCCAGCTTGCGCGGCGTGACGTGCGTCAACCTGTTCTACGAGTCCAGCACGCGCACGCGGCTCTCGTTCGAGTTGGCCGAAAAGCGCCTCTCGGCGGACGTTGTCAACTTCAGCGCCAGCGGCTCCAGCGTGAGCAAGGGCGAGACGCTGAAGGACACCGCGCGCAACATCGAGGCGATGAAGATCGACCTCGTCGTCGTGCGGCACCGGAGCGCGGGCGCGCCGCAGTTCCTCACGCGCTGCCTGGACTCCGTGATCGTCAACGCAGGCGACGGGCAGCACGAGCACCCCACGCAGGCGCTTCTGGACGCGAGCACGATCGCCAACCTGGACATTCCGCGCCTGCCCGGCCTCTCGCGCTTCGATTTCTCTGGGCTCCGCGTCAGCATTATCGGCGACATCGCGCACAGCCGCGTGGCGCGCTCCAACATCTACGCCCTCACCGCGCTCGGCGCCGAGGTCACGCTGTGCGGCCCCCGCACGATGATGCCGTTCGGCATCGAAGCGCTCGGCGCGCGCGTCACAGACCGCTTGGATGAAGCGCTGGAAGGCTGCGACGTGGCCATGACGCTCCGCATCCAACTGGAACGCCAGGGCGCGGGCCAGAACGGCCTGTTCCCCAGCCTCCGTGAGTACCACGACCGGTTCGGCCTTCGCGGCGATCACCTGGAGGCCAATCCGGACCTCTGGGTGATGCACCCCGGCCCGGTCAACCTCGGCGTCGAGCTCGCGGGCGAGGTCGCGGAGTCAGATCGCGCGGTGATCCTCAGCCAGGTCACCAACGGCGTCGCCGTACGCATGGCCGTGCTGTACCTCCTCGCCGGCGGGACCGCCGCGCGGATGCAGTCGGCCTCTGGCGGGGGCGAATGACGCGCGCGCTCCACTCCCTCGCCGTTCTGGCCACATTGCTCGTTGTCACCGCCGCGTGCGCGCAGCCCGCGCCGGATTCAGTATCCCCGGCCGCGTCGGCGCCAGAGGCCGGCCGCGCGATGGCGGTCACCATCGACGATCTGCCCGTCGGGCGCGGTCACAACCTCGCGTGGATGCAAAACGTCACGCGCGGCTTGCTGGCCCAGATCGAGGCCTCTGGCGTTCCCGTGGTGGGCTTCGTGAACCAGGAGAAGATCGACCGCGAGGGAGAACGCGAGGCCCGCACAGCGCTTCTCCAAGGCTGGGTAGATGCCGGGCACGAGTTGGGCAACCACACCTACTCGCACCCCTCGCTGTTCAGCACGCCTCTGGCGGACTTCCAAGACGACGTGATCCGCGGTGAGCCCCTGACGCGCGCGCTTCTCCGCGCCAGAGGCTCGGCACCCACGGACTCGCTCCGGTACTTCCGGCATCCCTACCTCAACGTCGGCCCGGACTTGGACACCAAGCGCGCCTTCGAGGCCTGGATCGGCGCCAGAGGCTACCAGATCGCGCCGGTTACGCACGACAACGCGGAGTACATCTACGCGCTGGCCTACGACCGCGCGATCGAGGCAGAGGACGCCGCCCTGCAGGCGCGAATCGCCGACGCTTATATCGCGTACATGGATACCACTGCCGCGTACTTCGAGGGCCTCTCGCGCGACCTCTTCGGCCGCGAGATTCCCGGCGTGCTGCTTCTCCACGCGAACGCGCTCAACGCGGACCACTTCAACCGACTGATGGACGCGTTTCGCGCCAGAGGCTATGCGTTCGTGCCTCTGGCGGAAGTACTGCAAGACCCGGCGTACGCATCCGAGGACACGTATACCGGCCGCGCCGGGATGTCCTGGCTTCAGCGCTGGGCCATCACGCGAGACATCCCGTTCACCTCCGAGCCGCTGCCCGACGGCTGGGTTCAGACCGTCGCCTACCCATGAGCGCCCCCCTTCCCGCCTCTGGCGCTCTCACCACCGTCGGATGGCGCGAATGGGTCGCCTTCCCCGACCTCGGCCTTCCGGCCGTCCGCTGCAAGGTGGACACTGGCGCGGCCACCTCGTCGCTCCACGCGAGCCGCATCGAAACGTTCGAGCGAGACGGCGAGCCCTGGGCGCGGTTCGTCGTGCGGCCTTTTTTCCGCCGGCACCGGCAGGTGAGGGTCCGCTGTGAAGCTCCGATCGTCGATGAGCGACATGTGCGCTCCTCCAGCGGTCACGAGGACCTCCGCATAGTCGTTGGGGTGACGCTCCGCCTCGGCGTGCGCTCAGACGCGCCGCAGTGGCCCATCGAGGTCACGCTCGCGGACCGGGCCAGCATGCAGTTCCCCATGCTCCTCGGCCGCGAGGCCATGAAAGGCCGCGTCGCCGTCGATCCCGGCGCGTCGTTCCTGCTCGGTCACGTGGAGCACGCCGCGGCGCTTTACGAGTAGCCTCTGGCGCCAGAGGCCCGGGCCGCCTACCCAATTCGGCAGGATCCGCGACGCGGCGACCTATGGTTCAGTCCTCACTGAACCGAGATCGCCTCGCTTCGCTCGCGCTGGCACCGGTTTGGATAGGGTGTCTTATGCGCCTGCAGCGCCAGAGGCCGTAGCCGTCGCGGGTTCGGAGATGCGACCGAGGATCAGGTCCGCGGCGCGCTCGGCGATCATCTTGGTCGGCGCGTCGGTGTTGCCGTTGGGGACGGTGGGCATCACGCTCGCATCGACCACGCGGAGACCGTCCACGCCGCGCACGCGCAGCGCGAGATCGACGACCGAGGCGTCGTCCGGGCCCATGCGGCATGTGCCGACCGGGTGGTACAGCGTCTCGGCAGTCTGCCGGATTTGCTCGGCGATCTCGGCGTCCGTGTTCGCGTCTGCCATCGCGTCCATCGCCCGGCCGCGCAGCGTGCGGTACGCCGGCTGATCCGCGATCTCGCGCGCCATCCGCACGCCCGCGACGAGCGCCGCGATGTCTTCCGGCTCCGCGAAGTAGTTGGGGTCGATGTCCGGGTGCTCCATCGGGTCCGAGGAGCGCAGCGTGATCGACCCGCGCGACTTCGGCGTCACGAGCGTCGGCCCGAGCGAGAAGCCGTGGGCCTCTGGCGCCTGGAAGCCGTGCTCGTAGAAGAGCGCTGGCGCGACGTGGAACTGGAGGTCCGGGATCACGCCGCCGCCCGACGAGTGCGCAAACAGACCCGCCTCCGCGATGTTGGACGCCAGCATCCCGCTGCGGCCCAGGAGGTACCGCGCGACCTGCCCCAGCGTCTCGGCGTCCATCAGCGACGTGCCCTCCTTCGCCTCCCATCGCACGCCCACAATCGGGTGATCGTGGAGGTTCTGCCCCACGCCAGAGGCGTCCACGGCCACTTCGATCCCATGCTCGCGCAGGTGCGAGGCCGGGCCGATGCCGGAGAGCATCAGGAGCTGCGGCGTATTGATCGCGCCACCGCACAGGATCACCTCGCCAGAGGCCTCGGCCCGCCGCCGCACGCCGCCTTGCACGTACTCCACGCCTCTGGCGACGCCGCCCTCCACGATCACGCGGGAGACGTGCGCGCCGGTCTCGACGCTGAGGTTCGGCCGCTTCATCGCGGGCTTGAGAAACGCCGTGGCCGCGGAGACGCGCCGGCCGCCGCGCTGGGTGAGTTGGTAGAGACCGGCCCCCTCCTGCTCGGCGCCGTTGAAGTCGTCGTTGAGGTCGTGCCCGGCTTCGCCAGCGGCCTGCACAAAGGCCTGGGAGAGCGGGCTCGGGCTACGCGGGTCTTCCACCCTCACCGGTCCGCCCTGTCCGTGGTACGCGTTTCGGATCCGAGCGTTGTCCTCGGACTTCTTGAAGTACGGCAGCACGTCGGCGTAGCCCCATCCCGTGCATCCGTTCGCGGCCCAGCCGTCGTAGTCCGCGCGGTGGCCGCGGATGTAGATCATCGCGTTGATGCTGGACGAGCCGCCGAGCACCTTGCCGCGCGGCCAGAACCACTCGCGGTCAGCGGCGTGCCTCTGGCGGACGGTGTGGTAGCCCCAGTCGGCGTCGGTCTTGAACAGCCTGGAGAACGTGGCCGGAATGCGGATCTCGGGGCGCGTGTCCGGGCCGCCCGCTTCGAGAAGGAGCACTCGGGCGCCAGAGGCCTCGGTGAGCCGGTCGGCGAGGACGCAGCCGGCGCTGCCGGCGCCGATCAGGATGTAATCGTACATGGTGGGGCGCCGGAGGTAGCGCGTTGTCGCAGTGCGGCAAGATCGCACCGCCAGAGGCCTCTGGCGTCGGAAGCACTCGTAGAACGGCATCATCATACCTTGCGCCGTGCGAGCGTCCACCCTTCGATTTGTTCTCGCTGTCGCGGCGGCCTGTATGCTCCAAAGCTGCCGGACGCCACAACTGCGGACGGTCCGTGCGGTGTGTGGCATAGCCTATTCTGCTGTCCCGGTTGGGCTTCCAGCCGTTTCTGCGAGTATGACCGCTGAGGACCATCCCATTCTCGCCCCGTGGACTCAGGACCTCATCAGGTCCACCGGATACCCCGAGTTCGCGCGGCGAGCCCAAGTAGAGGGTCTTGTTCGCCTCAATGTGCGAGTCAACCCGTCGGGGCGTGCCGACAGCCTATCGGTTCTGCACCCTACCCCACACCCTATTCTGGTCGATGCGGCGAAGGAAGCCGTTCAGAAAATGCGGTTCGCTCCAGGCCCTGTGGACACCACTCACATAC
The DNA here is from genome assembly GCF_002257665.1 of Rubricoccus marinus. Lineage (NCBI taxonomy): Bacteria > Pseudomonadati > Rhodothermota > Rhodothermia > Rhodothermales > Rubricoccaceae > Rubricoccus > Rubricoccus marinus. Next base: position 1,456,591 of record NZ_MQWB01000001.1, on the reverse strand, counting down.
GCATCGGCTTGAACTTCAGCCTGTATCCGCCCCCTATCGCTGGCAAAGAGTGACCGCCGATCGCGTCAGAGGCCCCTGGCGCTACGCCCCCGCCTCTGGCGCGACCGGACCTGCGAAACCAGACGGCGAGACTCGCGGCGTGGGCTGAAGCACGCGGTACCGCCCTTTGAGACGGATAAAGAACGACTCGAAGTAGCGGTACGAGAGCGACGCGCCGAAAATGGCGAGCGCCATCGTGAGCCCGTTGATTACGAGGATACTGCCCGCGAAGCCGAACACCTCATCCAGCCGGAACTGCAAGAACACGAACAACACGAAGTTGAGCGCGATCATGTGGTACATGTAGATCCCGTAGGAGATCTGCCCGAGGTAGTCCAACGCCTCTGAGCGCAGCGTAAACAGCTTGTTCGGGTTGAAGCCGAAGTTGAACACGAGGTAGGAGAACAGCCACGCGTCCGCGAGGTGCAGCGCCCACGGCGCGAGCGCGGCCTGGAGCACGCCCGTCGTGTAGTAGAGCATCGCGAGGCCGAGCGCGAGCGCCTGCACGGGCTTCGAGAACACGGCGTGGCTGAAGTCGCCCTGGCCTCTGGCGGCCCACGTCCCGAAGAGTCCGCCCGCGGCGAAGTAGTAGAAGAACATCTTGTACTTCAGGAGCACCGCCGCCAGAGGCGAGAACCAGAACACGGCACCGAAGACGACGAAGAACGCGGCCAAGAACGGCGCGAACAACTGGGACGGGAGGTACTTCGAGAGCGGCCCCCACAGGATGTAGAACTGCTCCTCAATCCCGATGGACCACAGCACGACGAGGATGCCGCCGGTATCGTACGAGTAGGCAAAGATGTTGGGCAGGAACAGCACGTTGTACGCCAGCGCCTCTCCAATGCTGTACTCCACCTCGAACGGCATCCCCACCATCGGCAGGATCACGTTGTAGTAGAGCAACCCGAATCCGAGGACGAGGAAGTACACCGGCCAGATGCGCAGCGCGCGGCGGATGTAGAACTGCCGGATGCTGACCGTCCCGTGCTTCGCCTTTTCCTTGATGAGGAGATAGGTAATCAGGAACCCGCTCAGCACGAAGAACCCGTACACCGCCTCCTCTCCCCGGTTCAAGACGGACAAGCCGCTCCATGACGGCATGCCAACCGTCGCGGAGATGTCTGGCACGTGGAAGACGACGACCAGCGCCGCGAGCAAAAAGCGGACGGGGTCGAGGTTGGGGATTCGGGACAACGGCGGGGAGCAGGCTCGCGAAGCAGACCGCTCGGCACTGTGCCGGCGGCCCATCACTCGTCAGTCTCACCTCAGGAAAGATGCGCGCCAGAGGCCACGCCCTTGCTGTTCACCCCAAGCGATGGGAACAGAATATCCGCATATCGCTCGACCGAACCCGATTTGATCGCCTCACACGTCCCTATTCCTCCACGCCAGAGGCCGTTGTAGGCGCTGCTAGTGCGCCTCTGGCGTCAGATCCTAGGACCAGATCCCGGCGTTAAGCCACGTCCGGCCAGCCTTCGCGCTCGTTGAGCCGCACGGCGCTCTCGCCGCCGAGAAAGCGCAGGATGTCCTCGCCGATGAACTCCCGACGCCAGCCTTGGAGGACGGGGTGCGCCTCTGGCGAGGCGTCGGCGCCGGCCTCCACGAGGTCAGAGAGTTGGGACTTCGTGGCTGCGAGTTGGGGGTCCACGTCATCCAGCGTGCATCGGCCGGCGACAAGCCCCTGCACAACGTTGAGCTGCGCTTGCCGACGCTCCTCGTCGGGACCGGGGCGTCCACGCCTCTCGCGCGGCTCCGAGGGGGCGTTCTCGCCATCGCGCACCGCCTGGAGCAACCCATCGGCGTAGCGGCGGGCCTGGCGCCCGGTGAGCAAGCGGTCCAGATCGTTGGCCGAGCGCGGCCGGCGTTCGGCGACCTTGACCAGGTCGTCGTCGCCCAGCACCATGCGGCGCGTGCGGTCCAAGTCGCGCGCCTCGCGCTCGCGCCAGGCGGCGACGTGGCGGAAGATGGCGCGGCCCTGCGCGTCCAGTTTGCTGGCCCCGCGTGACTTGACGCGGTGCACAGCCTCCATCGGGTCGGCCTCCTCGAAGTTGGCCTCGTCCTCGTAGCGCTCCATCTCCTCCCACACCCAGTCCAGCCTCTGGCGCTTCTCGGCCTCCTCCACGATCTTGTCGCGGACATCGAGCGAGTAGCGGACGTCGTTCTCCGCGTAGTGCAGTTGGGTCTCGGAAAGCGGGCGGCGGAGCCAATCGGACCGCGTGGCGCCCTTGTCCAGCGTCACGCCAGAGGCCCACTCCACAGCGTCTTGCAGCGAGGCCGTCGCGCTCTGCCCGACGAAGCCGGCGGCGCGCTGCGTGTCGAACACGTTTTGCGGCAGGTAGCCTGTGGCCCGCGCGAGGATCTGGAGGTCCTGCAACGCGTCGTGCAGAACGACTTCGGTATCCGGATCGGCCAGGAGCTCTCCCAAGGGCGCGAGGTCGTCGCCCGTGAGCGCGATCGTGTCCACGAGGTGCACGTCGTCACCGCCGAGGCCGATCTGGACGACGCCGAGCGCGGCGTAGTACGTCCGCTCCCAGACGAACTCGGTATCGAGCGCCACGCAGTCTTGCTGGCGGGCTCGGGTGCACAGGTCGGCGAGGGCCTTTGGAGTGTCGATCATGGGAGCGTGCGGGTCAGGCCGCTAAGATCCGAACTCCGCCTCACACAAACCGCCCGGATTCTCGCCTCTGGCGCCAGAGGCTAGCGCGCGCGCTTGATGGTGCACCCGAAGGGCGTCGTGCGCTGGATCTCGACGGATTGCGCCGCGAGGTGCTGGTCCAGCGCCTGCTGGAGGTATTGGATAGTGACGCGCTCCGCGTCGGCCGGGCTGTCGTCGAGGGCGCCGGAGTAGAGCAGGCCGCCGTCGAAGAAGAACGCCTCTGGCGTCTGCGTGGCACCGAGCGCGTCGGCGAGCGTGGCCGTCGGGTCCAGAATCATCGGCGCGCCGACGGCCGCTGCGGTTGCGGCGAGGACCTCTGGCGTGCGCGTCACGCGGTTGGGGTCGTTGCTGGCCACCAAGACGACGCCGATGCCGTTGGCGGTCGCCGTCGCGTAGAGCTGCGCCATGCGCGCCTCGTAGCGGGACGTCCACGGGCAAACCGCGCTCCACATCACGACCACGAGCCCGCTCTCGCCAGCGGCCGCCGCAAGGGAAAGCGAGCCGCCGCCGACGGTCTCGAAGCTCTGCGCCGCCAGAGGCACCGGGTCGCCGATCGCGAGGGAGTCTTGCGCGAGCGCCAGAGGCGCGGCGAGGAGGAGAGCGGCGAGGGCGAGGAGTCGGGTCAAAGTTGCGTGGTGATGTCGATGGTCCCGTCTCGGACGCCCGCGACGAGCTCTGTGATCCGTTCGGGCGAGATCACGCCCATGTGCGCGCCCCGTACGATGCCCTCGGAGTCCATGACGAGCGTGTACGGGAGGCTAGCGGCAAAGCGGGGATTGAACTCCCCGGCCAGAGTCGTGTTGTCCGGCGAGACGTACGAGCGCTCGGTAACGCCCTGCTCATCTAGGAAGCGCCGCACCTTGTCCATCACCTCGGCGTCGTCCACCGACACGAACCGGACCTCGACTCCCTCCCCTTCCATCTCGGCGTCGTACGCCATCAGGTCGGGAAACTCGATGCGGCACGGCGCGCACCATGTCGCCCAGAAGTTGAGCACGGTCACCTCGTTGCCCTCTTCGATCACGTGGTCCACGAGTTGCGTCGCGTTCTCCACCTCGATCAGCGGCGAGCCGGTGGTTTCAACGCCAGAGGCCTCTGGCGTGGCACGATCAGGAGCGTCCGGCCCGCAGGCGGCGAGCGCGAGAGCTAGCAGGGGGATGTACTTGAGCATATCGGGATAACGAGCCTCTGGCGGGAATGAACGCAGCGGCGGGGAAACAGTGCCGGCCGTGGGCTAGGTGAACGGCCACACGAAGACGGGAGCAGTGAGAGCTCAGCCGCTAGCGCGACGCCTGCCAGGGCATACGCCACTGCCCTGAGGCTCCGGTAGAGGTAGGCGACGGCGCCGAGCGGCCCTGCGATGCCGAGTATGAAGCCTCCGGCGACTGTACCTAGCAAGATCACATACAGGCCCGCCTCAGTATCTGTCACGACACCTGACCGAACGAGCGCAGGCTGCGCTTCGCTTGTGAGAACGAACCCGAGCCACGTCCCCAACGCCGCAGTCAGCACTGAAATCACGGCGGCGAACACGACAATCTGTCTTCTGTTCGCGCGAGCATCCGCACGCTCCGTCACGGCTGGACGCGAAGGATGGGGTACGTGCGTCGCTCCGCCAGAGGCACGACCGCCCAGTTCACCACGCCGTCATCGCTGCGTGGCTCCAGGAGCATGAACGCGACGCGCGCCAGGGGTTGGTCCATCCGCACAAAGACGTATCTCTCGGGGTCGAGAGACGCCAGTCCGCCGCTCAGCGGCTCCCACGCGCCCCACGCCTCTTGCGCGCGCACACCTTGGAACGCGCGATCTGCCACGCGCACGCTGTCTATGCGGAAGCGCTGGAGCTCGCCAGGGGCGCCGAAGAAGCCCTGGGTGCGAATCCCGTGTGCCGCCAGGAGCTCTAGCACGGCCTCTTGCGAGCGCGGGATGACGTAGACAGCGGGCACGGTTTCGCGCTCCGTCGCGCCGAAGCGTGAGAAAACCGGCATGACCTCTGGCGTGCGCACCTCGCGCCGCTGGTACATGACCGCGCCCGTCTCCGGGTGGCGGAGCGTGTCCACGGCGCCGAGCAGGATCTCGCGCGTCTCCTCGGGCGCCGTGAAGCCGCCGCGGACCGCGAGCGAGTCGCCGATGAGTCTCTGGCGGTCCACGGCCTCAGTCGTGGCGCGGACGCCAGAGGCGTCGGCCCAGGCGTTGGCGAGGATCTCCTCGACGAAGCGCTTGCTCACCTGCACGCGCTCGTCGAACGGTGCGTAGGAATAGGCTTCGGAGAGGAGACCATAGCGGCCCCGGAGGCCGGCGTAGTTGGTCGAGAAGCGCGGCTGTGGGCTGAACGAGTACCAGCCGCGCGGGACCGAGGTGCCTTCGCCGAAGGCGCCGGGCACGTTACCGTAGTGCTCGGTCGCCATGTCGTCGGTCCGCAGGATCTCGCGCTGGATGGCCGGGATCCACCGCTGACGGAGGTCGCGGTCTATCGCCAGAGGCGTATTGGGCGAGAGCGGCGGCGCGAAGGTCAGGTGATAGCCCATAAACGTGCCGTTCGTCGTGTGGAGGTCCACGACCACGTGCGGGTCCACGTCGCGCATCAGCCCCACGAGGGCGCGGGCCTCTGGCGAGGCGAGCTTCATAAAGTCGCGGTTGAGGTCCAGGCCCTCGGCATTGGGCCGCTGCCCCATCCCGCCGACCGGCCCCAGTTGCGCCGGCCGGTTGCCGTACTCCACGCGCTCGTTGCCATCGGCGTTGTAGATCGGCGCGATCATCACGACGAGGCTGTCCGCCCATTCGGCGTGGGCGCCACTGGCGAGATCGCGCAGGATCATGAGCGCGGCCTCTTTGCCTGCCACCTCGCCGGCGTGGATGTTCGCGAAGACGAGCACGCGCGCTTTGCCCGTCGCGCGGATGGCCTCTGGCGCGACCGACTCGGAGCCCCAGACGGCCAGAGGCAGATCGCGGCCCTCGGCGCTCTGGCCGAAAAACGTCCACGCCACGCTCTCCCCGGCCGGGAGCGTCTGGAGCGCGCCCATGAACGCGATCACGTCGTCGTAGGTGGAGGTCTCCGCGTATCCGGTCGCCTCGGCACGCGTCAGCAGCGCCAGAGGCTGATCCGGGAGGCGCGTGCCGCCGCAGCCGCTGACGAGCGCCGCGAGGGCGATGATTAGGGAGGCGCGCATTAGGGCGTAACGGGGAGATCGGTGGAACTGGCGTTCGCCAGAGGCGCCGGGTCGGGCTCGGTACGCGCGAGGCGGCGGAGCATCCACCCGTTGGCGAGGTAGAGGCCGATCAACGCCACGCCCCACTGGAGCAGGCACGTCGCGGCGGAATACGGCTCGAACGGGTCGAGCGCGTTCTCGGAATAGGCCGTCGCGGCGAGGTATAGCCACCAGCCGAGCAGGACGATGGCCTGCGCCGGAATCGCGTAGGTGATCCACGCGTCCCACAAACGTGGCAGCTTCCAGTCCTCTGGCGTCGCGATGTCCTCGCGCAGACGCGACGCGCCGTAGCGGATGACTGCCAGCGCGATAAAGGCGCCCGATAGCATCAGCGCCACGCCCCAGACGAAATCCTGGTTGCCGAACATGTCGCCCGACAGCGCGCTCGGCACCCCGATCAGGAAGCCGACCACGCCGACTCCGATCACGGCCTTTTTCCGGTCGATCCCGAAGTCCACGATCACGCGCGTCGAGAGCTCGATCATGCTCAGCAGGCTGCTCACCGCTGCAAACGCGAGCGCGAGGAAGAACAGAACCGCCAGAGGCCGGCCCAACGGCATCTCGGCGAACAGTTGAGGCATCCAGATAAACGTCATGCCCGTCCCGCGGTCGCCGCTGCTTTTCATCAGGTCGAGGATCTCGGTCTGGCTCTGCCCCGCCGCGCCCAGGACGGCGAACACGATCCCGAAGATCATCGTCCCCGCCAGAAGCGAGACCATGTTGTTGCCCACGCCGGTCAGGACCGCGTTGCGCACCACGCCGTCCTCGCGGCGCATGTAGGCCGCGTAGGTAAGGATGAGGCCCCAGCCCGCGCCGGTGTCCCACGCGTTCTGCGTCAGCGCGTCCAGCCAGACCTCTGGCGCCGTGAGCGTCCCCCAGTCAGGCGTAAAGAGGAACGCGACGCCTGCGCCAGACCCTGGCAGCGTCACCGCCCGGATCACCGCGATCACGACGATCACCAGCAGCGACGGCACGAGAACCTTGTTGGCGCGCTCGATCCCCTTCACGCCGCCGCTGACGGCCCACACGCCGAGCCCCATCATGAGCGCGTGCAGCGCGACGGGCCACAGGCTGCCCTGAAACGCTTCCCAGCCCGCCATGGACGCCTCTTGCGTGACAGGTAGCCCGGCCAGCGTGCTCTTGCCGAGGTAGAACGCCGTCCATCCCGCCACGACGCTGTAGTAGCACATGATGGCCGCGGCCACGAACGCCACGAACGCGCCCAACCACGCCACCTTGCCGCCCGCGAGCGTGCTAAACGTGCCGACGACGCCGCGCCGCCCACGCTGCCCCAGCGCGTACTCCGCGATGATCAGCGGGATGCTCCACGCGACGAGAAACACGAGCCAGGCGACGAGGAACGCGCCCGCACCACCGTCCCCGGCGTTCGTCGCCGCGATGCGCGGAAAGCGCCAGATGTTGCCGGTGCCGACGGCGATGCCGAGAACGCTGAGGATCAGGCCCCAGCGCGAGGTAAAGCGTTGGGTGGAGGACGATTCGGCCACAGGCGATCGGGAAGGTGCGGCGCTAAGATCGCGAGAGCCGCTTCCCTGCGCACGTCTGGCCTCTGGCGCCAGAGGCGTGGCGCGGGTGCTACGTGTAAGGGTGTAGGTTCGGGCCGGAACACATCTACGAACCCCTATGCGCACGCTCTTTTTCCTCCTCCCCGTTCTAGCTCTTGGCGCATGCTCTGCATCGGCACCGTCCGGCGTCGCGGCGAACGGCTATCCCGTGTTGCACCGCGATAGCGTCGTCGTGTACGAGTCTCGCGATGACATTCCAGACGTTTTCGAGGTGCTCGGCGTGGCTCAAGCGAGTCAGCAGGTGCGCAGCGTCGGCGTCACGCGCGTCGTGTCGGGCGAGGAACTCGCGCAGCTCCGGCGCGAGCCCAACGCTCGGGCACAGCAGAGTAGCTTTCGTCGGCACCGGGTGGAGCAGGCCAAGCGGGACGCGGCAAGGCTCGGCGCCAATGGGATCCTGATCGTCACGGAGGACGACCTGATCGAAGACCCACGCTTCCGTCAGGCGCTGGGCTCCGCTGGATGGGGCCGCGACGACAGGCTGCTGTTCATCTACGTCGGCTCTCCTCCCGCCAGAGGCAACGCCTCAGACCCCGGCTAGCAAGAAACACGGCTGCCTCTGGCGAGACGGCCGCCACTCCAGGGTTGATAGATACAGACGCCCCCGGACGCCGAAGCATCCGGGGGCACAGGACTCTAGAGCAGGGACGCCAGAGGCCTCTGGCGCTAGACCGCTCGGGCCTTCAACGCATCGCGGATCTCGGTCAGCAGCTGCTGATCGGCCGTGAGCTCTGGGGCGGCTGCGGGCTCCTCCGTGGCCTCTTCGGCAGCGGCTTCCTTGGCCCGGTTGATCCACTTCACGAACATGAACACCGCAAAGGCGACGATCAGGAACGAGATCACGGTGTTGATAAACGAGCCCCAGGCCATCACGACTGCCCCGGCCTCTTGCGCGGCGGCGAGCGTCGCGTACGGTGCAGGCGTGGTGCCCTCCTTGAGCACGGTAAAGATGTCGGCGAAGTCGATGCCGCCCATGAGCAGCCCGATCGGCGGCATGAGGATGCCCTCGACGAGCGCGGTGACGATGGTGCCGAACGCGGCCCCGATGATGATGCCGACGGCCATGTCGACGACGTTGCCCTTGACGGCGAACTCTTTGAACTCCTTGAACATGATGTCCTGGGTGGGTGATGGGAGAAACCGCCGGGGCTGAGCGGAGCCCGCAACATACTCTCTTGCAAAACAGGCCTCTGGCGCCAGAGCGCCATCCCCTCGCCTAGCTCACACGCGTGCCCCGCGCTCGCCGCTGCTCAGCCCCGAACGCAACGCGCCCCCGGACGCCGAAGCATCCGGGGGCGCACGAGTAACCCGGTGGTCTCTGGCGCGAGCGCCAGAGGCCGGGACGTTCGCCAGAGGCTAGTCGCGGCGACGGCCACGGCCGCCGTCACGTCCACCGCGGCCGCGTCCGCCACCGTCGCGGGAGCTACGCTCCTCACGGCGCTTGGCCATCGCTGCCTTCTCCTCCTCGGTGGGCTCGGGGAGGAACGGCTTGCGGCTCACGCGGAGCTTGCCGCCGTCGCGGACCTCGATGAGCTGGACCTCGAACTTGTCGCCGATCTGGCACTCGTCGGCCGGATCGTTGACGTAGCCGTGGGCCATCTCGCTCACGTGGAGCATCGCCTCCTTGCCCGGCATGATCTCCATGATCGCGCCGAAGGGCAGAAGGTTCTTGACCGTGCCCATGTAGGTCTCACCGACCTCGGGCTGGCTCACGATGCCACGAATGATGTCGACTGCGGCGTGCGCAGCGTCCATGTTCGGGGCGGCGACGGTCACGAAGCCCTTGCCGTCGCGCTCGTCGATGTTGATCTGAGCGCCGGTGTCGGCCTGGATGCCCTTGATGATCTTGCCACCTGGCCCGATGATGGCGCCGATGAAGTCCTGGTCGATGACGACCTGGATGAGACGTGGCGCGGTCGGAGAGATCTCCTCGCGGGCCTCGCCGATGGTCTTCGCCATCTCACCGAGGATGTGCTGGCGGCCGGCCTTCGCCTGCTCCAGCGCCTCCTTCATCGTGTCCATGCTGAGGCCATCAATCTTGATGTCCATCTGGCAGGCCGTGATGCCGTCCTCCGTGCCACAGAGCTTGAAGTCCATGTCGCCGAGGTGATCCTCCGTTCCGAGGATGTCGCTCAGGATGGCGATCTTGTCGCCGTCCGCGATGAGGCCCATCGCGATGCCCGCGACGGGCTTCTTCAGCGGGACGCCAGCGGCCATGAGGGCCATGGAGCCACCACAGACGGTCGCCATGGAGGACGAGCCGTTGCTCTCCAGCACGTCGGAGATGATGCGGACGGTGTAGGGGAATTCCTCCTCACCGGGCATCATCTTGGCCAGCGCGCGCTCGGCGAGCATGCCGTGGCCGATCTCGCGACGGCCGGGGCCGCGCAGGAAGCGCGCCTCGCCAACGGAGAAGGGCGGGAAGTTGTAGTGCAGGTAGAACCGCTTGTCCTCTTGGTCGAAGAGTTGGTCCACGGCTTGCACGTCCCGGCCGGTGCCGAGCGTCGCCATGACGAGCGCCTGCGTCTCGCCGCGGGTGAAGACGGCGGAGCCGTGCACGCGCGGGAGGTAGTCGATCTCGGTCCAGATCTCGCGGATGTCCGTCGTGGAGCGTCCGTCGAGACGGAGGCCCTCGTCGAGGATCATCTCGCGCATGACGCGGGACTCGGCCTCCTTGAATGCCTCCTTCACGTCGCCCTTGGAGTAGCCGCCGTCGATCTCGTCCTTGGCGTCGTCGCCCTCGCCGAAGAGGTCGGTGAGAAGCGCCTTCTTGATGTCGGAGATGCCGCCGTAGAAGGTCTCCTTGGAGTACTCCTTGCGCAGGTGCGCGTCCACGTCGGACTTGATCTTGCCGTAGACCATCTCGACCAAGTCCGCGTCAGGCGCGACAGTCTCGTAGGTCTTCGGCGTGATCTCGCCACGCTCCTTGACGTAGGTCTCGACGAGCTCGTTGATGCCCGCGACGATAGCCTTGATGCCCTCGTGCGCGAACTCCAGCGCGGCGACCATATCGTCCTCGCTGATCTCGTCCATCTCGCCCTCCACCATCACGATGGCGTCGGCCTTGCCGGCCACGATGAGGTCGATGTCGGACTCAGCGCGCTCGCTGACCGTCGGGAAGAGGATCATCTCGCCGTTCACGCGGCCGACGCGGACGTGCGCGGTCGGTCCGTCGAACGGGGAGCCGGAGAGCGCGAGCGCGGCGGACGAGCCGACGCCTGCGATGACGTCGCCGTCGATCTCCTCGTCTGCGGAGAGGACGAAGTTCAGAACCTGGACCTCGTTGCGGAAGCCGTCCGGGAAGAGCGGGCGGATGGTCCGGTCGATAAGGCGGCTCGTGAGCGTCTCCTTATCGGTCGGGCGGCCTTCGCGCTTGAAGAAGCCACCGGGGAATGCGCCCTTAGCGGAGAAGCGCTCGCGGTAGTCGACGGTCAGCGGGAAGAAGTGCTGGCCCTCGCGAGCCTCGTTCAGCGTGACGGCGGTCGACAGGATGACCGTGTCGCCGAGGCGGATGACGACGGAGCCGTCGGCCTGCTTGGCGAGCTTGCCGGTCTCGATCGACAGCGTTTTGCCGCCAACCTCGATGTTCTGCGTGATTGCAGTCTTATGCATGGTGTGGGGTGTTGAGAGAGCGCGTGGCCTCTCGGGGAGCCAGCCGTTGAGACGCTTCTGGCGTCTCGTCCGGGATTCCTTCGATGGGGGGCGCGGCGGGCCTCTGGCGCCAGAGGCCGGGCCCGCAGAAGCGGGCGGTGCGGCGCACCCTATCGAACGAATCGCCGAGTGGCGGGCGCGGCCCGATGGGGTCTCGCGCGGGAACCGCGCCGGGCTGCGAATCAGCCTCTGGCGCGAATGAAAAACGCCGACTCCCGCTGTGGGAGCCGGCGCAGAGGCCTACTTGCGGAGGCCGAGCTTGGCGATGATATCGCGGTAGCGCTGGATGTCCTTTCCTGCGACGTAGTTCAGGAGTCGGCGGCGCTTGCCGACCATCTTCAGCAGGCCGAGACGCGACGTGTGATCCTTCGTGTGGACCTTGAGGTGCTCGGTGAGGTCGGCGATGCGGGCGGTGAAGATCGCGATCTGGACTTCTGCCTTGCCGGTGTTGCTCTCGGAGCCGCCGTGCGTCTCGACGATTTCCTGCTTCTGCTCTGTGCTGATCATGTAGCGTGGTGTTGATCCTCGTCCGACGCTGCGGTGCGGACGAAGACCCGCCGGAGGCCGGACGATCCGGGCGGCGTGGTCTGTTCAGTAGGTGCGTCCATACGGGCGCAAGAAGCCACAATCTACAGAGATCGGCGCCGTTTTCGCCTCTGTCGTCTCTTCACGGAGGCGCCTCTGGCGCCAGAGGCCTGGGAACGCGGCCGGCGCTATTCCGCCGCGAAAACGGCGATGCCGTACGCGCAATCGTCCGTCTCGCAGCCATACAGCTCCACGCTGAGCGTGTACGTGCCGGAAACGGGCGCCGTGAAGCGGACCTTCTCGTCGGTGCCCTCCCCCTCGCCCGCCGCGAGAGGCTCGACTTCGGGGTCTTCCACGTACACGTCGGGGTCCAACTCGCCCACGATATCTGTCACCACGACCACCAGGTACTCGACGCCAGCTTGCAACCCCACTTCGTGCATGCTGGTGAAGCCTTCGTAGCTGCCGACTTCCATGCCATGCACGAGGCTCATTCCCTCCTCCATCGCCTCGAACTCAGCGACAGCCATGAGCCCGTCTAGGAAATCAGCTGCGTCCTGGGCGCGAGCGCCAGAGGCCAGGAAGAGAGCGGCGGTGAGGACGAAGAAGCGCATGGCGGGATCGGTAGGATGGATCCCAGGCTACTCCCCGCACCGCCTCTCGCGATGGGCCCCAGGGTCTATTTAGAGCCCGCCTCTGGCGAGCCCACCAGCATCCACTGCGCGCGCTGCCGGTCCTCTTTGAGCTGACGCACGAGCGCCTGCGGCCCGTCAAACGGCTTCTCGCCTCGGATCCGGGCGACGACGTCCACACTCAGGCGACGGCCGTACAGGTCTGCGTCGGTTTCGAACAGGTGCACCTCTGCTTTGACCGCTCCGTCCACTTCGAAGGTGGGCCGCTTGCCGATGTTCATCATACCGTGCCGGACGGTTGGCGCCTGGACACGCGCACTCACGTTGTCGCCAGAGGCCTCTGGCGCCAGTGCGCTGCCGGCCACGCTCGCGCGAACGGCGTAGACCCCGATGGCGGGGAGCATTTTGCGGTCGTGCTCCAGCTGCACGTTCGCGGTCGGGAAGCCGATGGTGCGGCCCCTCCCCTCGCCGTGCACGACGGTTCCAGAAAACCGATATGGGCGCCCGAGAAGGTGCGCCGCGCGCTCCACGTCGCCCGTGGCGAGCCGCTGGCGGATCTCCGTGGAGGAGACGGTCACGCCGGTCTCGATCTGCTCCGGGATCACGTCGACCGAGAAGTGGTGCTCGGCGCCGAGGGCGTCCAGCAGGTCGCGATCGCCTCTGGCGCGGCGGCCGAAGCGGTGGTCGTACCCGACGACGATCTCTTTCATGCCGATCTGCCCCAGCAGCACGTCGGCGATGTAGTCCTCGGGCTCTAGGTTCGAGAGGTCGCGCGTAAACGGGAGGACGACAAAGCGCTCGATTCCGAGGGCGCGCGCGAGCGCGGCCCGCTCGTCCATCGTGGTCAGGAGCGGGACGTGGACGCCCGCGATGACCTCCCGCGGATGTGGGTCGAACGTCACAAGCGTGGGCACGCCGCCCATCTTGGCCGCGCGGTCTACCAGGTAGCGGATGATCGCGCGGTGGCCCAGATGGACGCCGTCGAACGTGCCCGTCGTCAGGACCGAGCGGTCGTCGCGCGAGATCTCAGGGCCGACCTCGATCCTCATGCGTCGCGCTCGAACGCCGCCAGAGGCAGCGCTTCGCTCACCTGAAACGGTCCGATGGATTCGCGCCGCAACGCCGTCAGGTGACCGCCGACGCCCAGCGCCGCGCCCACATCGTTGGCGAGGCTGCGCACGTAGAACCCCTTGGAGCTTTCGACACGGAAGTCTACGTCGACGATGCCGAGGCCGTCTTCAGCGCCAGAGGCCCGGACATCGGTCCACGCCAGGTCGTACACGCTCACGTGGCGTGGCGGCACGTCCACGGTTTCGCCGCGTCGAGCCTTTTTGTAGAGCCGCTCCCCGTCTTTCTTGATGGCCGAGTAGATCGGAGGCACCTGCGTGAGATCGCCGACGAACTGCTCGCGGACAGCTTCCAGCGCCTCTGGCGTGACGCCAGAGGCGTCTACCGACTCCTCAACAGGCGTTTCGGCGTCGAAGCTGGCGGTCGTCTGCCCGAGTCGGATCGTACCGGTGTACACCTTGGGTAGGCCCATAAAACGGTCCTGCTGCCGCGTCGCGTCGCGCCCGACGAGGACGATGAGCAGGCCTGTGGCCATCGGGTCCAGCGTTCCGGCGTGGCCCACCTTTTTGACGCGCAACCCCCACCGGACTTTTTTGACGACGCCGAACGAGGTGATCCCGCCCGGCTTGTCCACGAGCACGGCGCCAGAGGCGGGGCTCTCCGGGTTCCCGAACGGGCGTGGCAGCGCGTTCTCGGTCCCGTAAATCGCCAGAGGGTCTTTCTCCGTCACGCCCTAGTAGTCGCCGCGCGCGGGGGCGTCGGTCTCTTCCTCCGTCTCGCCAGAGGCGTCGCGGCCTTCGCGCTCCTCGCGGATCTTGGCGAACAGGTCGTCCATGTGGGCGCGCTTCTGCGGGCCTTCGTCTAGGAAGAACCGGAGCTCGGGGATACGACGGACCTGGTGGCGGATGCGCGCAGCGAGGGCCTTGCGGATCGCGACCGTCTCGGCGTCGAGCCGATTAAACGCCGCCTTCCGGGCCTCTGGCGTGTCGCCGAGGACGCTCACGTTGACGTACGCGATGCCGAGGTCAGCCGTCACACGGGCGTTCGTCACCGTGATGAGGGACTGACTGGCTTCGTGGAAGTCGTGCTGTAACAGCTCGGCGACTTCCCGCTGGATCATGCGCGCGACGCGCTCGGTGCGGATGGACATGGCAAGGGAGATAAGAGAGGCGAGGACTGGGGACTGGGAGCCGGAATGCCAGCCCCCAGTCCCCCAGACTCAGTCCCTTTTAGACTTCGAGGGTGCGCTTCTCCTCCGTGACGACAAAGGACTCGACCGTATCGCCGACCTTGATGTCGTTGAAGTTGCGGATCGAGAGACCGCACTCGAAGCCTCTGGCGACCTCGGAGACGTCGTCCTTGAAGCGGCGAAGGCTGTCGAGAACGCCCGTGTAGACCACGACGCCGTCGCGCAAGAGGCGGACTTTGTCGTTGCGCGAGATCTTGCCCTCGACGACGTAGCAACCGGCGATCGTTCCGGCCTTGGGCACGCGGAAGGTCTCGCGGACCTCGACGGTCGACGTGATGGTCTCCTTGCTCTCGGGCGAGAGCAGGCCTTCCAGCGCGGCGCGCACTTCCTCAATCGCGTCGTAGATGACGGAGTAGGTACGGATGTCGATCTCCTCGTTCTCGGCGATCGTGCGGACCCCGGTTCCAGGACGGACTTGGAAGCCGATGATGATCGCGTTGGACGCGGCGGCGAGCATGACGTCGCTCTCCGAGATCGCGCCCACACCAGCGTGGACGATGTCGACTGCGACTTCGTCGTTGGACAGCTTGAGCAGCGCGTCGGAGAGGGCCTCCGCTGAACCACCCACGTCGGCCTTGACGACAAGGTTGAGCATGTTGATCTCGCCCATCGCCATGCGGCGGGAGAGGTCGGCCAGCGTCACGTGGCGACGCTGGTGCATCGTCTGCTCGCGCTGGAGCTGAACGCGCTTGGACGCGATCTCGCGAGCCTCGCGCTCGTCGTCGAGGACGACCAGGCGGTCACCGACCTCTGGCGCGTCGTTGAAGCCGAGCACCTGGACGGGCGTCGAGGGGCCGGCTTCCTGAACGCGCTGGTCGCGTTCGTCGAACATGGCGCGGACACGGCCAGAGGTCATGCCGCCGACGAAGACGTCGCCCACCTTGAGCGTTCCGTTCTGGACGAGGATGGTCGCAACAACGCCGCGGCCCTTGTCCAGCTGGGCCTCGATCACCGTACCGACCGCGTTGCGGTCCGGGTTGGCCTGAAGCTCCATGAGGTCGCTCTCAATCAGCACCTTCTCCAACAGGGAGTCGACGTTGGTGCCCTTGAGCGCGGAAACCAGCTCACACTGAATCTTGCCGCCGTACTGCTCCACCTGCACGCCCTGTTCGGCGAGCTCGGACATGATCTTGTCCGGGTTGGCCTGCTCGCGGTCGATCTTGTTGATCGCCACGATGATCGGCACCTCCGCCGCCTGGGCGTGGTTGATGGCCTCAATCGTCTGGGGCATCACGCGGTCGTCCGCAGCGACGACGAGGATCACCAGGTCCGTCACCTGCGCGCCTCGGGCACGCATCGCGGTAAAGGCCTCGTGACCCGGGGTGTCGAGGAACGTCATCTCGCGGCCGTTCTCCAGCGTCACCTCGTAGGCACCGATGTGCTGCGTGATGCCGCCGGCCTCGCCGGCAACGACGTTCTCCGTGCGGATGTAGTCCAGCAGAGAGGTCTTACCGTGGTCGACGTGGCCCATGATGGTCACCACCGCCGAGCGCGGCTTGAGGTCCTCCGGCTCATCCTCTTCGATGATGTCGAGAACCTCCTCGTCCTCGTTCATGAACTCGACCTCGAAGTCGAACTCATCGGCGAGGAGCGTGATCTGGTCAGCGTCGAGACGCTGGTTGATGGAGAACATCATCCCCATCGCGAAGCCCTTCGAGATGACCTCGGCCACGTTGACGTTCATCGCCTCGGCGAGGTCGCCGGTGTTGATGAACTCCATGACGCGGAGGATCTGGGACTGCTCCTCGCGGAGTTGCTCCAGCATCTCGCGCTGTGCGGCGCGCTCGTCACGGCGAGCACGGCGGCGCTTCTGGCGCACGCGCTTGCTCCCGCCCCGGCCGGTCGTGGCCGCGACGGTCTTGGCGACGTTTTTCTCGACCTCCGCCTTGTCCACGCTGGGGCGGCCCTTGCGGCCCTTTTTGCGCGAACGCTTGCTGTCGTCCGTGCCGCCAGAGGCGGGCGCAGCGGGTGCGTCGTCGGCCTTTGAGGACTTCCGCTTGCGCTTACGGCCGCTGTCCAATCCGGACAGGTCGATCTTGCCCAGCACCTTCGTGCCGGTCAGCGCGTAGCGGTCGGCGCGAACCACGCCGCCGGAATCGGAAGCCGGGGTCGGCTCGTCCACGGAGAGGTTTTCGGTCTCCTCCGGCGTAGCAGCAGCCTCTGGAGCGGCGGCCTCTGGCGCAACGGCGTCTGCCGGCGCGTCTTCAGCAGCCGTGGCCTCAGGCGCGGCAGCTTCTACTTCCTCGGCCTGGGGTGCCTCGGGGGCAACCGCGTCGGCCTCTGGCGTCTCTGCGACGGCCTCGGGCTCTGGCGTAGCGGCCTCAGGCTCCGGCGTAGGCTCAGGGGCGGCCTCTACAACAGGCTCGGGCGTGGGCTCCGGCGCAGGCGCCTCGCCGACGGGCTCGGTTTCGATGACCGGCTCGGCGGGGGCCACAGGCTCCTCGGCAGGCGCCGTCTCGATGACGGGCTCCGCCGGGGCCACGGGCTCTGGCTCTGGTTCGGGGATCGGCTCGGGCTCAGGCTCCGGCTCGGGGTCCCGGGTGGAGACGCGCTGAGGCTCGTCTTCCGCAGCTTCCTGGGCAGCAGCGATCTGCTCGCGGCGGTCACGAACGCGCGCTTTCGCATCCACGTCGTCGGAGTACGCCTCAATAAGGGCGTCGTACATCGCGGGCTCCAACTTCGCGTTGGGGTCGCCCGCCTGGAGCTTGGCGTCTAGCTCGAACCCCTTCTCACGAAGGTGTTCGACGACGGTCTCCGCGGCGACGTTCATCTCGCGGAGCGCCTTAAACAGGCGGACGCTCTTGGGCTTATTCGACCTCGCTCGGCGCGTGGTTGGCATGCAGGTGTGGGCGTGTTCGTGGCCGCGGACGGCCTAAGTCAATCGTACAGGGTACGGCGCTAGGCCGTGGGTTCGGGGTCCCCCCCGTCGGTCTCAGCAGGAGCTTCTTCCGAGGCCTCGGCCTCTGGCGTGGGCTCCGAGGTTTCGGCCTCGGCGCCAGAGGCGGGCTCGGCACCGGACTCTTCTGGTGCGCTGTCGGTCTCCTCCGTGGCGTCGGCCTCTGGCGAGGCGCCAGCGGCGGCCGCTTCGCCAGAGGCGAGGTCAGCGTCGTCGGCGAGGGCCTGGGCGGCGGCGGCTTGCGCCTCCTCGTCCTGGAACTCGGCCTCCATGAGGATGTGGATCTTCTTGGCGGTCTCCTCGGTGAGCTCGGTCCGGCGTGCGAGCTCGGAGGGCTGAAGCTCCAGCACGGCCTTGGCCGTGTCGCAGCCGATGTCCTTGAGCTTCTGGATGATCGCCGGCGGGATGGCGTCGCGGAATTCGTCGATGTCGACGTCTTCCTCGTCCTCCTTGATGTTGCGGTACACGTCCAGCTCGTAGCCGGTCAGCATCGACGCAAGGCGGATGTTCTGTCCACCGCGGCCGATGGCCATCGAGACCTCGTCGGCCGGGACGGTCACGCGGGCGCGCGGAGGCGTCAGGTCGTTGTTGAGCTCGACGAGAATCGGGTTGGCGGGCTGGAGAGAGCGCTTGATGAGCTCGATCGGGTCGTCGGTCCACGGGACCACGTCGATGTTCTCACCGCCCAACTCCCGCACGACGGCGTGGATCCGGGAGCCCTTCACACCAACGCAGGCGCCGACGGGGTCGACGCGCTCGTCGTGGGAGATGACGCCCATCTTGGCGCGCTCTCCGGGGAGGCGGACGACTTTCTTGATCTCAATGATGCCGTCGTAGATCTCGGGCACTTCGAGTTCGAAGAGACGCTCGACGAAGACGGGATCGGTCCGGCTGATCTTGACCTGAGGGCTGGCGCCCGCATCACGGTCCACGGCGTTGACGACCGCGCGGAGCATGTCGCCCTTGCGGTAGCGGTCCTTCTGGATCTGGCCCTCGCGCTTGAGCACGAGTTCGGTCTTGTTGTGCAGGACGAGGACCTCGCTGCGGCGCGTCTGGTAGATCTCGCCGACGACGATCTCACCGACCAGTTCGCTGTACTCGCGGAAGATGTTGTCCTTCTCGATATCGCGGATCTTCTGGCGGAACGTCTGGAGCGCGGTCTGCACGGCGCGGCGGCCGAAGTCCTCGATCTGGATGTTCTCGGCCACCTCGTCCTCGACCTCGTAGTCGTCCTCGATCTTGAGCGCGTCCGAGATCTCGATCTGCGAGACGGGGTCCTCGAGATCGTAATCCTCGACGACCTCGCGGACGTGGAGGATCTGGATGTCGCCGTTGTCCGGGTTGAGGATGACCTGGAAGGCTTCCGGGTCATCAGCGCCGAAGCGCTTCTTGATCATCGCGCGGAACACGTCCTCCATGATGACCTGGAGGGTGTCGCGGTCGATGTCTTTCTCACGCGCGATCTCGGCGAACGAGGAGACGAGGACGGTGCTCTGCATAGTCGGGGGTTCGGGGCCTCTGGCGGCTACCAGGGGAGTTGGATTCGGGCGTCGGCGATGTCGGCGTGCGCGACCTGGACGGGGTCGCCAGAGGCGACTCTCTGCTTCTTGCTCTTCGTGCCGGTCGTCTCCATCGGCTGGATGGTGACGGAAGCGGGCGTCGCGTCCATGAGCTCGCCTTCTACGGTCTCGCCAGAGGCCAGCCGGAGCGCGACCTCGCGGCCGACGTGGCGGCGGAACTGCCGGGCGTCGGTCAGCGGGCGGTCCAGGCCGGGCGAGGAGACATCGAGCCGGTACTTGTCGGTGATGATCTCCTCGGTCTCGATGAGGAAGCCGAGGCGGCGGGAGACGTCGGCCAGGAGGTCGAGGTCCACGCCGGTTCCGGGCTCGGCCTCGCGGTCGGCGAAGACCTCGACGACCTGGGAGCCTTTCCAGCCGCGGACCGACAGGTCCACGAGGAACAGGTCGGTCTCCGCGAGCACCTCTTCGGCGAGAACGCGGATGCGGGCCTCTGGCGTGGCGCCAGCGGCTTCGTCGGGAGTAAGAGGCGCTTGGTCGGTCAACGCGGGAGGGAGAGACGGAAAACGCCCGTTCTGTCGGAACGGGCGCGGCAAGGGGCGACGCGGAGGGGTGGGACCTGCGCGGCGTCCAGAGACGACGGGTGCTCCGGGGAGCGTGTCTAAGCTACGGACGGCCCCGTACGCTCTGCAATCACATCAACGTCACGAAACAGGCGGGAACCCCGCGCCAGAGGCACGTCGCGAGTGGCGGCATGTGACTTGTCCAGCCTCTACGCCTGCCCTACTCTCCGGACTCGCCCCCTCTGATACATGCGTTCGCTCTTACTCCTATCAGCCGTGTTCGCGACGGGTTGCGCGACTCCCCGCGCTTCTGTCATGGCTCCCACAGATCATGCTGCGCCCGACGCGGGCGCACCGGAGCCTCTGGCGGCAGAAGCCGTGGACTCGGTGCGCACGGCCTTGCCCGCTGACTTGCGTTGGCATGCGCTACTCGGCCGAGATTCCGTACGATCAGCGCTGGGTGAGAGCCTGCGCTCGCCACTGTTGCGCGTGCCAGAGGCGCGCCCATTTCGGATAATCCCAGACTCAGAACGTCTACCACGCGGGACGCCCCCCTCCCGCTGCGACGCGGCGATCCCGATCCCCAACCTCCTACCCCCGACCTATGAGGGCCTTCCGCGAATGCCGGAGGTGATCCCGGAGCGAAGCGGCGCTACGCCGATACCCAACCTCTGCGATCTGGAGTAGCCTCTGGCGCTAACGCACGACGGTTAAGGGCGCGCTGACGACCTCGCCGACCACCTCCGCGCGCACGACGTAGACGCCAAAGGCCTACCCCGACGTGTCCACCTCCAGCGCATGCGTCCCTGGGCCTCGGGCGCCAGAGGCCAGCGTTGTGACCGCGCGGCTTCTGGCGTCGAAGACCGAGACACGTACCTCTGCCTGGGGCGACGCGAGCGTGAGGCGAACCGTTGTGGCCCCAGAGGCGGGGTAGGGCGTGACCCGCAGCGCGCCAGAGGCGTCGGGCGGCGCCAGAGACCATCAGGAGGAACAGGAGAACGGCGCCGCGCATGGTCCAGGATACAGCCTCTGGCGCCAGAGGCTCGCGCGTCACGCCGCCGGCGACACGTCCACGATCGTGTCGTGCACCATCGCCGGGTCCCGCTCTGGGAAGTCCAGCATGTAGTGCAGCCCGCGGGACTCCTGCCTCCGGCGCGCGCAGCCGACGACCATGTGCGCGATGGCGGCGAGGTTGCGCAGCTCACAGAGTTCGCTCGTGAGCTTGGTGCGCTGGTAGAACTCCTCCGTCTCGCGGTGAATGAGGTCGATGCGGCGCGCGGCGCGCTCCAGGCGCAGCGACGAGCGCACGATGCCGACAAGCTCCTGCATCACGGTTCGGAGCTCGCGGCGGTTGGCGCTCACCAGGATCCACTCACGCGGATTCTCGACCCCGGTCTCGTCCCAATCTGGAATGCGGTCCTCGTGCCCGACGCCCCCAGCGTACTCCACCGCTGGCCCTAGCGCGCGGTGCGCGTAGACGAGCGCTTCGAGTAGGGAGTTGGACGCCAGGCGGTTGGCGCCGTGGAGCCCGGAGCAGGTCACCTCGCCACACGCGAACAGGCCGTCGATGCTTGTCCGGCCCTCCATGTCCACGACCACGCCGCCGCAGGTGTAGTGCGCCGCGGGCACGACCGGAATCGGGCCCGTGGTCATATCCAGGCCGTTGGCGAGCAGCGTTTCCTGGATGTTGGGGAAATGCTTCAACACCTCCTCGGCAGGTTTGTGCGAGATGTCCAGCCACACGTGGGGCTCGCCACGGCGCTTCATCTGGTCGTCGATGGCGCGGGCCACGATGTCGCGCGGGGCCAGTTCGGCGCGCTCGTCGTAGTCCGGCATAAAGCGCTCGCCGGCGAGGTTGCGCAGGATGCCGCCGTCGCCGCGCACGGCCTCGGTGATGAGGAACGCGCGCCCCCCGAAGTCGGCGCCCGGCATGTAGAGGCTCGTCGGGTGGAACTGCACGAACTCCATGTTGGCGACCGTCGCGCGGGCGCGGTAGGCCATCGCGATGCCGTCGCCGGTGGCCACGGTGGGGTTCGTGGTGTGGAGGTACACCTGCCCCGCGCCGCCAGCGGCCAGGAGCGTCACGCGCGCCAGGAACGTCTCGATCTGGCCTGTGGCCTCGTCCAGGACGTATGCACCGAAGCAGTGCAGGCCCTCTTTCGTTCCGGGTTCCGGGTTCCGAGTTCCGGGTTGTTCGCTTCCCTCACTGTGTCCGCCTCTGGCGTCGGAGGCGTCCCCGGGCTGGTCTTTCTCGCCGCCAGAGGCGTGTTCCTTCCCGGTCCCCGGCCCCTCGTCCCCCGTTCCCCCCAGGTGGTGCTCCGTGAGCAGGTTGACCGCGAAGTGGTGCTCCAGAAGCTCGATGTTGTCGTTCTGTCGTACAGCTTCCAGCAGCGCACGCTCCACCTCGCGGCCCGTCATGTCCGCCGCGTGCACGATGCGGTCTGCCGAGTGGCCGCCCTCACGGCCGAGGTGGAGGTCGCCTCTGGCGTCGCGGTCGAACTCGGCGCCCCACTCCATGAGTTCGCGGATGCGGTCCGGGCCTTCGGTGACCACCATGCGGACCACGTCCTCGTCGCACAGGCCGGCGCCGGCAACGAGGGTGTCCTGGACGTGCGCCTCTACGTCATCTGTAGGGTCCATGACGGCTGCGATGCCGCCCTGGGCGTAGTTCGTGTTGCTCTCCGCCGAGGCCTTTTTGGTGACCACCGCGACGGTCCCGTGCTGGGCCGCGCGCAGCGCGAAGGACAGCCCGGCGACGCCGGATCCGATAACGAGGAAATCGACGCGAGTGCGCATGGGCCGGGCCTCTGGCGCCAGAGGCGGAAAGGGAGAATCGGAGAGCTATTCGACGCAGCGGCCGCCGACCAGCCGGGGCACCGGGGGCGAGTAGGCCATGCACGTGGAGACCCGCTCGAACTGCGCGTTGGCGCGGATGTCGAGCGCGACGAGGCGTTCGGCGAGCCGCTCCACATCGTCCGCGTCCGAGGACTCGGCGGAGTAGATCGCGAACGACGTGGGGCCGCCGCAGGCCTGCTCGCTTGTCGCGACGACGCGGCACGCGCCCACGTTGGAGGCCTCCGTTTGGATCGCCGCGTCCAGCATCGAGGCCGCCTGGGCGCGCCTCTGGCGGTAGTCCTCTTCGGACGCGAACGGGGCGCCGTCATCGGGCCCGCCAGAGGCCTCTGGCGAGGCGCAGGCTCCAACGGTGATAAGGGCGGCGAGGGTTAAAAGTCGGCGCAGGACGCTCATGTCGTGGGTCCAGATTCCTGGAGGAGGTACGCTTTGATAAAGGCGTCGAGGTCGCCGTCGATCACGCTCTGCACGTCGGGGTTTTTGACCTCGGTCCGGTGGTCGTTCACCATCGTGTAGGGCTGGAAGACGTAGGAGCGGATCTGGCTGCCCCACTCGATCTTTTTCTTGCCGGCCTCCTCGGCGTTTTTCGCCGCCTCGCGGATGGCCTGCTCCAGCGCGTAGATCCGGCTCTTAAGCATCTGCATGGACCGCTCGCGGTTCTGCATTTGCGAGCGCTGCTCCGTCGATTCCGCGACGACGCGCGCCTCTTCGCCGTTGCTCAGCGTGCCGGTCCAGATCAGCCGCGCGCCGGTCTCCACCTTGTTCACGTTCTGGCCGCCCTTGCCGCCCGAGCGGAAGGTCTGGAGTTCGAGGTCGTCCGGCTTGATGTCCACCTCGATCTCGTCGTCGATCTCTGGGTAGACGAACACGCTCGCAAACGAGGTCTGCCGCTTGTCGCCCGAGCCAAACGGGCTCATCCGAACGAGCCGGTGTACGCCGCTCTCGGCGTGGAGATAGCCGTACGCGTATGGCCCCTCGATGCGCAGGCTGGCGCTCTTGATACCCGCCTCTTCCGCCTCCTGGTACTCCAAGAGCGTCGGCGTGTAGCCCTGGCGCTCGGCGTAGCGGGTGTACATCCGGAGCAGCATCTCCGCCCAGTCCTGCGCGTCCGTCCCGCCGGCGCCGCTGTTGATGGTGAGAATTGCCGTGCGGTGGTCGTCCTCGCCGGAGAGCATGCCGCGGAGTTCGAGCGTCTCGATGCCTTTTTCCAGCCTCTGGCGCTCGGCGTCGATCTCGCCGGAGAGGTCCGAGTCCGGGTCCTCGTCCTGCATCTCCTGGAGCGTGAGCAGGTCATCGCGCCGCTCCACGAGCGCGTCGTAGGCGTCGATCCAGCTTTTCTCGGCCGAGATGGCCTGCTCGGTTGTGCGGGCGCGGTCGTTGTCGTCCCAGAAGCCGGGCTCCAGGCGGCGCGCTTTGAGCGTGTCGAGGGTCTCGCGCCGTCCCGCGATGTCGAGGTAGCGCTCCAGGTCGCTGACGCGTTCGATGAGGTCGTCCATGCGCGCAAGCTACCGCCTCTGGCGGCCCGGGATCGCGCGGCGCGATGGAGACGGCCTGCACCCATCCGGCTTGCCGCGCCCCGGAATACAGCCTCTGGCGCCAGAGGCCGCGCCACACAGGGTCGGCGCCAGAGGCTAGAAGTAGACGGACAGGCTGAGGTCGGTCGTGCCGACGCCGTAGCTCCAGCTTTTCGAGGTGCCCGAGCCTCCGCCCGCCACGTCTGGACCCGAGACCGTCGTGGTCCGAGAGGTCTCGGAATAGTCCACCCCGAGGGTGTACGCGCCACCCAGCGTGATGCCCCGGGCGAGTTTGACTTCGGCCCCCAGCAGGAGCGCGCCGCCGACGGAGACGGTCTCGGCGTCCAGCGTTCGCGTGACGGGTGGGCAGCTGACCGTCGGGTCGCACGAGGGCTCAAAGGTGTTGCTGGCGTCCGTGCGGACAAAGCGCGCGCGGGCGCCGAGGCCGATAAAGGGCGACACGACGCGGGAGCGGCCGACGTGCCGCTCGGTCCACAGCGAGACCGACGATCCAAACGTGTCCGATTCGTCGAAGCTCTCGACGTTGTCGGACTGGTTCTCCTGGTCGCGGTCCGCGAACGTCAGGCCAACCGACGCGCCGACAACGCTCCGATCCGTCAGCCGGTAGCGGAGACCGATCCCACCGTCCAACGGGCGGAGCGCGAGATCGTCCAGGCCGACGAGTCCGACGGTGAGGGCGAGGTCGCCTTCTCGCGCCAGCGTCTGGCCCCGGCGTTGGGCCTCGGCATCGGCGGTGAACAGGACGAGGGCGAGAAGGACGAGCAGGACGCGCATGAGAGTCGGGAGAGCGAGGAAGGAAGAAACAGACGCCCAGACCTCGCGGCAGGTCACAAGGCACGCGCCTCTGGCGCTACCTCGCGACCGCGAACCGCACGCTGCGCGACTCGCCTCCGGTGCGGAGCCGCGCGACGTACGCGCCCGGCGCCAGAGGCGCGGCATTCAGCCGCACCGTGTGCTCGCCCGCTGCGCGGTTGCCGTTCGCCAGCATTGCCACCCGTCGGCCTCTGGCGTCGAACACTTCCAGCGCGACTGGGCCGGGAGCACCGAGCGCGAACCGGAACGCCGTGGCGCCAGAGGCTGGGTTGGGACTCGGGGCGTCCAGGCGCAGTCGCGAAGCCTCTGGCGCGGCCGTGGCGGTGCTCGGGCGGAAGGGGTCTTGCCAGCGCTCGTCCGTCGTGAAGTCCACATCGGTCAGCGTGTGGAGAAACGCGACCAGGTCCGCTTTCTCCTGGTCGGAGAGGCCGAGCCGGCGGGGCGGGTTGGCGTTGCCCGTGGGACTGAAGGCCCGTAGCCGGGCGTCCAGTTGCGGGTGATCCTGCACGCCGGAGTCGTAGTGCTCCACCACCTCTTCGAGCGTCGCAAACCGGCCGTCGTGCATGTAGGGTGCCGTTAGACCGACGTTGCGGAGGCTCGGCGCCTTGAACCGCCCCCCTCCTGCCCCGGGGTCCGTCGTGACGGCGTCCAGCCCGTTGTTGCGGGGAATGTCCCCCACGAACAGGTCGCCCAGGTGGCACGTGTTGCAGCGGCCCGCGCGCGTGAACACCCCGAGCCCACGGTTCTCCGCCGCCGTGAATCCCGCCAGAGGCGGATCCGGCCGGCCGGGCGTCGCGGCTCGGGCGCGGTCGTAGCGTGAGTCGGCGGCCACCATCGAGCGCACGAACTGCGCGAGCGCCCGCGCGATGCGGTCGCCAGAGGCCTCTGGCGACCCGAAGGCGGCGGTAAAGAGATCGGCGTAGAACGGCTCGGCGTCCAGCCGAGCGGTGAGAACGTCCAGGCTCAGGCCCATCTCGACTGGGTCCTCGATGGGCACCAACACCTGCTCTTCAAGCGTCGCGGAGCGCTCGTCCCAGAACATCGCTCCGGAGCCGTAATAGCGCGCGAATGCGAGCCCCATCGAGTGGCGCGGCGTCTCGCTCCCGTGCAACCCGACCGACTTCGGGCGCGGATCGCTAAACCCGTTCTCGGCGCGGTGGCACGTGCCGCACGAGACCGTCAGGTTGTCCGAAAGCCGCGTGTCGTAGAACAGCACGCGCCCCAGCGTCGCGCCCGCGTTCGTGATCGGGTTGTCCTCTGGCGTGTTGTCCAGCGCGCGGACCGGCGTGATCGTGAGGTGCGCGGGGAGCGGGATGTCCGCGTACTCCAGCGGCGTCTCCGGCAGGTCGGGCTCCTGCACCACGCGCGACGAGAACGCCGCGAGGAGCACGGCGCCAGAGGTGAGCAGGGTGAGCGCGGCGCGGATCATGCGCGATGGTATCGGCAGGTGCCCTTTCCAGGCAAGCCTCTGGCGCGAGTCCGCGCGCTACTCAAACGGAACGACCAGGCCGAGCGAGACCGCGCCCGCCAGCGACTCGCTCACCACCGCGTAGGCCACAGAGGGCTCTAGGACAATGTGGCCCCCCGCTGTCTCGAGCGTCAGGCCGGCCGCGCCCGAGAAGGTCGCCTCTGGCGCCAGGCCTCCCTTGGTCGGCGTGGATAGCGTCATGGCGGCCTGGGGCACGAAGGAGACGCCAGAGGCGATCGGGCGCGGGAAGCCAGCGCCGCCCGTCACCGAAAGCAGGTACTCCCCATCGCGTTGCGGCAGCGTTTGCACCGCGCCCGAGACGCTCGCCCGCGTCGGACCCGACGGGCTCAGCCAGACCGAGGCGCTCGCGAACAACGACGTGAACCGATCATCCGGAAGCCGCACCACGCCGGCCTGCACGTCCAGCCAGCGCGTGGCGGAGACCACCGCGCTCGCGCCTGGCGCCGCCTCGCCCTGCGCGAACGCGGCCGAAGCGGAAACCGCGAACGAGCGGTCAACGGCGTCGCCGAGGTACACCCGCTGGCCTCTGGCGCCAGAGGCCAGGAGCAGGAGCGCGAGAACCGCGAGCGACCGGAGGGCAGGGCTAGGCATCGCCCCGGACCTTCCGCGCGAACCGGGCGATCCGCTTGGTGGCCTCCTGTACGTTCTCCATGCTCGTGGCGTAGGAGCAGCGGAGGTAGCCCTCGCCGCTCGGGCCAAAGGCGCCGCCGGGCACGCACGCCACTTTCTCCTCCATCAGCAGTTGCTGCGCGAACTCCTCGGACGTGAGGCCGGTGCTCGTGATGTCCGGGAAGCAGTAGAACGCCCCCTCGGGCTCGAACGTGGGCAGGCCCGCCTCGCGCAACCCGTCCACGATGTAGCGGCGGCGCGCGTCGTAGCTCTGGCGCATGTTCTCCACGTCCTCTTGCGCATGCTGGATGGCGGCCAGCGCCCCCACCTGCCCCATCGTGGGCGCGCTCATGACGACGTACTGGTGCGCCTTGTACATCTCCTCCATGATGGGCCGCGGCGCGCAGGCGTAGCCGATGCGCCAGCCGGTCATGGCGTAGTTCTTCGAGAAGCCGCCCAGCAAGATCGTGCGCTCCCACATCCCCTCCAGCGCCGGCACGCTCACGTGGCCGCGCTCGAACGCCTCGCCGTAGATCAGGCGGCTGTAGATCTCGTCCGAGATCACGAACAGGTCGTGCTTGACGACGAGCTTGGCGATCTCCTCCATCGTCTCCTGGCGGAGCACGGCGCCCGTCGGGTTGTTGGGGTAGCCCAGGAAGAGAACCTTGGTCTTGTCCGTGATCCGCGCTTCGATGTCGGCGGCGGTGACCTGGAAATCGTTTTCGGCGCGCGTGGGCACGTAGACCACCTCGCCGCCGGCGAAGAACGCGCTCGGGCCGTAGCTCACGAAGCACGGCTCGGGGATCAGCACCTCGTCGCCGGGGTCCACGAGCGCCAGCATCGCAATCAGCATGGCCTCGCTCGCGCCGATCGTGACGACGATCTCGTTGGACTGGTATTCCAGGCCGTGCAAGTCTTTGAGCTCTCCCGCGATGGCGTCGCGCAGCTCGGCGAGGCCGAGGTTGGCGGTGTAGCCCGTACGCCCGGCGTCCAGGCTGGCCTTGGCCGCCTCGATCACGGGTTGCGGCGACACGAAGTCCGGCTCGCCGATGCCGAGCGAGATCACGTCGTCCATCGTGGCGGCGATCTCGAAAAAGCGCCGAATGCCCGAGGGCGGAACGGTGCGAATGCGGCTAGAGAGGCGCCCGACGAGGCGTGTGGCTTCCTCGTGGCGGTCGGTGGCGGTCTCGGACATATCTAGGGGTGAGGGGAGCGCGAAGTTAGCCCTGCCTCTGGCGCCAGAGGCCGCCCTCCCCTCCCCATGCCCCCGGTCCGCTCGCTTCTCCGCGCCGCCGCGATCCTGATCCCGATCGGCGTCGCGGCCAACGTCGCCATTTCCCTGGCGACGACCGACCGCGCGCTCTTGGCGTCGCTGGCCGACGTGCCTCTAGCGACGCTCGGGCTCGTGCTGGGGCTCAGCGCCGTCCCGTGGCTGACGCAGAGCGCGCGCATGACCGTGTGGTCGTGGTTCGTGGGACGGCCCTTGCGCTTCTGGACGGCGTTTCGCTTGTACGCCGGCGGCGTGCTGGGCTCGGCGGTGACGCCGACGGCCGTGGGCGGCGGCAGCATCCGGTGGGCGCTCGCGACGCGCCACGGCGTGCCCGGCGGCACGGCGGCCACGCTTCTCACCGTGGAGGGCATCCAAGACATCCTCTTCATCGCCCTCGCGATCCCTGCGGCCCTCGCGTTCTCGTCGGCCGGCGAGGACGAGGCCATCCGCGGCGCGCTCGGCCGCTTCGCGTGGGGCGTGGACGCCCCGGCGGTGATCATCGTGGGCTCGGGTGTGGCCCTGGGGCTGCTGTCCTGGGCGCTGTTCCGCGCCGCCGCCAGAGGCCGGCTCGGTGGCTTCTGGCGCGGTCGCGCGTTGCGCCTCGGCGCGCGGCTGCGGCGGCCCGTCGTGCGCGGCGCGCGCGACGTGCGGCGGACGTTCGCGCTCGTAGCCGCCCGCGGCAAAGGCCCGTTCGCGCTCACGTTCCTGCTGACGGCCATCCAGTGGACCGCCCGGTATTCGGTCGCGACGGTCGTCATCGCGGCGCTGGGCGGACCGTTCCAGCCGTTGCTGTTCTGGCTCCTGGGCTGGATGACCTACGCCGTGAGCAGCGCCGCACCGACGCCCGGGGCCGCTGGCGCCGCCGAAGCCACGTTTGCGCTGTTGCACGCGCCGTTTGTGGGCGCGGGCATCCTGGGTCTCACGGCGGCGGTCTGGCGGCTCGTGCTGTTCTACCTCCCGGCCGCCGTGGCGGCGTTCGTGTACCCGCTGTTCGTGGTGCGGGACGCGATCCAGCCGAGCGAGGACTGAGCCTCTGGCGCCAGCGGCGCGCGTGTGCACGTGAGATGGACCAGCGCGCCAGAGGCCTCTGGCGTAGCGCTATGGAGCTAGGCCGAGTGCGGACTCCGTCCGCGGGAGGCCTGCAGCAGTGGGTTCTACCGCATCTGGACGCCAGTCATCCCCCCATCATTGAAGAGCATATCCACGACGATTACAACACCCCACAGCAACATGATTGCGGCCCAGACGGCAGACGCCCGAGCGAACCAGTAAAGCCCCGGTTCGTCGAGCCGGTCGTAAACGCGGTCAGGGAAGCGCCCTTCGCATTTGCGCACTTTGTCAATCGCGTAGACGCTCCACGGAACGCCCACCATGACAATGAGCGCGACGATCTCGCTTCGGCCAGCCAGCGTACCGATCACTACTGCCGCGAATACACCCCAGATGGTGCTGATGAGGCCGAAGCACGGAGGAGCAGACCGTGCCTGCCTTTGGGCGTTTGGCTCCATTTGTTGGGATGCGGTAGAACAGGTGACCGCTCAGCCGCCCAAAGCTGAGGGCTGGCGGGTGGATCGGAGCGCAGGATACGCCGAGGTCCGTTGGAACCGAGAACGCTGACGCTTGGGGTCGGCCTGCAGCGGTGAGTTATGCGTCGCTCCTACATGTGGAGCACCCCTTCACTCTGGCTCCTGTGCCCACCGTACCGTAGGGAAGACCCACGCATCCAGGGGCTGGTAGAGGATGCCGTGTCCGGTCCCTACGTCGACCACGAACTCGTCGTGCCGCCCGATCTCGCGGGAGAACGTGAACAAGTCCTCGCACGAGCCCACGAGGTCCGGCGTGTCGGCTGCGTCCCGGAGTGCAAGCACATCGCCATGAAGGTCGGTCCCCTGCTCGATCATGTACGCCACGGTCTCGGCGTCGCACATCGAGAGGAGGACGTAGCGCACGCTCGGGACCGAGACCCGATGCGACACGAGCGCCGCGATGTACGCCCCCTTCGAGGCTCCGACGACCGTGACGTGCTCCGGGGGCACACCCGCGCCGAGAAGGGAGTCGACCTGTGCGGCGATCCGTTGGGCGTAGAACCCGGAAGGGGCGTCTTTGGGCCGGACTTCGCTGACGACGACGAATCCGAAGCGAGCGAGGCGGTCCAAGATCGCCCCGTATTGATACTCGCCGTGCTCGGGGCTGATGGCGGGTAGCCCTTCTTCCTCGATGACCTTGGCGTGCAGGTAGAACAGATAGCGCGCGCTGGGGTCGACCTGACCAAGGCTGGCCCTGACAGCGCCCCCGCCTTGTCCGGCCTGCTCCACCCTGGCAGGTCCGCCACACCCGGCTAAGAGGCTCAGACCCAGACCTAGGAGGAGGGAGCGGATCATAGATCGGGATTCGTAAGCCGGCATAGCAGTGCGCGATTATACCGCCCCCTGAGAAGCGGGCCGGTACACCAGCCCGGTCGCACCGGACTTGAACGGCCGCGTCTCAACGAGGTCCAGCGTCGCGGCCTCAGTTCCGAACAAACGCTTCCCGCCCCCGAGCACAACGGGGTACACTATCAGCCGGTACTCGTCCACGAGGTCGTGAGCGATCAGTGTCCGGGCCAACTCGGCGCTCCCCCACACGAGGAGGTCCCCGCCCGGCTCCTGCTTCAACGTGCGTACGGCCTCTGCGACATCGCCTTCGAGCAGCGTCGCGTTCCAGCCGACCCGGTCGAGGTCGTCCTGGGTCAATGTCGTCGAGGCGACGTGCTTGTGGAGCGAGTTGATGCGTGGGGCACCGGGGTCCTCGGACGTGGGCCAGACAGCTGAGAACATCTCGTACGTCACGCGCCCGAGGAGGAGGGAGTCGGCGGTGGAGTCCTCCTCTCCTTTGAACGTGGCGATCTCATCGTTCCAGTAGGGCGCGGTCCAGGACGGGTTTTCCATCACGCCGTCGAGCGAGACGAATTCCGAGACGACGACGCGGCGAGGTGCAGTTTCCATGACCAGAGAGGAGGGGTGGGTAGAGATCCCAAGATCGCACTCCGCTCTGTCAGCCGCTGGTCACAGAGCCGACCGCTACGGTTCGAGGGCGGCATAACAGATGGCCGCTCAACCGCGAAGGGCTGAGGGCACGAGAGCGGATCGAAGCGAAAGTAGCGCCGGTGCTTGGACGAGCCGAGAACGCTGGAGCCCATCGTCGGCTTGCAGCGGCGGGTTAGACCGCACGGAGTTACAAGAAGGAGTAAACAGCGAGCGAGAGCGCGATCAGAAACATGAAGCTCACAATTGAGACACTTAGCCAGTAGCTGGAAGGGTTCTTGTCCCGCTCGACGAGTTGGAAGCCTCCGGCAATCGCGGTCGGCCAAGCGAGCCGCGTGTCTAGCATCTTCCAGATTGCGAAGCCAAGCGCAAAGCTGGCGATCAGAGGTAGTGCGGCTGGATGGAAGCTCGATAGAACGGAGCCGACCAGGACGGTTCCAAAGCCGAGGCCCAAGCAGCCGCGCCCCCACTTTTGAGTCTGCGCGTCCATTGAACGGATTGAGGGTTGTTCTGCTTAGTAGTGCGGCCTAACAGAGGGCCGCTCAACCGCCCTAGGTTGAGGGCGCGGCGGTGAATCGAAGCTACGGAAGCGCTGGTGCCCCACTGGGACTGAGAGCGCCAGCGCCTAGGGTCGGCTTGCAGCGGCGGGTTAGCCGTACTCCCAGCCTACGGAGCGCCCGTAGAGTTCTTGCCGATGGTGAGCGCCAGCGCGACGAGGCCGGAAGCGAAGAGGACTGCGCCGCCCACGAAAGGGAAGCCTGCGCCGACGAGGTCTTCCATATTTGCCGACCACAAAAACGGGAAGCAGAAGAGCATTCCGAAGAGTCCCGCCGCGAGCGCGAGGCTGGCGACAATGCGGACGGTTCGGCGGAGAGTGGATTCGCTCACGGTTCGAGCAAGAGTACGGCTAACTAGTACTTCAGCGGCACTGAGTGCCGGATGAAGTCCGGAATCGGGACAAAAGGCGGAAGCTGGGCGGCATGAAGCGACAGTTTCCGCACTTCATGCGTCAGAACATCCGTGAAGCGGAATGTGAAGGAACGCCTGCGCAAACGAGAACGCAAGCACGAATCGCCTCGGCCGCTGTCCAAACGCCGCCCTAGCTCCGGCGTCGTCCTCTCGCGTCGCGGCCGAAACGCCGCACTCGGCCGCGGCCTCTGGCGCCATTTCACACCCGATCCGCGCCCCATCCACCCCGCCTCTGGCGCCAGAGGCGTTCTTATGGGATGCCAGCGCCCCCAGACCTCCTCGCCCTCGACCAGATCGAACTCACCGCGTTCATGCGGGAGATCGGCGAGCCGGCCTACCGGGGGCGGCAGCTCTTCGAGTGGATGCACGAAAAGGGCGCCCGCTCCTTCGACGCCATGACGAACCTGCCTCTGGCGCTGCGCCAGAGGCTCGGCGCCGAGGCGCAGATCGGGCGGCTGGAAGAGACGAGCCGCCAGACGGCGACCGACGGGACCATTAAGACGCTGCTCCGCCTCCCCTCCGGCCGCGCCGTGGAGGCCGTGCTCATCCCGGACGTAGACGAGGAGACCGGCCGCGCCCGCCGCCTCACGGCCTGCGTGTCCTCGCAGGTCGGCTGCGCGATGGGCTGCACGTTTTGCGCGACCGGCCGCATGGGATTCCAGGAGAACCTCACCGCCGGCCAGATCGCCGCCCAAGCGCAGCACCTGGACGCGCTCGCGCACGAGACGTATGGCCGCGGCCTCAGCAACGTCGTCTACATGGGCATGGGCGAGCCGCTGCAGAACATGAGCGCCGTCACCAAAAGCGTCGGGCTCATCCGCGACGGGCTCGGCCTCGCGCCGCGGCGCGTGACCGTTTCCACCGTCGGCCTCGCGCGCCGCATCCGCGAGGTGGCGGACGGGCAGGCTTCTGGCGCCATCCCCGGCTTCCGCCTCGCCGTTAGCCTCCACGCGCCGACGGACGCGCAGAGGAGCGCGATCATGCCCGTCAACCGCTCGGAAAAGACCGACCTCGGCGCCTTGCGCGACGCCATCCGTCACTACTGGAACCTGACCGGCGAGCGCGTCACCTACGAGTACTGCGTCTTCGCGGGCCAGAACGACACCGACGAGGACGCGCGCAACCTCGCCGCCGTCACGCGATGGGCGCCGTCCAAGGTCAACCTGATCGTGTACAACCCCGTCCAAGGGACGGGCTTCACCTCGCCGCCAGAGGCCGAGTTGGACCGCTTCATTCGCGCGCTCGTGCGCGAGGAGGTCCGCGTGACCGTCCGCCGCAGCCGCGGCCAGGACATCGACGCCGCCTGCGGCCAGCTCGCCACGCGGGAAGCCGCCTAGATGGCCTCTGGCGCGAACGGCTGGCCCGTGCCGAGACGTGCCGGCGCTCGACACGCCAGAGGCGCCGTCGTAGACTCACGGCCCCATCTCCTCCGCGCCGCCGTGCCTCTCCCCCGCCCGAAGCCGTTCTCTGTCAGCCCCGCCGACGGCGCGTGGCTGCGCATGGAAGAGCCCGACAACCCGATGACCATCACAGGGGTGATCGCGTTCGGGAGCCGGATGACGCACGAGGACGCGAAGGCCCTGCTGATGGAGCGGTTCGTGCCATTCAACCGCTTCCGGATGCGGATCGAGAACCCGGACTCGGCGCGCGCGAAGTGGGTGCCGGACGACACGTTCGACCTCGACGACCACCTCGTCCCCATCGAACTCCCCGCTCCTGGCGGACACCGAGGGTTGGAAGCGCTCGTGAGCGACCTCATGAGCCAGCCGCTCAGCTTTGAGCGCTCCCCCTGGACGTTCCACCTCGTCCAAGACGTGGACGACGAGATCGCGAGCGCCTTCGTTATCCGCCTCCACCACGTGATCGGCGACGGGCTCGGGCTGATGCCCGTGCTCCTCTCGATGTGCGATGAACGGTTCGACCCCGCCAAGATTCCCGGCACGGCCCTGGCGCCCGCGAAGCCGCCGAGGAAGCCTCTGGCGAAACGGGTCACGCGCACCGCCAGAGGCGCCGTCGAGGAGACGGTGGACCTGCTGACCAAACCCGCGCACCTCTGGCGCCGGCTGAAAACCGTCGGTGGCGGCGTGGGCTCCTTGGGGCACCTGCTGACGATGCCGAAGGACTCCGAGACCGTGTTCAAGGGCGAGGCATCGCCGCGCAAGCGCGCCGCGTGGACCCGCGCGATCCCGCTGCCCACCATCAAAGCCATCGGCGCGGCCACAGGCTCCAAGGTCAACGACGTGCTCATGGCGACCGCGACGGGCGCGCTCCGCCGCTATCTCATCGCCAGAGGCGACTCGGTCCGCGGCGTCGAGATCCGGGTCGCCGTCCCGTTCAACGTCCGCCCGGCCGACCGCCCGTACGACATGGGCAACGCGTTCTCGCTCGTGTTCGTGACGCTGCCGGTCGGGACCATCGACCCGCTGGAGCGGCTGCGGCTGCTGAAAGAGCGCATGAACGCGCTCAAGGACTCGCAGCAGCCGGCCGTGGTCTACGGCATCCTTCAGTCCATCGGCAAGGCGCCCGGCTGGGGCCACCAGTTCGTCGTGGACATGTTCGCGTCCAAGGCCTCGGCGGTGGTCACCAACGTGCCCGGCCCGACTGAGGAGATGCACATGCTCGGCGCGCCCGTCCGCGAGCTCATGTTCTGGGTGCCCCAGGCCGGCGACATCGGCCTCGGCCTCTCCATCCTCAGCTACGACGACAACGTCCGTGTCGGCGTGGCGGTGGACGAGGCGTACGCGTCGGACCCGCACCCCCTCGTAGACGCCTTCGAGATGGAGTTCGCCGAGCTCGCCGCGCAGTACGCCTAGACCAGGGCCTCTGGCGCCAGAGGCTCAGTCGTCCTCGCCTTCCACGCTAAAGCCGCGGAGCCCGCCGAGTTGGATTCCAAAAATCCCGATGCCGATCCCTTCCTGGGGCTTGAGCATCTCTTTCAGTTCGACGCGCCCCAACAGCGCCGACGTGTCGGCCCGGACTTCCAGGCTGTCGAGCGGCATCGACCGCCTCGCGAATCGGTACGGGTCGTTCCCTCCGTACACCCCGGCGGGGCTCCAAAAACGCTGCGTGGTCGAAACGTCCGCCCCGCTTCCCCCAACGCGATGGAGCGACACCTGCGACCTCTGGCGGAACCGGACGGCCGGGAAGTCCATGCCCAACACGCCGGCGTCTACGCGCCCTTCGCGCACGTAGGCAGCTGGCAGCCACAGCGAATCACGCAGCGCCGTGCCCGCCCACACGGGCTCGTACGTCCACCGGTGCTCGGCATCGAACGATTGCACCGCCGCGCCAGAGGCCCCGATGGACGCGCGAAGCGTGGCCTCCGAGACGACCCAGAGCGAGTCCACAACCCGAATGCGCCCCGCTAGGAGTCCCGGTCCGCGCGGCACGATCGCGAAGTCCAGCATCCGCATCCCGTCGACTTCGACGGTCTCGCCCAGGCGGAAGGCGTAGTGGCGGATCGCGTCGGGGTGGCCAGGGCCGAGGATGCGCTGCCCGTCCAGCCAGAGCCAGTCCTCGAAGAGGAGATCTGGAATCGGCCCCTGGTCGGCCCAGCGGAATGGGCCTCCGTCCGGCCGCCGCCTGCGCGCCACGATCTCCTCGCGCAGGCCCGAGACGGGGAGCCACGCGAGGTTGGAGAGCGACTCGGAAAGCCGGATCGGGACCGGCCTCACGTCCAAGCGCCCGTCTCGCACGAGCAAAAAGCGGGTGTACGCCTCGGCGGAGTAGCTGCCGATCTGGCGCGCGAGGGTTGCCTTTCGCGCCAGGACGCGGCGCCAGATGCGCTCGCCCGGAGGCTCGGCGCTGATCGCAACCTCGCCCATGACGTACGGCGCGGGCGAGAGCCGAACCACGCGCCGGATGACGCCATCGCGGGCGTCGCCGGGTTTGAGGGAGAGCGTCGCGCTGGCGTAGCCCACGAACCGAACCACGACGTCGGCTGGTAGCGTCTCCAACGTCAGCACCACGCGGCCGCTGGCGTCCGAGGCGTCCCCTCGGTCTGTCCCCTCCACCTGGGCCGTCGCACCGGGGAGCGGCGTGCCGTCGTCAGCGTCCACGATCTCCGCTTCGAACCGCACCGGTTGCGCCGCCAGAGGCGCGGCGATGCACAGCGCAAAAATGCAGGCGAGAAGCGGCCGAAGGCGTGTCATGCGGGGACGGAGGCGAAGGCACCCCAACGTCGGCTCTCGCGAATTGGTGCGCCTCTGCCTACGCCGCCAGAGGCGCGCGGGGCCTCTGGCGGCACCGCGTCTCTAGGCTGACCACGCGGCCTGCGTATCGGTCACGGCATCCGTCGCGATGGACATGCCAATAGACCCGTCCTGGTTGTGGAGGTCGCGGATCGTGACCCGGCACATCGTCTCGGACAGGCTGCGGACCACGGGGATGATGCTCTCCAGACCGGTCATCGCGAGAGCGTCCAAGCCCGGAGCGGTGACTTTGAGCGCCAGGCCCACGGAGTACAGCTGTTCGTACGCCATCGCGAGGCTACCGGCGTACACGTAGTCGTTCCGAACCATGCGCATCATGGGCGTGACCGCCCCCAACGCCGCCGAGAAGTTGGTCGAGGTGCCGAAAACGCCCAGGAACCCGGCCTCTGGCGGCTCGATGGGCTCTTTGCCTCTCCACGCGGTGTACCACGTGTTCAGGTCCGTCTTGAGGCTCGGGACGAGCGTGTTGAGAGATGCGGTATCGGTGGCAGCCGAAGGAAACCCAGCCGTGACCGGGGATGCGGCCTGGATGGCGATGGCACTCGCAGCGTCGTTCGCGAGGCTCATCACGTTGGCGCACATACGGTGAACGACTTTTCGGCGGTCTAGCACAGGGACGGGGGTAAGGGAAACCCTTAGACCCCTCATCCCGCATCACCTAACAACAGATCCTGCCACGACTTGTACGAACCGCTCCGGGTCCACGAACCGCTGAATGTGAGCCGAGACCTCTGGCGCCGTCAGCGCCCCCACTCGGTCCACGTACCGATCCAGGTACGACAGGTCGAAGCCCCGCTCCGCGTTCACGAGCAGCCGCGCGGCCACCCCGCCCGTCGTCGCCAGCGCGACCGCGTGCTGCCCGATAAGCGTCGCTTGGGTACGCTCCAGTTCCTCTTCGGTGATCCCGCCAGAGGCCCACTCGTCGACAACGGCTCGTGTGGCCTCGATGCCGCGGTCCAGGTTCTCCTGGCTGAGCGAGATTGCGACGCGCACGTCCATATCGTGCTCCACCGCCACGCCGCCCATGCGCGAGCTGACGCCGTAGGTCAGGCCCTGCTCGTCGCGAACGGTCTGCATCAGGCGCCCGGAGAAGTTGCCGCCGAGCGCGAAGACGCCCGCGAACAGCGGCAGAAACGCGTCGTCCGCGCGCGTGATCGGCAACGCGTGGCCGAGGCGGACGTCGAGGTTCTGCTTGTCGGTCATCGGCACCGTCTCGCGTGCCGCCTCTGGCGCCAGCGCGGACGGGACAAACGTCGCCGTAAGGCCGTGCGCGGGCCATGCTCCCAGCGCCTCCCGCACGCGCGTCGCCAGCGGCTCCGGGTCCACGTCGCCGACGAACGACACCAACAGGTCGTCGCTGCCAAAGTGCTCGGCGTGGTAGCGGCGGACGGCCTCTGGCGTGATCGCCTCCAGTGTCGCCATCTCGTCTTCGGGCGAGAGCACATGGTTGGGGTGCGCGGGCCCGTAGAGGCGGCGCGAAAAGGCGCCAGAGGCCATCGCGCCGGTAGACTCGGTCGCGCGGCGGACGCTCGCGATGGTCTTGCGGCGGGCCTTGTCGATCTCGTCGTCGTCCATCGCCGGCTCGCGTAGCTGCTCCGCTAGAAGCGCGAGCACGTCGTCCAGGTCGTCGCGGAGGCAACGGCCCGCGAACCCGGCGCGGAGTCCGTCGGAGTAGAACGAGAGGCGCGCGCCGCGGCCTTCGAGCGCCTCGGCGATCTCGAAGCGGTCCCGGTGTCGCGTGCCCTTGTCGAGCACGTCGGTCACGAGGTCCTGGACCACGTCGTCGTTCGCGCCCAGGTCCGGGCCGGTGTGGAAGGAGCCGCGGAAGGAGACGACATCGCGGATGCCGGTGGGCAGCGCGAGAACGCGCGCGGCGCCCGCGTCTTGAACGGCAACGCGAGAGGCGATAGAGAGGTCGGACATGTTCAGGAGGGGTCCGGGAGGTAATGCCCGACGGTCAGCCGGTCGTCGCTCGCGATGGCGGCGGCGGCGGCTTGCACGTCCTCGGCCCGGACGGCCTCGATGCGTTCGCGGTAGCGGGTGAAAAGCGTCCAGTCGCCGACGGCGATGGCCTCGTTGAGTTGAGCGACGATCGCGTGCGGCCCGTCGCGCCCGTACGCCTCGTCGGCGATCACCTGGCGGCGGGCGCGCTCCATCTCGGCCTCGGTGATCCCGCCAGAGGCAATCTCGGCAAGAGCGGCCTTGAGTTCGGCTTCTACCTCAGCGTGCTCCACGTCGGCGGCGAGGTTGCCGTAGAGGAGGAACAGGCCGGGATCGCGAAGGCGCGGATAGTAGGCGAACGCGCTGGTCGTGAGGCCGCGGTCGGTGAGGCGGCGGAACAGGCGCGAGGACTTCCCGGCGGTCATGACCTGCACGAGCACGTCGAGGGCGTCCGAGGTCTCGCTGAGTCCGGGCGGCGCTTTGTAGCCCAGCAGGACGGAGCCCAGTTCGCCCGCCATGCGGACGCTCGTGCGGCGCTCACCGCGCTGCTCCGGCTCGCGCGTAACCGAGTCCACGATGTCCGCCAGAGGCTCGGCCTCTGGCGCGGTCTCGGGGCCGCGCGGGATCGCGCCGAAGTGCTCGTCCAAGAGGTCCAGAACCGCGCGGCGGTCGAAGCGCCCCGCAACGCTCGCGGTCGCGCGGGAGGGCCAGTAGTAGGTGTCGTAGAAATGCCGGAGGCCGCTGGCGGTGACCGTCTCCACGTCCGAGCGCCAGCCGATCACGGGGTGGCCGTACGGGTGCGCGTGGAAGGCCGACGCGAACACGGCATGGAGCAGCTTGCGGAACGCCTCGTTCTCGCCGCGGTCCAGTTCGTTGAGCACCACAGTCCGCTCACTCGCCAGGTCCTCGTCACTCACGCGCGCGCCGCGCATCCGGTCGGCTTCGACCTCGACCGCCAGAGGCAGGTACGCTTCGGGAAGGACGGCGTAGTAGTTGGTCCGGTCGTACCACGTCGTGGCGTTGATGCTGCCGCCGATGCTCTGAAGCGTCTGGAACACGCTCGTCCCCTTTTCGCGGTTGAAGCGGTCGGTCCCCTTGAACATCAGGTGCTCCAAGAGGTGCGTCGCGCCGGTCAGCCCCGCGCCCTCGTTGCGGCTGCCCACGCGGTAAGTCACCTGGAAGGCGGCGACGGGCGGTGCGGCCTCGCCGCTGGGGTCCGGGGCGAGCAGAACGGTCAAGCCGTTGGCCGTGTGCCGGTACGCCTCGACGCCCCCTTCGGCGCGGTCGAAGGCGAAAGCGGGATGGTCTGTGATCTCGTGCATAACGTCGGGGAAGGGCCGCACGATACCGCCTCTGGCGTGGAGGGTTCTGGGCGTGCCGTCGAAGACTGCGCCGCTAGGGCATCATGCCGCCGGTTCCAGCGGACGCACGTGCCTTCGGGCTCAGGCCTCTGGCGCCAGAGGCCCGAGGGGTGGCTTACCGGTATGCCAGGCTCGGCATAGATCCCCTAAGAGTGCCCTCGCGCAAGAGGCCGTACACAGCCGTGCAAGCCGATCACGACACCGAGGCCGCATCCACTCTGTGCGGGTCCGACGGACCGGTGGTCGCTTCTGCAGGGATACGGACACGGATCGTCGTGCCCTTGTTCAGCTCGCTCTCCACGGCGATCGTGCCTCCCATGAGGTCGACCAGTTGTCCGGTGATCGCCATGCCGAGGCCGCTGCCTTCGGCAGACCGTCCGTAGCCGGTGGACTCTTGCTCGAACGTCTGAAACAGGCGCGGGAGGAACTCCGCGTCGATGCCGCGGCCGGTGTCGGTCACCTGGAGGCGCACATCCCCCTCGCTCGCGTCGATCGATACGGTGACGGAGCCGCGATCGGTAAACTTGATCCCGTTGGAGACGAGGTTGGTGACGACACGCGCAAACGCGTCGGGATCGAGCATTGCAATCACCGACAGCCCTGCTGGGACCACGGCGAGCGCGAGGCCCTTCTGCGACGCCAGAGGCGCAAGTTCTGCGACGACGCGGCGGGCCACCCTTGCCACGTCGACCTCTACGGGCGAGAGGTCCACCTTACCCGAACGGAGACGGGCGACATCGAGCAGGTCATTGACGGTGTGGAGAAGCCGGTTGCCGGCTGAGAGCATGTGATCGGCGAGTTCCTGCACCTCCTCGTCGTCGTGATCGGTGAGGATCTCCGAGAAGCCGAGGATCGCGGTTAGAGGCGTGCGGAGCTCGTGGCTCGTGTTGGCGAGCATAGAGTCTTTGAGTTCGTCGGCGTGGCGAAGCTGGGCGTTGAGGCGGTCGAGTTCATCGGCCCGCAGGCGTTCACCATCAGCGCGGAGCCGGTGGTGCCGACTGGTCGACCACGCGATGGCTGCCACGGCCAAACCGGCGAAAAGCGTTGCGAGCATCGCGGCCCACACGCTCAGGTACCACGGCGCCGGTACCGTAACCGTGACAACTGCCGGCCGGGCTCGGATGCCTTGAGCCGAGAGAGCGTCCACGCGAAACACGTAGGTGCCCGGCGAGAGGTTTGTGTACTCGCGGAACCTCTCGTCTCGCCACGCGCTGCGCACGTCGTCGTGCCCGACGAGCTGGGTGCTGTACAGGGTTCGGGCGGGATCTTGAAAGGCGGTGGCAGCAAAGCGGAAACGGACGGTCTGCCCGTACGGAACCGTCGCGCTGCGGCTCGTGAAAGGAATGTCTTCGTCCGCCTCGATCGCGTTCACGCGAGCACTAGGCACGGCCGCGTAGCGGCCGCTTCCGCTCCCTGTGAGGCGTAGCAACCCCGATGCGGTCGAGACCCAAAGGGTCCCTTCGTCATCCAGAACGTCCATCACTCCGCCGACACCACGAAGAGCGGGAGGCGTGGCGTCTCTCCACCCGTCGCCACGGGCTACAACTGCCTGCATCTGCTCGCGCCCGGCGATCCATACACGCCCGGAAGGGTCCGTTCGCAAGACGTACCCGTCCGAAAGGCTTCCGACCACATTTTCGATGGCCGCAGACAGCGAGCGCATCGGCGTAAAGCTCAAAGGGCTCACGCCAAACGCGAACGGCCCTGACTCGGCAAGCACAGAGAGGGAGTCGTGTATGGATAGGACCGAAGCCAAGCCCTGGGGGACGCCGTCCTCCTGACCGTACGAGGCGATCACGCTGCCATCCTCTCGGATGCGATACAGGCGCCCCCCGGCCTCTGTTACCCATGCACCGCCCTCGATGGGTTTCACAGATCGCACTTCACCCGTTATGCCGGGGGTGCGCGCGTCCACCCGCCACGCTCCGCTGGTGAACCGCAAGGTCGCAATCCCAGATCGGAGCCCGACGTAGGTCAAGGACTCGGATTCGCTATTCGTGCTGGCGAGGGCGAAGGCCGTCTCGGGAAGTACCGGTGTTGCAACCAACCCGTCGATGGCGAACACGCCTCCTGTCCCTGCGACGAGCATACCGGGGTCCTTCCTCAGGAACCCCCATGCCTGAACGATCTCCCCATCCGAAGCCGACACGGGTTCGAATACTGCTGGCGCCTCGCCTGAGGAGGGCATCAGTCGATATACCCCTTGATCCGTTGCGGCGTAGATCCGCCCGTTGTATCGAACCGCACTGTAGACCGCTCCCTTGAGACCCCGATCCGCATCAAACCGTGTCAGGGGAGCCGCTGCATCAATGCGGGCGATCCCGCTCGAGAGAGCCAGCCATAGGCCTCCCTGATCGTCCGTCGTACAACCAAGGATGAGGTCGTCCGGAGTGAGTCCTGCTTCCCTCCCGATCCTCTCGACTACGCTTCCAGTAGCAGACACCACGATCAGCCCTCCGCCCTTTGTGGTCACGGCGAGCGCGCCATCTTGAGGGGGGCCCACACTGCACCCGTGATACGCTCTCGTTTGTTGCAGTGCAGCAGACGCCTCCGAAGGGACGTTTGTAAATGCCCCCGTCTCGGGACGGAGGTGATAGAAATCGCTATCGGTTACGACCAATAGTGTGCCACCGGGATCACCATCCAGGTCGTGTAGTGCGCGGACCGAAAGGTCGGCGACGTTGTGCCCTCCGGGGACGCTGTCCAAGCGGCCATCCTCGTAGGTGAGGAAACCCGTTCCTTCCAGCCGGACATAGGCCACGTTGGCGGCCGACCACGCTTTGTGGAA
This sequence comes from Rubricoccus marinus, assembly GCF_002257665.1. Taxonomy (NCBI): domain Bacteria; kingdom Pseudomonadati; phylum Rhodothermota; class Rhodothermia; order Rhodothermales; family Rubricoccaceae; genus Rubricoccus; species Rubricoccus marinus. Next base: position 1,414,141 of record NZ_MQWB01000001.1, on the reverse strand, counting down.
GCGCTGACCGGTCGGAGCACGCTGCACATCAACCACGCGCGCGTTCTCAGCAGCGATCAGTTGACCGAACGTCTGGAAGAGCACGCCGCGATCCGTTGGTACCGCTGTCCAGACAGTGGCATCGGCCAAGTCTGCGCCTCCTGCGATCTCGCGATAGGCCATTTGCCCGAGCGAGTCCGGTTCGAGAACCCCGATGGTCCCCTCGCCGCCAACGTAAAGGACGCCATCTCCCCCTACGACGACGGCCCGCGCTCGAAAATTGGGCACCGGAAGAAGCCGCCACGCGGATCCGTCGTACTCCAGGACGCCGTCTGAGTTGGCCACGTATATGAGCCCGTTTGCGGCCTGCTCAACATCCCACGACTGGCGGTGCCCGCCGTGCTCCTCCGGGTTGAACCGCACGGAGAAGACAGCGGCTCCCCGTTCGTCACTACGGTCGACTGGTAGGAAGTCGACAGGGTGAATGGCGGTCTCAGAGGACTCGTATGCCTCCTTGCCCTCGATCCCAGGCGATGGCCTCAGCAGAATCACGGCGGCCGCCACCATCGCAGCGACGGCTACGACGAGGCTCAGCGTGAGCGCGTGTTTGGGAGGCATGAGGCGAGCGCATGTTGGAACGACACGCTAGGGGTATCGACCACACGAGGCGCACTATCAAACGGCTGTTGTGTATTTCTTTTGTTCCGTGCTATACTGCTATCCCCACCCTCTCTCAGAGTTATGTACGGCATCCTCTCCCTCCTGTTCAAGTACTTCGCTGCCTCGACCGGCGGTGACGGCCACGAAGGCGGCAACACCCGTCCCGACGGCGAGATCTTGGACTAAAGGCTCTCGTAGCTGTAGAGAACGCCGCGTTCCGCTGGGACGTGGCGTTCTCTTGTATAGGGCGGAGAGGCAGGTCCGCCTGCACGCAACAAAGACGTCCCGCGCGAAGCAGTGAGCTACTTACCGTCAGGCCACACGGCCTCTGGCGGCGATGCGGCTTCCTGAGCCGTTCAGCGTAGGATGCGCGCAGAGCCGAGTGGGCTAGGTGGCGCCGGAGGTCTAGAACGTGATCGCGAGCCCGGCGTGAGCCTCAGCAAGGTCGATCCCGCCTCTGGCGCGAGCCATCAGTCTTAGTTGCGGGCCGAGAGGAGCGTAGAAAAGGACCGTCGCGAACGGACGCGCTACGGTGCCCTTCCCCACTACGGCGTCCATCTCCTCGGCGTAGCGCACGCCGGCACCCAGCGCCAGAGGCAGCCGACCGGGTGCAAAGGCAACCTCAGCGCTGTAGGCGCCCAGAAACTCGTTGCCGGACATCCCCGATGGGTTGCAGAGGTACGCATCTACGTCCGCGCCAGAGGCCGTATCGGTGCACGACTCTAGCGACGCGTTGTAGGCGTAGCCTTCCGCGATTGCGTTGCGGTCGACGGCTGTGGCGCCCAAACGCGCCGCGCCGATCAGGCGCCCTCCGCCGAGCGGGCGCCAAAACTCTAGCCCGACGGATGGGCCCAGGCCGCTGGCGCTGTTGAGCGCCGCGAAGCCGACCGAGGCAGTGGCGCGGATGTCGACCTGAGCCTGTGCCGAGGTGCCGAGCGCGAGCAGGGCGAAAAGGGCCAGCGGATGGAAGCGGGTCATGCGCGTGCGGGCGAAAGGGTGCCCGTCAACACTCGGATTATCAGTCGGTTCTGAGTGGGCGCTACCTCTTGCAGGCCTCTGGCGCCAGAGGCCTGGCGTGACGGGATCGGGCGCGCGGTGCTGTATCCGATGCAGGGCCCCACCTCTCTCCCCTTCCGTCTCACCGCCCCCACAATCCGATGTCTACGTATATGCAGCTACTCCGATGGACCGCGCTGTTCGCAGTGGTCCTCCTCGCCCTCCCCGCCTCCGCGCAGGAAGAGGGCACCCCCAAGTGGTACGAATCGCGCCTTGAAGAGGCCCCTGGAGAGATCCGGGAGCAGCTTCAGCAGCTGAACGAGAAAGCCGACGGGTACATGGTCGGCTACACCACAGCGCTGGACCGCAAGCTGGAAGACCTCGCAGGCGAGATCGAGCCCCGCGACGCCGAGCGCATTGCAGAGCGGCAAAATGAGTTCGTCAAGGAAGCCATCGAGGTGATGCGCGACGAGTTCCCCGAGGAGTACGAGGAGTACCAGCGCAGCCTCGCGGAAGGCGACGAGGTCCTAAAGAGCGCCGGCGGCGAGCGCCTGTTGCGGTCCCCCGCGTACTCCGTCGACGCGATCGCGGAGCTGGGCGCGTTCAACTGGCGCTCGCGGGGCGTGATGACCCCGGTCGTTAACCAGGGCAGCTGCGGTAGCTGCTGGGCCTTCTCCGCCGTGGACGCCTATGAAGGCGCGTGGGTGCGCCGCTACGGAAGCTCACAGCGCAACGTGCACGTCTCCGAGCAGGACGCGATGGACTGCTCGGTCCGCTCCGGCCGCCGGCCCTGCGATGGCGGGTGGAAGCAGGACGTGTATGCGAGGATGCTGACGGAGGGAGTTACCGACGCCTCCACCGCGCCGTATACCGCCCGGAACGGGACCTGCCGCCGCGGCCTCGCTCGCCCCTACGACTCTTACCTGTGGGGCTACGCCACGAGCAACAACGTTTCCCCTTCCTCGCCTCAGACCCGCGCCATCAAGCAAGCCATCGCGCGGTACGGCCCGGTCACGGCGAGCGTGTTCGCAACGCCGGCGTTCCAGGCGTACAGCAGCGGCACGTTCTCTGAAGCCGCCTCCAACTATCCCAGCGGGCGGTCCAACCACGCCGTCACGCTTGTCGGGTGGGACGATGCGCGCGGAGCGTGGCTCATGAAGAACTCCTGGGGCACCGGCTGGGGCGAGCAGGGCTACATGTGGATCAAGTACGGCTCCAACAACGTGGGGCGCTACACCGTCTGGGTGCGGCCGATGCGCGACATCAAAGGCTCGGAAAGCCTCGCGCGGCGCTTCCGCAGCCTCTGGCGCTCCATCTTCGGATGAGCCCCGCAGCGTCCCTGCTACTCCCGGGCCTCGCGCTCGCCGCCATCGGGTGCGGCGGGTGCGGGGCCTCTGGCGGGGGTCCCCGCGCCCGTGCGCCAGAGGCCGCGGTTTCGCCAGAGGCCTCCCAGACGGTGGTGCTCCGTGCTGGCGAGACCATCGGGCCGGTTCGCGCGAGAGTCGGCATGGCGATCACCGTGGAGGGCTCCGCGCGGCTGGGAACGGGCCGCTCGTGGCGGCCGGAGGACCTCCCACCAACGCTCCGCGCCGACGCGCTCCCCACACGCAGCGCGTCAGAGGCCGACGGCGGTGAGGACCTACAAGCGTTCGCACTTCGCGCGTCGGCCGCGGGCGAGTACCGCGTGCGCTTCGTCTACGGCGTGCCGTGGGAGGGCACGCCAGAGGCCGAGTGCGTGGTCGTTCTGGACGTCCGGTAGCCGGCGAGTGGGTTCATCCTCGCCCTCACCAGAGGCCTCTGGCGAAGGCGCCTCGAATCGGGCCGCGTGTGGGATCCCCGCGCGCGCCAGAGGCTATTGGGGACATGGACCGCCACACTCTAGACCGGCAGCGCCGCGCCGCGCGGCTCGCGTGGATCACGCTGGGCTACACCGTTCTCGTGATCCTCTGGGGCGCCGTCGTGCGAGCGACGGGCGCGGGCGCCGGATGCGGCTCGCACTGGCCGACGTGCAACGGCGAGATCGTGCCGATGGCGCCGAGCCTGAACACCATCATCGAGTTCGGGCACCGCGTGACGAGTGGCCTCGCGCTGCCGCTCGTGCTCGCGATGGCCGTGTTCGTGTGGCGGGCGTTCCCGAGGGGCGCGGCAGTGCGGACCTACGCGGTGCTCTCGGTCGTTTTTATGATCATCGAGGGCGCGATCGGCGCAGGGCTCGTGCTCCTGGAATACGTAGCGCTGGACGCGCGGACGGCACGGGCGCTCTGGATCGCCGGGCACCTCATCAACACGTTTATCCTGCTCGCGTGGATCACCCTGACCGCCTGGGGCGCGGGCAACAGGCCGCTGCCAAGGTGGCTCGGCTCGGGCGCCAGAGGCGCGTCCATCGCCGCGGCGCTGTTCGGGCTGATCGTGCTCGGGGCCTCTGGCGCGATCACGGCGTTGGGCGACACGCTCGTGCTCGTCGGCGGGCTCTCGCCAGAGGAGCACGCGCTGGTGGAGACGCTCGTGAGCCTGCGGATCCTGCACCCCACGCTCGCCTTCGTCGTCTTCGGTCTTGTGGCCCTCGCCGTGTGGGCCTCTCGCGAGAGGCCTCTGGCGACGCGCATCGGCAAGGCTGTAGCGGGCGTGTTCGTGTTCCAGTTGGCTTTTGGTGCCCTCAACGTGTGGCTGCTGGCGCCGTTGTGGATGCAGGTCTCGCACTTGCTCATCACGGATGTGATCTGGATCGGGTTCGTGTGCTTCGCGGCGCAGGCTCTGGGAGACCGCGTGGTGGCCCGGGAGGCGGCGCCGGTTCTCGCCTGACGCCAGAGGCGGGCGGCCTCTGGCGGGGCCGTCGTTTGGGACTCGCGGTCTCACGGCTCGCGCTCGATCTTGCCCCATGCGTGTTCTCGTTGCTCTCGTCCTGTTCGGCGCCGTCCCTGCTTTTGCGCAGCCGCGCGAGGAGGCCTCTCGCGTGCTGGCCGAGGCTCGGGCGCTGATCGCCAGTGGCGACGACGGTGCGGCGTACAGATTAGCCGGCCGCGCGTTGGACGGCTCGCCAGAGGACGTACCGCTCCTCGAACTCCGCCTCGAACTCCAGCAGCGCGGCGTCGGCCTCACGGCACGGCCTCCGTTCGCGCGTCGCATCGCGCGCCGTCGCTCCGCCGAGCGCCTCTTGCGCTTGGACTCCACCAGCGCCATCGCGCACGACGAGATTGGGCGCCAGAGGCTGGAGGACTACCTCTTCGACCGCGACTTTATCAAAGTCGGCGGCGGCTTCGGGGACGTGGCGATGCGCCATGGCGACGTGCTGAGCCGAAACGACCGCCGGAACTACCGCCCCGGCACGCGCACGCAAGAGGTCAGATTTAACCGCGGCGGCCGCTACGACCTCGCTGGCCTCCGCGCGACGTACCCGATCCTCGGCAAGCCCGGCATGGAGGATGACCTCCGCGAGGCGCGCCGCTCGCTGAATGCCGCCGTCCGCCACGGCGGCGGGACCTACGCGTGGCCTCTGGCGCGGCTGCTCATCGCCGAGGGCGAATTCGACGCGCTCCTCGCGCTGGGCGAGGCGCAAGAGGACGACCTGTTGCGCGCCGTCGCGCTGTTCCGGCTGGGCCGGACGCGAGAGGCCGCTGGCGCCTTCGACGTGGCGATGGCCGCGATGACCGAGGACGAGCGCCGTGACCTGGACGACCCCGCGCGGGTGCGCCCGGACGACCCGCCGCGCGACGCCGAGCGCTTCTGGCGTGAGCAGGACGTGCGCCTCTTGACCGACGAAAACGAGCGCCTGCTGGAGCACCGCGCGCGCGTCGCCGAAGCCGACCGCCTGTTCGGCTGGCCCACCGAATTGGGACGAGGCGCCACGCGCGGCGAGATCTACATCCGCTACGGCGCGCCAGAGGACCGCGCGACGCTCAGCGAGCCGTTCTACCCCGGCGACGCGCACGTCACGCAGGGCGGCGATGTGATGGGCTCGCCGCGGTTCGTGGTCTGGGAGTACGCCGACGGCCCCCGCTACGTGTTCACCGACCCTTACTGGAGCGGCGACTACGCCATCTACGCCCCGTCCTCACTCGCCTTTTCCGCCTCCGCGAGCGCCGACGCCGACGACTACATCGAGCAGGACGAGCGGTTGCGGCGCGAGATGCCCGACGCCTCGCAGTACGTCCCGCCCACCTCGTGGCCTCTGGCGGTCCTCACCACGGGATTCAAGGGCGCGAACGGAATGGTCGACCTCGTCGTCGTGACCGGACTGGAGGCCGACCGTGACGCGGACATCCGCAGCGCTGTCTTCGCGATTCGTGACGGCACGCCAGAGGCTATGACCGAGACCGCTATCGAATCCGGCGCCTCTGGCGCCACGCGGACGTTCGTGACGACGCTCGCGGTCCCGCCGGGCGAAGTGACTGTCGTCTCTGAGGTAGCCGGCGAGGACGACGAAGGCGGGTGGGTGCGCGAGCGGCAGATCGCTTGGGACTACGGGACGGGCCTCAAGCTTTCCGGCCTGCTCCTCGCCACGAGTGTGGACGAAGGGCGCGCTCCCGAGCCCGGCGAGATCCGCCGCGGGGACGCCATCATCCGCCCCACGCCAGAGGCCGTCTTCGCCTCTGGCGACCCTGTCGCGGTGTACGCCGAGGTCTACGGACTGCGCGTGCGCGACGGGCTGGCGCGCTACAGCGTCGAGGCGGCGCTCGTGCCGGACGACGGGCGCCCAGGCGTGGTCCAGGCTATCGGCGGGCTCTTTGGCCGGGGCCGCCGCCGCGGCGTCGCCGTGCGCATCGACGCGTCCTCTCCCTCCGCCGATGCCGGCATCCCGCTCCTGCTCGACGCGAGCCGCCAGAGACCGGGCGCGTACACGCTCACGCTGGCGGTAATGGACGAGGCCACTGGCGAGACGGTGGAGACCGCCCGGGCGGTGACGCTACGCTAGAGCGGGGTCACTCGGCCACGTGCGGCCTCTGGCGCCAGAGGCCGGACAGGGCGAATGCGCCGTATGCCTTCACCGAAGCGCCGACGCGAGTTCGCTGGCACGGTTAGAAGGACCATGTAGCCCATGTGATCATTGCCGTGTGAAACGCGATGATGAACCAGTAGTGGCCTGGCTCCTTTTTTCGATCGTCGATAGGTCTCCACCCTTGAGGCTTGATCGCCATACCAGTCCCGATCTCCAATAGCACCACGGCGCCGAATGCGACGGCGAAGAATGCCGCCGAGGCCCGAAGCGAAGGTAGGCGCCGGTGCTAAATGGCCCAAGAACGCTGCCGCCCCCGGTCAGTCTACAGCGGCAGGTTCTGCCGCGCGGGGTTGGGCAGAGCTCGCTACCACTCGGAGTCGCTGCAGTACGCCTCGTCGAGTTGGAACGCGAACGTCTGGCCACCCTTGATGACATGGAGAGTGTCGTCCTTCCCCGTCTGGCGCACCGCGAAGGGGACCGGCACTTCCGCGAGCGCACACGATCCTTCGACCAACCCCGTCGCCGCCCAGAGAGGAACGCAAACCGAGGGGTTGAAGGGCCGAAACCCGCCGAAGAGGTAGAGCGAGTCGGCTACCAGCCAAACGCCGTGCTCAACGGGGCCGTCGACCAACGTTGTATCGAGCGCCACATCGCAGCCGAGGTCCCGCGCGTTCGGCCGAGTACAGGACATGAGCACCATGCACGATCCGACGGCGAGGATCCACTTCGTCACTGTGAAAGAAGTCATCAAAGGTGGTAAGGAGCGCAGCAGAACCGATAGCGAGGCAGAGCTATCACCGTACCTCTTCTTGGATGGTACCGCTGTGTATCCCGGTGTAGATCGCACGATGCAGCAAAGCGCCCACCGGCAATCAAAGCACCCGCAGGCGCCTCTGGCGAGCCTGCGCCTCCCTGTGCGCAAATGGGCGGCGCTGGCTCAGGCCGCGTGAACTGAGAGGCCAAGCTGAGGAAGGATGCTCAGGTCCGCTTCGTTCGCCGCCAGAGGCGGGGCGTTCGCTTGACACATGGGCGCCAGAGGCCGGGACCGCAGCGCAGAAACAGGCGTACCTCACGCCCCCCTGAAGAGACATGTCCCACTTCGTCGCCCGCTCCCCCGTCCCCGTCTCCGCTGCCACGCTCTTTGACTGGCACGAGCGGCCCGGCGCCTTTGCGCGCCTCTCCCCTCCCTGGCAAGACGTATCGCTGGAGCGCTTCGACGGCATCCAGCCCGGCGACCGCGCCGTGATTCGTCTGGGCGTCGGTCCCGCAGCCATCCGGTGGACCGCCGAGCACCACGGATACAGCCGAGCCTGCGACGAAGGCGACGCGGCCTGCGAGTTCCGGGACACGCAGATCAGCGGGCCGTTCGCGGCGTGGGAGCACGTGCACCGCGCCATCCCCCGCGGCCCCGAGGCCTCCGAGTTGGAGGACGACGTGACCTACACCCTTCCTCTGGCGCCCGTCTCCACCGCGGTCGGCGGCGGTATCGCCAGAGGCCAGTTGGAACGCATGTTCGGCTACCGCCACCGGGTTACGCAGGAGGACCTCGCGAGGCACGCGGCATGGGACGGCGAGCCGTGGACCATTGCAATAACGGGCTCCACGGGTCTGATCGGCAGCGCCCTCTGCGCCTTTTTCGGCGGCGGCGGTCACCGCATCGTGCGGCTCGTGCGCTCTCGCGAAGACCTCCGCACGTGGGATCGCGGCGAGAACGAGCGCGCCATTCTCTGGAACCCGGCCTCTGGCGAGATCGACGTGGATGGGCTCGCCGCGCTCGCGCCCCAGGCCGTGATCCACCTCGCGGGCGAGCCGGTCTTTGGGTTCCCGTGGAGCACGGCCAAGAAGCGCAGGATCTGGGAGAGCCGCACGCGCGGCACCCTTCTCCTCTCGCGCGCCCTTGCGGCGTTGCCCACGCCGCCTGAGGTGTTCATCTCCGCCTCCGCCAGCGGCATCTACGGCCACACCGGCTCGCGCCCGACGACCGAGTCGGAACCGCCCGGGACGGGCTTCCTCGCCGAGGTCTGCCAGGCCTGGGAGGCCGCAACCGCCGACGCCGAAGCGGCCGGCATCCGGACCGTCCACGCCCGCATCGGGCTCGTCCTTTCCCCCGCCGGCGGGATGCTCGCCACGCTCGGGCCTCTGGCGCAACTTGGCCTTGCGGGCTGGCCCGGCGACGGCTCCGCCTTCTGGCCCTGGCTCGCGCTCGACGACGCGCTCTACGCCTTCCACCACCTCTTGCGCTCCAGCGCCAGAGGCCCCGTCAACCTCTCGGCGCCGACGCCCGCGCCGTCCAAGGTAGTTGTCAAGGCCCTCGGCCGGACGCTTGGACGCCCCACGTTGGGCCGGATGCCGGCACCCGTTCTCAAAACTCTCGGCGGCGAGGCCGCGCGCGAGATCGCACTCAAAAGCGTCCGCATGGTCCCCGCCGCCCTCCGCGCCAGCGGCTTCCGGTACGCCTACCCGACGCTGGACGCCGCCCTCGGCCACCTTTACGGCACAGCCCAGTAAGTCCCACCTCGTCAAAGCCTCTGGCGCCAGAGGCCCGACCACTACGAGACGAACCGGTCCCCGACGCTTCTCATCCCACCCCCTCTATGCACGTCGTCATCGTCGGCGCCGGCCTTTCTGGTCTGTGCTGCGCCCGCACCCTGCTCGCCTCTGGCGCGACCGTCACCGTCCTCGACGCCTCCGATGCCATCGGGGGTCGCGTTCGAACGGATGTCGTCGAGGGCTTCCGCCTCGATCGCGGCTTCCAGGTCCTCTTGACCTCCTATCCCGAGGTCCAACGCGTGCTCGATCTCGACGCGCTCGACCTCCAGCCGTTCTCGCCGGGCGCAGAAGTGTGGCTCGGCTCGGCCTTCGCGACCGTTTCCGACCCGTTCCGTGAGCCTCTGGCGGCACTCCCCACCGCCCTCTCTCCAGTCGGCACGTTTGCGGACAAGCTGCGCGTGCTCAACCTGCGCCAGTCCGTCCGCGCCGGCATCGTGGACGACCTCTGGGAGCGCCCAGAGACGACCACCATCGACGCGCTCCGCAACCGCTACGGGTTCTCCGATCTGATGATCGAGCAGTTTTTCCGTCCCTTCCTCGGCGGCGTGCTCCTGGACCCCTCGCTCGTCGGTAGCTCTCGCGCGTTCGAGTTCTACTTCCGCATGTTCTCCGAAGGCGACGCTGCCGTTCCCGCGATGGGCATGCAGGCCATTCCGGAGCAGCTCGCCACGGCGATTCCGCCAGAGACCATGCGGTTCAACACGCGCGTCGAGTCCGTCCAGGCCGGCCGGGCAACGCTCGCCTCTGGCGAGGTCCTGGACGCCGACGCCGTCGTGGTCGCGACCGAAGGGCCTGAGGCCGCGCGCCTCACCGGAACCGGCGAGACGGAGCGGAAAAGCACGGTTTGCCTGTACTGGGCCGCGGACTCCCCGCCCGTGGACCACACCATGCTCATGCTCGACGGCACGGGCAACGGGCCAGTCAACAACGTGCAGGTGATGAGCAACGTCGCGCCCACGTACGCCCCCGATGGCCAGACCCTGATCTCGGCGTCCGTTCTCGGCACGCCAGAGGCCACCGATGAGGCACTCGAACAGGCGGCCCGCACGCAGCTCCGCGGCTGGTTCGGCGCGAAGACCGAGCGCTGGCGCCACCTTCGGACCGACCGCGTGACTTACGCGCTTCCAGACCTTCTCAGCCTGGAGCCCCCCGAGCGGCCTCTGGCGCTGGACTCCGGCGTGTTCGTCACCGGAGATCACCGCCGCAACGCGAGCATCAACGGCGCGATGGTCGCCGGCCGCCACGCTGCCGAGGCCGTCCTGGCGAGCCAGTAGCCAGTAGCCAGTAGCCAGTAGCCGGTAGCCAGTAG
>NZ_MQWB01000001.1:1273827-1403326 GCF_002257665.1 Rubricoccus marinus | reverse complement strand
GTGGGCGCTCCTCGCCGGAGCCGCGCTGATCGGCCTGATCTGGGCGAGCACAGCCTTTATCCAGGTCCCCCTCCACAACGCGCTGGGCGGAGCCTTCGACGCCGAGGCCCACTCGCGGCTTGTCGGCACCAACTGGATCCGGACCGTTCTCTGGAGCCTTCGCGCCGGGCTCGTGCTCTGGCTTGCCTCGCTCGCGTTCAGCCGGGGGATCTCGTAGACGAACGTACCCGGCCTCTGGCGCCAGAGGCCGGTACTGCGGCCGCTTCGAGCCGAGGGTAAAAACGAATCGCGCCCCGCCAGTCCTTTGGCGGGGCGCGAGAGATGAAGAGCCGCTGGCGTTACGCCGGGATGCGGATCTGCTGACCGGGGTAGATCTTGTCCGGGTCCTCGATCACCTCGCGGTTGGCCTCGAAGATCTTGTTGTAGTCGCCGGCGTCGCCGTACATGTCCTTCGCGATCTTGGAGAGCGAGTCGCCGCTCTTGATCGTGTAGTAGCGCGTGCCGCTGGTTGCGGGCGCTGCGGCGTCACCGCCTGCGACTTTCAGGCCGTCGTCGTTGACGTTCGAGACGCCCTTGACGTTGCCGGCGATGAGGGCGGCCTTCTCCTTGGCCGCGAGGCTCTTGGCCTCGCCCATCAGCGACACCTTGCCGTCGTTGAAGTGGACGGTCAGGTTGCTGACGTTGGAGCCGAGCGCGCGCTCGACCTCCTTTTTGATGGACTCGGCTTCGTTGCCGCCGCCGCCGAAGATGTCTTTGCCTTTGTCTTTCAGGAAATCGAGGAGTCCCATGGGGGGTGGAGGGGGTGGGTGTAGAGGAAAAACGGGCGGCACGGATGTGCGGCCTCGCCACCGAAATGGCGCACCGTTCCACTCGCCCCACGCCCTCAGGTTTCGCACGAGCTTCGCCAGAGGCCGAAATGCGGCTCGGCCTCTGGCGGATCGCCCTTGCGTTGGCCTCTGGCGCCAGAGGCCAACGGGCGCTTACATCGTGTACTCGCGCCCCTCGTTCTCCGCTTTCAGCCACTCCATCAGCGGCGCGAAGTAGTCCAGCATGGGCTGAGCCGTGAGGCCGCTGCCGGTCATCCGCTCCAGCAGTTCGTTGCCGTCCACGGTGGCTCCAGGCGAGAGGAGCGCGGTCAGGAACTCGCCCACGTCCTCGCGGCCGTAGTAGTTCGTGTCGCGCGGGTTCTCATCCAAGATCTCCGTCGCGATGTGGTCGTGGAGCTGGAAGAGGAGCACGTTGCTAAGCGCGTAGTCGTAATACTGCGCGGCGTCGTTGTTGATGTGCGTCTTGGTCGCGGCGTCGTTGAACGGCGCACCGACGGCGGCGCGGTCGGGCGTGGGCGGCACGATGCCCTGGTACTCCTTCGCGAGTTCCCACCACTTCGCGTTCCACTGGTCCTCGGGGAGGTTCTCGCCGTAGAGCGCGGCTTCCCACTCGGTCATCGTGCCCGCGCTGAACGGGATGAACACGGCGTAGTTGAGCGCCTCGCGCAAGAGGCTCTGGACGGGATCGCTCGCGGGATCCACCTCCAAGCCGATGGCCTCGACGAAGCGCGGCTGCATGGCTGCCAGGCCCAGCATGGAGCCGACGGCCTCGTGGTAGGCGCGGTTGGCGCCACCGCGGAGCAACGGTGGCACGTCCGGGTTCGTGTAGGCGAGGTAGTAGTAGATGTGGCCCAGTTCGTGGTGCGTCGTCTCGTACCAGTCCGGGTCGGACTCGACGGACATCAGCGAGCGCACGTCGCGGTCCAGATCCAGGTGCCACGCGCTGGCGTGGGTGTTCTTTTTATAGCTCGCGCCCGCGGGCAGGGGGTACAGGCTGGAACGGGTGTAGAAGCTCCGCGGTAGCGGCTCCAGACCCAGTGAGACGTAGAAGCGCTCGGCCTGCTGCACGATCCACTCCGGGGTCTTCTCCGCGAGGGCGTCCTCCAACGTGCGCCCGCCCTGGTCGGCGCCAGAGGCGAGGGACGCGAGGGCAGTCCAGTCCTGGCCCCAGCGGTTGGGGAGCCAGTGCGCAGGGAGGTACTCGGGGACGGGGACGCCGTACTGCTCGGCGAGCTCGTAGCGAGCCCACGTGTGGAGCTCGCGGTAGAGTGGGCGGAGTTCGCTGTTGAGCTGCTTCATGAGCGCGAGCATCTCCTCTCGCGTCATGTCGTAGTCCGAGACCTGATAGGTGAAGTAGTCGTCGTAGCCCAGTGCCTGAACGGTCTGGTTGCGGAGCCGCTGAAGCTCGACGAGTCCGCCGGTCAGCGTGGGACCGACGTCTTTGGACGCGCGCCAGACGCTCTCGCGCTCGGCGAGATCGGTGGACTCACGCAAGAGGCGGTCGATCTCGTTGGGCGTGACAGGCTCGCCATCCAGCCTGAACGTGTAGCCGAAGAGCGCGTCGTTCTGCGCGGCCTCGGCGGCGATGCGTTCGCGGACGAGGTCGGGGACGGTCTGCGGGTTCTGCGCCGCGGCGTAGAGGATGGCATCGAGCTGGCGCACCTGGAGGTCCGTCAGGCTCTCGCGGCTTTCCAGGAAGGTGCGGGCGCGGCCGATATTGCTCTCCGAGCCGGTGTACGCCGCCAGCGCCTCATTCGCCCGGCGCACCTTCGTAGCGGTCAGCGTGTCCCCCTCCACGATGCGCGTGTTGGCGTCCCATTCCGCGAGCGCGCTCGCGTAGTAAAGCGGCAACATGCCGCGCGTGTACTGGTCCAGAAACGCGTCGGCTTCGGCGCGGAGCGCCGCGGTCGGGTTGCGGTTGACCTCCGTCGTGGTCCCGACCGAGGTGATCTCCAAGGCTTCCGGGCCGGAGCATCCCGCCAGAGGCGAGAAGAGCAGCGCGAGGGCCGCCGCTGGCGCGGCGAGCGAGAGTCGAGTCATGCGTGTGGTAGGCGTGGTGGCATCAAGATACCGGCCAACGCCAGAGGCCCGGCCGAACGTGTGCGGGAGGTGTGCGACCGGGTCGGAACGGCGTGCCCCTGTTGTCCGCCCCGGTCCGCATGGGTTACTTCCTGAGCATTCCACGCGCCTTTGGTGCGTGCAAATACGAGCCCTTGGCTCTGGACCGCAGCGTAGCAACGCCTGGCTCGGTATTCAGGGACACGCGCGGTCTCCCCTCTCGCTCCGATTACATGCTCCGATTCCTGGTACTCGCGCTCCTGCTACTGGCCTCTGGCGCCGCGCAGGCGCAGTCCATCACGCTGAGCGGTTTTGTACGCGACGCCGACACGCGCGAGACGCTCATCGGCGCAAGCGTGTACGCCCCTGGCGAGCAGCGTGGCGCCGTCACGAACATCTACGGCTTCTTTTCGCTCACGCTGCCGCACACGCCAGAGGCCGACTCGTCGGACGTGCTGGTCATCTCCTACGTCGGCTACGAGCCTCTGGCGCTGCGGTTGGACCGCACGGAGGACCAGGAGTTCGACGTCGCGCTCGTGCCCCAGGCCGACGTACTGGGCACAGCCGTGGTCACCGCCGACCGGGCCGAGCGCGCGGACGAGACGACGCGGATGGGGACCGTAACGATCGCGGCGGCGGACCTCAAGAAGATCCCCGTCCTCCTGGGCGAAGCCGACGTGCTCAAAGCGCTTCAACTCCTGCCGGGGGTCCAAGGCGGAACGGAGGGCACGAGCGGGTTCTATGTCCGCGGCGGTGGGCCGGACCAGAACCTGCTGCTGCTGGACGGCGCGCCGATCTACAACGCGAACCACCTGTTTGGCTTCTTCTCAGTCTTCAACGGCGACGCGCTCTCCAATGTGGAGCTCGTCAAAGGTGGGTTTCCAGCGCGATACGGCGGGCGGCTCTCGTCAGTCGTGGACATGCGGATGCGCGAGGGCAACCAGCGTGAGGTGACGGGCCAGGGCTCGATCGGCATCATCGCGAGCCGGCTGACGATTGAGGCGCCGATCGTCCAAGACAAAGCCTCGTTCATCATCTCCGGACGGCGGACCTACGCCGACTTGCTCGCGCGGCCGTTCATCCCTGATGGGCAGGACGCGGGCTACTACTTCTGGGACCTCAACGCGAAGGCCAACGCGACGCTCTCGCCCAAGGACCGCATCTTCGGCTCGTTCTACGGCGGCAACGACCGCTTTTTCGCGGACTACGAGGACGGCGGCGACCGCAACAAGAACACCATGGACTGGGGCAACCGGACTGGAACGCTCCGGTACACGCGCGTCCTTTCTCCCAAGCTGTTCCTCAACACCACGCTTCTGGCGAGCGACTACGCGTTCGACCTCGGCGCCGGCTTCGAGGAGCGCCAGAGGCCGGGCACGGAGCCGTCCTCGTTCGGGCTCAACTACCGCTCAGGCATCCGGGATTTCTCCGCCAGAGGCGACGTGGAGTGGTCACCGACGCCGCAGCACGCGGTCCTGAGCGGCCTCGGGGTGACGCACCACCGCTACCGCCCCGGCGCGGTGCAGGTGCAGTTGGAAGAGCCAGGCCTCGCCTCGCTGGACACGCTTCTGGCGCCCTCGGCGCCCGTGAGCGCGCTGGAGTTCCAGGCGTATAGCGAGGACGACTGGCGGATCTCGGACGCGCTGCGCGTCAACCTGGGCTTGCATGCCTCGCTATTCTCCGTGGACGGCCGCACGTTCTCGTCGCTGGAGCCGCGGCTGGCGGCGCGCTACAAGCTTGGACGCCGCACGTCGGTAAAGGCCAGCTACGCGAAGATGCGGCAGTACGTGCACCTGCTGACCAACAGCGGCATCGGGCTCCCGACCGACCTCTGGGTGCCCGCAACGGACCGGGTGCCCGCGCAGTCCTCGTGGCAGGTGGCCTCTGGCGTCTCGCGGACGTTCGGGGACTGGAGCGTGGAGAGCGAGGTGTACTGGAAAGAGATGGACGGCCTGATCGAGTACCGAGAGGGCACGAGCTTCCTGGGCGCCGCCGCGAGCGACTGGGAAGCCGCCGTCACAACCGGCACGGGACGCTCGGTGGGCCTGGAGGTTCTCGTCCGGCGCGATGCCGGGCGCACCACGGGATGGCTGGGCTACACCTTCGCCAAGACGGACCGGACCTTCCCCGAGCTCAACCGCGGCGAGACGTTCCCGTTCAAGTACGACCGCCGCCACGATATCGGCTTCACGGTCCAGCACCAAGCCACCAAAGGCATCACCCTCGCGATGACGTGGGTGTACGGGACCGGCAGCGGCTTTACCGCGCCAACTGGCCGTTTGCCCGCCACGTACACAACGGCCGTGCGCGAGACCCTTGCCAACCAGGGTCGCTTTTTCGGCGAGGGCTACACCTACGCCTCACGCAACAGCTCGCGCTTGCCCGCCTACCACCGGATGGACCTCGGGATGACGTGGAACGGGCGAACGTGGTGGGGCGAGCACGCGCTCGTGCTGGGCGTGTACAACGTATACGCGCGCAAGAACCCCTTTTTCGTAACCGCCGAGACGGCGGATGACCAGTCAGAAGGCCTCTCGCTTCGGGGCTACAGCGTGTTTCAGGCGGTGCCTTCCATCTCGTACCAGTTCCAGTTTTGATGCGCCTCTCCCACTTCGCGCCTCTGGCGCTGATGCTCGCGCTTCTGGCGGGCTGCGAGTTCGAGACCTCTGTGGGCATCGACCCGCCTCCCTTCGAAGAGGCGCTGGTGGTGTACGCTTTTCCCACGCCGGACTCCACGTGGACCGTCTCGGTGGCCAAGTCGCTCCCGCTAGGAAGCAACCGCTCGTACGAGGTGCCAGACGCGACGGTCACAATCCACGAAGGCGGAGCGGTGGTAGAAACACTCGTGCTTCAGACCGCGCGCCCTGAGGGGGAGCCGACGTATTCCATCCAGCCGTCGGTGTACGTCTCCCCCACCGGGGCGACGCCAGAGGCTGGGCGGACGTACCGCATCGAGATTACGGCTCCAGGTCTCCCGCTGGCGTCTTCGGAAACGACCATCCCGCTGGCGCCAGAGGCCGAGGTGGTGAGCGACGAGTGGACGTACTACGATGAGGGGGGCTACAACTCGAGGCGCCTGCGCGTGGGGCTCGTGGACCCGCCCGGCGACGACATCTACGAACTGGCGCTCCTCTTGCGGGAGGACTACCAAGAGGGCTACATCAACGAGTACACGTACCGGTTCACAAGCGTCACCCCCTCCTTCCGCCGCGGGTACGAGTTCCTGGACATAGATGTGGGCGTGGAGACTGATGCGGAGTACTACCGCGAGGTGGTGTTCCGCGACGCTCTGTTCCGCGACCGGCGGCAGGAGTTCGAGTTAGACTTCGACACCTATGCCGACGAGTTCGCCACACGGTCATTCGCCGTCGCCGTTGGGCGGGTGAGCGAACCGTTTGCGCGGTACCAGGCCTCGCGCCGCCAGCAGATCGACAACGAGAGCAACCCCTTTGCCGAGCCCTCGCCGTTGTACTCCAACGTGGACGGCGGGTACGGCGTCGTCGGCGCGTTTACGTCCGTGCGGATCGCGCTGCCGGACCCGCCTCCGCCGGCTCTCGCGGCGCGCTAGGCCTCTGGCGCCAGAGGCCACCCTTCCGCTCTGGGGGCGCGTGCCGGTAGCTTGAGGCATGCCTGACCTCCGCCCTCTCCGCATCCCTACCGCCGGCGGCACCGCCTACGCCGTCCGCTTCGAGCCTCTGGCGAAGGTGCCTGAGCTGGCGGAGCGCGCCGGCCTGGACCCTGGACCGGCGCTTGTCGTCACGGACGAGCACGTCGCGGATCTCCACTTGGGCGAGTTGATGGAGGCGTTCGGCGCCAGAAGCTGGAAGCCGCGGCCGCTCGTGGTCGCGCCCGGCGAGGCGTCGAAGTCGATGGACACGTACAGCTTGGTCATGGACTGGGCGCTGGGCGTGGGGATCACGCGCCAGACGCCGGTCTTCGCGCTCGGCGGCGGCGTCGTGGGGGACCTCGCGGGGTTCGCGGCGGCAACGCTGCTCCGCGGCCTCCCGCTCGTGCAGATCCCGACAACGGTGGTGGCGCAGGTGGACAGCGCGCTGGGTGGCAAGACGGGCATTAACCACGGGGTCGGCAAAAACCTGATCGGGGCGTTCTACCCGCCGCGGCTCGTCGTGAGCGACTGGGGCCTCTTGCGAACGCTGTTCCGCTCCGAAGTGCGCGCCGGGTGCGCAGAGATCATCAAGCACGGGCTCGTCGCCGACCGGCCTCTGGCGACGCGGCTGCAGCGCGACCTGGGATCGTTGATGGGCCTGCGGGACCCCATCGCGCCAGAACTCCTGCGCGACGCGGCGGCGGTCAAAGCCACCATCGTGAGCGGCGATGAGCGCGAGGCCGGGCGGCGGGCGCTTCTCAACTTCGGCCACACGTTCGGTCACGCCATCGAGAAGGTGGCGGGCTACGGGCGAATCCTGCACGGCGAGGCGGTCGCGCTCGGCATGCGCGCCGCGCTGCACCTCTCGGCATCGCTCAAAGCCGGCTCGCCTCTGGCGCCAGAGGCGGACCTCCCGGCGCCGTTCGCCGAGGCTGACGCGCTGGTCCGGGACCTCCGCATCCGCACCACGCTGGACGGGCTGGAGACGCCCGAGCTCATGGTCGCGATGCAGTCCGACAAGAAGCGGGCGGCGGCGGGCCTCCGCTTTATCGTGCTGGACGACATCGGCGCAGGCCGCGTGGCCGATGGCGTGCCGGTGGAGATGGTGGAGGCGGCGTGGGCGTACGCGCGCCGCGTCGGCGCGGGAGGCTAGGCGGGTACTGGGTACTGCGTACTGGGTACTGGGTACTGGGTGAAGCTGTCCCGCGCTCGCCTCTGGCGCCAGAGGATTCCTGGGCACCACTGGTGAGGTCCCCTCTCCCCTCGGGAGAGGGACAGGGTGAGGGCGGCTCGAGCGCCAGAGGCCTCTGGCGGGACCAGGTGGCATCCTGAGAGTCGGGCGCGTGCGACGCGCCCCTACGGGCGAACGGACGCGGCGCCAGAGGCGAGCGTGGGATGCGGATGGCGAACGGGGCCTCTGGCGGAACAAATCGGCCGGCGCCCCTCCTCATCCCTCATCCCTCATCCCTCATCCCTCATCCCTCATCCCTCATCCAACTTGTAGCGGCAGGCGAGCACGCGGATGCCGTCGGCGGTGACGTCGTAGACGAGCCAGTGGGTGTCGTCAATACGACGGGACCAGAGGCCTTTGAGCTGGCCGATCAGCGGCTCAGGGTTGCCGGGCCCGTCGAACGGGCGGTGCTGAATAGAGTCGATAAGGTCCACGACTTTGTGGACGCTCTGCGGGTGGCGGCCTTTCCACCACGCGAGGTCGCGGACGGCGTCGGGGTCGAGGCGGACGAGTCTCATGCGTCCCGGTCGATGCCGAACTGGCGCAGGACGTCGTCCAGAGGAACGCCGCCGGCGCGCTTGCGCGATTTCAGGAGGCGCTCGCGCATCGCGCCGAGCAACAGCGGGTGGCTGGGCTTGGGCGGACTCGTCGCGAGCTTGATCCCGATCTCGCGCCAGAGCTCGATGGGGACGAGCACGGACGTGACCTCGCCACTCTCCGTCGAGACGTACTGCACGGTGCGGTCGGACATGGACTCGGGGGGACGCGGCGCCCCGGCCTACGTCACCGCTGGGTATCGGCGCCAGAGGCGTCCGAATCAAGCGGCATCACGACGGTAATCGAAAAATCCGACGCGCCCTCTCGCTCCCAGAATCGGCGGCCGGACGGGTTGGTGGCCAGCACACCTGCCCGAAGCTCGCCTGCGCCCAGCTCGCGCCCCCACGCCCGCGCCGTCTCGACGAGCCGTGCGCCGATGCCGTGCCCCCGCCATCCTCGCGCCGTTACCAAGTCGCCTACGAAGACGAACGGCACGCCCCGGTACATCGGCGCCGGGTCCGCGAGGTGCGCGGTGAGTAGCCCCACCAGCTCGCCAGAGGCCTCTGGCGACGTGGTTGCCTCGGCCACCCACACGCGGCTGGTGTGCGCGCGCGTCCACGTGCGGTAGTCTGTCGCCCAGCGCGCCTCGGCGTCGGGCGCGATGCGGTATCGCGGGTCCTGCTCCTCGTGATCGGTCTGAAGCTGGCGCCAGAGACCGAGCGCCGCCACGCGGTCCTCACGGCCCGCGCGGCGGATCCGGATCTCCTCGGTCACGGCCTCTGGCGCACCAGGCCCCGCTCCACCATCAGCTCGGCGTTGAGCAGCGCGCCGCCAGCGGCTCCGCGCACGGTGTTATGGCTGAGCACGACGAACTTGACGCCCAAAACCGGGCAGTCCTGGATCTGCCCGATGCTGACGGTCATGCCGTTTCCGGCGCTGGCGTGGCGCCGCGGCTGCGGCCCGGTTCCGTCCACGATCTGGATCGCGGCCTCTGGCGCCGTGTGCAGGCCGCGGCCCGCAAGAGGCGACCGCCACTCGCGGAGAACCTGCTCGACCTCGGCGGCGCTCGGGGCGCCTGCCAGGCGTACGGAGACGCACTCGGTGTGGCCGTCGATGACCGGTACGCGCGTGCACTGCGCCGAGATGGTCATCTCGGCGGGCTCGACGCCAGAGGCCGAGAGCCCGCCGAGGATCTTGAGCGGCTCGCTCGCCATCTTGGCCTCCTCGCCGCCGATGTACGGGACCACGTTGCCCAGGATGTCCAGCGACGGCACGCCGGGATAGCCCGCGCCCGAGAGCGCCTGCAACGTGACCACGTGCACGGCCTCGACGCCGAACGCCTCGTGCAGCGGCGCGAGCGCCATCACGAGCCCGACCGTTGAGCAGTTCGGGTTGGTGACGATCATGCCGCCCTCTGGCCACGTCTGTCGCTCCACGAGCGCGAGGTGGTCGGGGTTGATCTCCGGGATGAGCAGCGGCACGTCGGCGTCCATGCGGTGATTCCGCGCGTTGGAGACCACGGCGACGCCGGCGCCCGCGAAGGCCTTCTCGATCTCGCCCGCCACGCCCGCGTCGAGGCCGGAAAACACGAGGTCCACGTCCATCGCCTCTGGCGCGCACGCCGTCACGATCTCGCCAGAGGCCCAGTCTGGCATCGGCTGGTCCTGCGTCCAGTTGCAGGCCTCGCGGTACGGTTTGCCCGCGCTCCGCTCGGACGCGCCGAGGGCGACGACCTCGAAGGTGGGGTGGCCGTCCAGAAGGCGGACAAAGGTCTGACCGACGGCGCCCGTGGCGCCCAGTATGCCGACGCGGATCATAACGTAATGAGGTGGGAACGCGTGAAGATGCCTCTGGCGACGGCCCCTGGCGCCAGAGGCGCAGTGAAATCTGGGCCGCAGACGCGCAGTAGGTGCCGTGATGCCGATGGCTCCCTGCGCTCGCTTTTGCATTCTGCATTCGCCGTTCCGCCGCCTCGCGCCCCCGTAGCTTCCGGCTCACCTGCGCCCGCTTGCATGCTGATCGACGGAACCGCCATCGCCGCCGAGGTCCGCGCTGAGGTCGCCTCTGGCGTCGAAACCTTCCGCCAGAGGCGCGGCCGCGTGCCCGTCCTGCGCGTCGTGCTGTTGGGAGACAACCCCGCCTCGCAGTCCTACGTGCGAGCCAAGAAGCGCGCGGCTGAGGAAGTCGGGATCGATGCGGAGACGCTGCTGAAGCCGGCCGACATGAGCCAGAGCGCGATGCTCGCGCTGCTCGCCGAGTTGAACGAGGCGCCCAACGTAGACGGCATCCTCGTCCAGCTTCCCCTCCCGGATCACATCGACGAGGGCGCGATCATCCGCGCACTGGACCCGGCCAAGGACGTGGACGGCTTCCACCCGGAAAACGTCGGCAAGCTCGTCCTGGGCGACGACACGCTGGAGCCGTGCACGCCGGCGGGCATCGTGGAGATGCTCAAGCGGAGCAACGTCGAAACTTCTGGCGCGCACGCCGTCGTCGTCGGGCGGAGCAACATCGTGGGCAAGCCGATGGCGAGTCTGCTGCTCCGCCGCGGGCTGGACTGCACCGTCACGGTCTGCCACAGCCGCACGCGCAACCTCGCCGAGATCACGCGGCAGGCCGATATCCTCGTCGCCGCGATCGGCCGCGCCGAGTTCGTCACCGCCGACATGGTGCGCGAAGGCGCGACGGTGATCGACGTGGGCATCAACCGCGTGGAGGACCTCACGCGCGAGCGCGGCTACCGGCTCGTGGGCGACGTGGACTTTGAGGCCGTGCGCGAGAAGGCCGCCGCCATCACGCCCGTCCCCGGCGGCGTCGGGCCGATGACGATCGCCATGCTGCTCGCCAACACGCTTACGGCCGCGCAGCGCCGCACGGCATGATGCAGGCCTCTGGCGCCCTCGCCGATACCGTCCTCGCTCGCGTGGACTCGGCCTCCGCTGACTCCGCCAAAGGCCTCCTGGACAGCCTTGCGGTGGACTCGACCGACGTGGACACCTCCAGCATCGGGGACGTCGTGGGAGGGTTCAGGGACGCCGGCTCCGCGTTGGCCTCTGGCGACGTGAGTGAGGCGGCCGAGCGCGTGATCAACGCGCTGTGGACGTTCGGCATCCAGCACCTCGTGCCGGCCATCCTGATCGCCATCGCGTTCTGGGTGGTGCTCCGGGTCGTCAGGGGCATCCTCAACCGCACGCTTGGCCGCAGCCACCACATCGACGTGGGGGTGGAGCAGCTCATCATGCGCGCCGTCCGGTTCGTGATCGTGGCAATCGCGGCCGTGACCGTCGCGGAAAAGCTCGGACTGCCCGTAACGGGATTTATCGCGGGCCTCGGCATCGCGGGCCTCGCGCTGGGCTTCGCGGCGCAGGACACGGTGCAAAACCTCATTGCTGGCGTCACGATCCTGATCGACCGGCCCTTCCGCGTGGGCGACAACATCGAACTGCAGGAGACCTTCGGGACCGTGGAGGAGATCACGCTGCGGAGCACGCGCGTGCGCACGCTCAACAACCAGATCGCGATCCTTCCCAATGCGAAGGTGATCGAGGAGAAGATCCTCAACCACTCCATGCACCGCGCGCTACGCGTCGTCGTCCCGTTCGGGATCGCGTACAAGGAGAGCCCGGCCGAGGCGCGCAGCGTCGTCCTCGGGCTCGTCGCCGACGACAACCGGTTGCACCCGGACTACGAGCCGCAGGTGGTCGTCACCGCTCTCAACGATTCCAGCGTGGACATGGAGCTCCGCGTCTTCCTCAAGGACTCCAAGCTCGAAGTGCCGGTCGGCTTCGAGTACCGCGAGAGGATCTTCGAGGCGCTCAAGTCCGCCAACATCGAGATCCCGTTCCCGCACCTCCAGCTGTTTATCGACGAGGCCAAGGCGTTCGAGAACACGCGCCTCCTGCAAGCCCCCGGCGGCGACGCCTAGAAGCGGCAGGGCGAACGCGGCCGCAACCCGAGGGGCCCTCGCGCTTACACCCGTCTCCATCCGCCTCTGGCGCCAGAGGCGCTCTCCATGTTCGCGCGACCCGACCTCCTCCTCCCCGTCCTCGGCGCCGACACGATGCGCGAAGCCGACCGCCGCGCGATGGCGGACTGGGACGTGCCCGGCCGTGTGCTCATGGAGACCGCCGGACGCGCCTGCGCAGACGAGGCGGAGCGCCTGCTCGCCTCTGGCGACGCACCTGAGGCAACGGTCCTGGCTGGAAAGGGCAACAACGGCGGCGACGGCCTGGTCATCGCCCGGGTGCTCCACGCCAGAGGCTGGAGCGTCCGCGTGGTCACGCTGGCCTCTCGCGACGACAGTTCGGACGACACGGCCGCAAACCTCGCGCTGCTCGAACGCCTCGCCGCCGATTCCGACCGCCTTACGCTCCTCGCGCCAGATGCCGACCTGGGCCGCGCCTCTGGCGTGATCGTCGACGCGCTGCTCGGCATCGGCGTGAGTGGCGACCTGCGCGAGCCCGTCGCGACGCTCGCGGCCTGGGCCAACCGCCAGAGTCCCCGCGCCACGGTTCTGGCCGTGGACCTCCCCTCGGGGCTCAACGCCGACACGGGCGAGGCGCCAGAGGGCACTATACACGCCGACGCAACCGTCGCGATGGGCGCGCTCAAGGCAGGCCTCCTGCTGGGCGACGGGCCGCGATTGGCCGGTGCGGTGACTGTGGCGGAGATCGGCATTCCCGACCGCCTCTTGCGCGAGCACGCCGACGCGTGGACGGCGGGGCCGGACTGGCTGGAGGCCGTGTTGCCGCAGCGCGCCTCGGACGCGCACAAGTATTCGGCGGGGACAGCGGTCTGCGTTGTGGGCAGCCGTCGCTACACCGGCGCGGCCGTTCTCGCGACGCGCGCCGCGTACCGCGCCGGGGCTGGCGCCGTCATCGCGTGCACGCCCGAAAGCGCCCGCCTGACCGTCGACGCGCACAACGTCGAGGTTATGGTGGCGGCGCAGCCCGAGACGGCCTCTGGCGGTCTCGCTTTCGCTGCTCTCGAACCGATACGCGACCGGTTGGAATCCGCCAACGCCGTCCTTATCGGCTGTGGATTGGGGGATGAGGAACCAACACAGCGGATGGCCAGAGCCTTGGTCGGTAGCGATTACGGCCCATCCGTTATCGACGCGGACGGGCTGACAGCTCTGGCCATTCACATCGACACTCTCGCTGAACGATCAGGCGGCCGCGTCTTGCTCACGCCGCACCTCGGAGAACTTCGCCGCCTGCTCGGCGATCACGCATTTACGCCAGAGGACCGCATCGCGACCGTTCGCGACCTCGCGAGCCGGTGGAATTCCGTCTTGCTCCTTAAGGGGATGCCGAGCGTCGTCGCCTCACCAGAGGCCTCTGGCGGCGCCGTCGCAATTGGACCGCCAGGGCACCCGGCGCTGGCTACGGCCGGGACCGGCGATGTCCTCGCGGGTACGGCGGTCGGACTTATGGCGCAGGGGCTCGCGCCAGAGGACGCGGCGCTCGCGGCGCTACACCTCGGCTACCGCGCCGCCGTTTCGTTCCGGGGCCGCCCGGGCTCCATGCTCGCCAGTGACCTGCTGTGAACGTCCGCATCGCCCTCGCCCTACTCTGGACGCTCATCATCATCGCGGCCTGCTCGGTCCCCGGCCACACGATCCCCAGCTTTAACCTCTTTTCGGAGGACAAGCTGTACCACATCGTCGCCTTTCTCGGCTTTGGTCTGGCGTGGACGTGGGCAGGCGCCAAGCCACGAACGGTGCTCTGGAGCGGGCTGGCTCTCGCAATCGGGACGGAGCTGTGGCAGTCGCTCCCATTTATCGGCCGGTACGCGGACCCGCTGGATGCACTCGCGGACATGATCGGCGTCGGCCTCTCGCTTTACGTCGCGCGGACGTTTCACCGCGCGATGCTCGAACGGCGGGAGCAACGTTAGGGGCCTCTGGCGGTCTCCCCGGAGCACTTTCCCCCTGCTCCGATGCCTGCCCAACCCGCTGCGCTCCGCCGCGACTACCGCCTCCACGTTCAGATCGGCGCCGTGTTCGCGCTGCTCCTCACGCTCGCAGCGTTTAGCGTCCCCACGCCGCCAGAGCCTCCGGCTCCGATCGTAGAAACGCCGCCGGACCCGTTCGTGGCGATGGACATCCCACAGAGCGACCTCACGCCGCCGCCACCTCAGCCGCCACCCGCGGCACCGCCGCCGGTCGAGGTGGAGAACGACGCGGAGATCCTCAACGAGACGGTCGAGGCGATCGATTTCACCTTCGACGATACTAGCGTCCCATCCGGCCCACCCGCTCCGCCTCTGGCGCCCCCGGCTCCGCCGAAGACGCAGCCGGCCCCTCCTCCAACTCCGCCAGAGGCCTACGGCGAGGACATCGTCCACGACTTCCTGCCCATCGAAAACCAGCCGGTCTTGATCGGCGGGCTCGAAGGCTTGCAGCGCCGCGTGGTCTACCCCGAGGTCGCGAAGCGCGTCGGCGCCAGCGGCACCGTTATCGTGCGGTTCGTGGTGGACGAGCAAGGCCGCGTGGTGGACCCCGAGGTGCTGCGCTCGTCCAACGACGCGCTCTCGCAAGCGGCCCTCCAGGCCGTTCTCGAAAGCACATTCGAGCCCGGCACGCAGCGCGGGCAGGCGGTAAAAGTCCGCTTCACGCTCCCGATCCGATTCGTTTTGCGCTAGTGACCGCGAAAAGCCTCTGGCGCGAACCCCGTGCCTAGAGGCTGTCAGGGCGTTTTTCGGGAGATCGCCAGAGGCGCGAGCAACTTCTTTGGCCTCTGGCGGTCCACACTACACACGGGCGATGCCCCGGTCTCCGTTGAATCCCAGCGCGGGCGTGACGCCACCGTTCACCGTGCCTACATTGGCAGACCGGCGCCCGCCGCCCCCTCCGGCCGTTCCCTCCCCAACATGGCTCTACGCAAAACACCTGAAGCCGACCTGAAGTCGAAGTACCCGCTGTACGTTCAGATCGGCGCCGTTGCCGCGCTCCTGTTGCTTCTCGGCGCGTTCACCGTCCCGCTCTCCGGCGGCGAAGAGGTGGACGTCATGGCCGACGAGCAGGAGATCATCGAGATCGAGGACATCGAGCAGACGAAGATCGTCGAGCCTCCCCCGCCGCCGCCGCCCGCACCGCCCCCACCAGAGGAGGTTCCGGACGACGCGGTGATCGAGGACGAGATCATCGACGAGATCGAGCTCGACTTCGACGCGCCCGTCAACGCCCCGACGGCGCCCCCAGCACCGCCAGCCCCCCCGCCGCCACCACCGTCCAACGAGCCGGCACCCCCGCCGCCTCCGCCGGAGCCCGAGCCCCAGGAGCCAGAGATCTTCGAGGTCGTGGAGCAGAAGCCTGAGCTCATCGGTGGCCTCGAAGGCCTCCAGAGACGGGTGACCTACCCCGAGATGGCCCGCCGTGCCGGCGTCGAGGGCAAGGTGTTCGTGCAGTTCGTCGTCGACGAGCGCGGCATGGTCTCCCAGGCCACCGCCGTCCGCTGTCCGAACCAGCTCCTCTGCGACGAAGCCGTCAAGGCCGTCCAGGAGTCCACATTCAAGCCGGGCATGCAGCGCGGCCGCCCGGTGAAGGTCCGCTTCACCCTCCCGGTCGACTTCAAGCTCCGCTAGAGCCTGACCGCGTTTGATCTGCCGCCCCGGTGACACCTCGTCGCCGGGGCGGCGTTGCGTTTGGGGACTCGGCTCCACGCGCGTCAACCTCTGGCGCCAGAGGCCAACGTCGGCGAATGGGGCTCGCTTGTGGCGTTGTCCAGTGAACCCGCGAGGGCAGTCCGCTACGCCTCCTCTCGCGTCCGGTGCTCCACGCTGCCATCGGGGAGCCCGACCAGGACATCGCTCGTCATGCCGATAAACAGCCCGTGGCCGAGCACGCCTGGAAGGCCGTCGATTGCCGTCGCCAGAGGCTCGGGGTCGGCGATGCCGTCGGCGAAGTGCGCGTCGAGGACCCAGAGCCCCTGATCCGTCACCACGGGTCCGTCCTTGCTCTGGCCCATGCGGAGCGTGGGCTCGGCGCCCAGACCGCGGAGCGAGCGGCTCACGGCGGGCTCTGCCATCGGCAGGACCTCAACTGGGATCGGCATCCGCGAACCCAGCCGGTCCACGTCCTTCGACGGGTCGATCAGGACGACGAAGCGGGCCGCAAGCGCGGCGACGACCTTTTCGCGCACCTGGGCCGCGCCACGCCCCTTCGTGAGATCAAAAGAGGGACTCACCTCGTCCGCACCGTCCATCGCGAGGTCCAGCGCGTGGGCCTCTGGCGCGATCGTGTCCAGACCGAGATCGTCCAGACTTAGAAGTGGTACGCCGTGCTGGCGCGCGAGGCGCTCGGCGGCGAACGACGTGGGGACGCCCGCGATGTCCAGCCCTTCTTCGCGGACCCGGCGTCCGAGCGCCTCAATCGCGTACGCCGTCGTGGACCCGGTCCCGAGTCCGAGCCGCATTCCGGACTCGACGAGGGCCGCGGCGGCCTCGCCAGCAGCTCGTTTGGCGGCGTTTGCGTCAGTCTTGGCGTTGTCCACAGGACTTGGCAGAGGTGAGCCTCAAGCTAGCCGCCGCGCTCGGGCCTCTGGCGCCAGAGGCCGTGCAAGTCGTGAGGAGTTATTCGAACCGGAGCGCCTCGACCGGGCGTAGCCGCGAGGCCTTTACGGCGGGGTACACGCCGAACGTCAGCGCCACGACGGTCACGCCCGCGATCGCAGCGACGGCCCAGCCGATCGGGAACGCCGGCGCACTTTTGAACACCGCCGCGAGCACGTTTCCGACCACGAGGCCAAGCCCGATGCCCACGAGGCCGCCGAGCTGGCATAGCGCCACGGCTTCGAGCAGGAACTGAACGAGTACGTCTTTGCGCGTGGCTCCCAGCGACTTCCGCACGCCGATCTCGCGCGTGCGCTCGGCCACGCTTACCAGCATGATGTTCATCACGCCGACGCCTGCCGCCAACAGCGCGATCAGCCCCACTCCCGCGCCGCCCAACGCGAGCGCTCGCGAGAACCCTTTGAGCCCTTCAGCGAGCCCGTCGCTTGCGACGACGTCGAAGTCGTTGTCCGCCTCTGGCGGGAGGCCGCGGATCGCGCGCAAGAGGCCGATGGCTTCGTCCCTCGTGGCGGCGACAAGTTCCGGCTTCGGCGCGCGGATGTCGATCTGCACGTCTCGGTTGCCAAGGCCAAACGCCGGGATGGCGCGCGTAATCGGGAGGATGACCTGGTTGTTGACGTCAAACATGCCGAAGCCTCCGCTCTCCTCGCCCAACACGCCCACGACTGTAAAACGCCGCCCGTCGATGCGGACTTCCTTGCCCAGTGCTTCGCGCCCGGCGAACAACTCGTCCTCAACGCTCGTCCCGATAATGGCCACCGACCGGCTGGCCTGGACATCGTCGGTGTTGAGGAAGCGGCCCTGCGTCACTTCCAGGCCGTTGTTGGCCGCATAGGACTCGTCGGCTCCGATCAGAAGCACGTTGGGGTCCGTTTCCTCCCCACCACCTCGGATCTGCCGTCCGCCGGTCTGCACCGAGGGGCTCACGGACGAGGCCAGCGCCGATCGGCCCACGAGGCGCTCCGCGACCTCGATCGAGATCTGCGGACGTCTGAACTCCTCCTCGGTCGGTTGCCGGTTGCTGGGCAGGCGGGAAACGGTGATCGTCTGCGAGCCCATCGAGACGAGGTTGTCCAACAGCACGCCCTCCAGCACCGCTACGGCGGTGACGGACGCGATCACGGAGAACACGCCCACCGTGATGCCGAGCACGGTCAGGACGGAGCGGAGGCCGTTGCCTCGGAGGGCTCCGAGAGACATGCGGACGATGTCGCGAGGGGCGGTCATGCTGCCGGGTTCGACGTGGGGTGCCACCCGCCAGAGGCCTCTGGCGAACGCCCCGCTTTCTGCACGGGAGAGAGAGGCGCCTCTGGCGCCGGAGGCAGGGGGCCGCGGCTACTCATAGCGTAGCGCCTCAACGGGGCGAGCCTTTGCAGCCTGCCACGCTGGCGCGAGGCCGAACGTGAGGCCCACGAGAGCGCAGATGGCGAAGGCCACGAACACCGTCCCGAGAGTGAGTTGGGCGGTAAACACTTGGTTGATGCCCAGCGCCAGAAGCCCCGCAAGCGCCACGCCGATTGCGCCACCGACGAGGCAGATCACGACGGCCTCCACCAGGAACTGGATGAGTACGGCCCGCCGCGTCGCCCCCAGCGCTTTGCGAACGCCGATCTCGCGCGTGCGCTCTTTCACGCTCACGAACATGATGTTCATCACGCCGATTCCGCCGACGAGGAGCGAGAGCGCGGTGAGGAACAGCCCGACGCCGTAGGTGGTCACGCGCAGCGTTTGGAACAGCTGGCGGAACTGCTCCTGTCGGTTGATCGAGAAGTCGTCGTCTTCCAACGGGTCCAGGCCGCGGAACAGGCGCACGAGGCCACCCAGCTCCTCCTCAGCGGCTTCTAGTTGCGACATGTCCTCCACCTTCACCTTGATGGAGATGCTGGGGTCGGAGTCGAACAGCCGCGTATAGGTCTCCAGCGGGATCACCGCTCTGGCGTCTGCGGAGGCGAGGCCCATAAAGTTGCCGCGCTCCTCCAGCGTGCCGATCACCTCGAACCGCTTGCCGTTGATGCGGATGTCCTTTCCGACGGGATCCTCTGCCGGGAACAGAGCCTCCACCACGTCTGAGCCGATCACGGCCACAGGCCGGCCCGCTCGGGCCTCTACATCGGTAAAGAACCGGCCCTCTGCGAGGTCTGAGCCGCCGGTGTCGACGTAGTTGGGCGTGCTGGCCTCCACGCCGATCCCCCCGATCTCGTCGCGACCGCGGCGGAGCGTTCCCGCCACTCCCGTGATGGGCGCGACCGCCTCGGCATAGTCCGAGCGCTGTTGCAAGTAACCCGCCAGCTCGCTCGGGATTTCGGGCCTCTGGCGGTACTTCCACCAGTCGTCGAACGAGAAGAACCACGGCCGCTGCTCCACGAACAGCGCGTCGTCCCCGATGAGCGCCATCGAGCGGTCGAACTCCCCTTCGATCCCGTTGATGACCGTGAGCGTAGCCGTCACGGACACGATGCCGATGATGATGCCGAGCGTGGTCAACAGCGCGCGCATCTTGCTAGCCAGCAGGGCGCTGACGGCGATGCGGGCGCCTTCGGAGAACTCGGTAGCCGCTGAGGGCACGGATCGGAGGGTAAACGAGGGGGACGGCCCCGGCTACGCCAGAGGTGCACAGAGGTTACGGCCGAGGCGGCGCTAGTTTCGTCACCCCCCGCCGCACGTCCGCATGTCGAAAGTCCGCGTCCTCAGCGAGTTCTGGCTTTTCCTCCGTCAGCGCAAGAAGTTCTGGCTCGCGCCAATCGTGGTCGTGCTGCTCCTTCTCGGGCTGATGATCGTGGCCGTCCAGGGCTCCGCCCTCGCGCCGTTCATCTACGCGCTGTTCTAGGCGCTACGCCAGAGGCGTCTCTCTCTGTGCGATCCGCCTCTGGCGAACAACCGTCAGGCCGCCTTCGACGCTGACGTGCGCAGCGCCAGCAGGGACGCGAGCGCCTCTTTCATCTCGGCGCGGCGTACGGGCTTGGCCAGGAACGCGTCGAAGCCGGCCGCGAGGCACTGGTCCCGGTCCTCTGGCGCGACGTGCGCCGTGAGCGCGGCGGCGGGCAGGTAGGCGAGCTGAGAGTCGGCGCGGATCGCACGGATGGCGTCGAAGCCGTCCATCCCCCCGCCGTAGTTGATGTCCAGCAGAGCCGCTTCAAAGGGCCTCTGGCGGAGCACCTCGAGCGCTTCTTCCGCCGTGGATGCCGTGACGACCTCAAAGCTGCCACGGAGGTAGAGCGTGAACAGCTGGCGGTTTTCCGGGACGTCGTCCGCGACCAGGATCAGCGGCAGACGGTCTGAGGGCGTAGGAGGAGCTGGCACCGGCGAGGGGGCGGCGAACACGAGGTCACGGGCTGTGGTGGGGGCTAAGGGTATCGCCGCTCTGCGGCCGCGCTTAACCCCGTTCACCAGTTGTTTCCGAGCGCGAGGCGTACGCGCCTGCCAGA
Source organism: Rubricoccus marinus (assembly GCF_002257665.1). Classification (NCBI taxonomy): domain Bacteria; kingdom Pseudomonadati; phylum Rhodothermota; class Rhodothermia; order Rhodothermales; family Rubricoccaceae; genus Rubricoccus; species Rubricoccus marinus. The sequence continues at coordinate 1,383,067 of NZ_MQWB01000001.1, read as the reverse complement.
GGCCGGCACGCGTCCACGATGGCGGGGTGCAACGCCGGCGGCGCCGCCACGAGCCCCCCCGAGAAGACAGGGTGCGACGCTCCATCAATCCCGGTGACGGTCCCCCCACCCTCGCGCACGAGCAGCACGCCAGCGGCCACGTCCCAGGGCGCGAGCCCCGCCTCGAAAAACCCATCGAAGCGGCCGGCGGCTGTCCACGCGAGGTCCATCGCCGCCGAGCCATGGCGGCGGAGTCCTCGGGTGGCGTGGATCATGGTCTCGAACGTTTCGAGGTAGCCTCTGGCGTAGGAGTAGTCCCGAAACGGAAAGCCGGTGGCGATAAGCGCCTCGTCCAGGATCTCCGTGTGGGAAACGCTGGCGGGCGTGCCATCTACGGTGAGCCCCCCGCCGCGGGTGGCGCAGAACGTCTCGCCAGAGGTCACCTCGGCCACGACGCCGACAACGATCTCGCCGGCGTCTTCCAGCGCGATGGAGACGGCATACGGTGGGACGCCGTGCGCGAAGTTGGTCGTGCCGTCGAGCGGGTCCACGATCCAGCGGCGGCCCGACGCCAGAGGCCGCGCGCCGTCCCGCCCGCCCTCTTCGGCGAGGATGGCGTCTTCCGGGAACGCGCCACGGAGGCGTTCGAGGATGACGCGCTGAGCGGCTTCGTCCACATCAGTGACGAGGTCGTGCGTGGTCTTGGTGCGGGCGTCGCGGCGGTCGAATCCAGCGGAGCGGGCGCGGATCAGCGACGCGGCGTCGAGCGCGGCCTCGCGGGCGACGGAGAGTTCGGCGGAGAGCGGCATGTCAGGAGAAGGGGACGCGCCGTGAACCGCGCCTCAGCGGGCGGGTTCTCAGAGCGCGATCTTACCGCCCATGCGCTTCCTCCCCCTCCTGATCCTCGTCCTTTCGGCGTGCGCCGACGCGCCTTCCGTCGTCCCCGAGCGGGACGCCGAGGCCGACCGCCTTCTCGCCTTCGTCTCCGGCGATGCCTGGGACGATGCCTGGAAGGCATCCGAGGGGGCGTTCACGCAACGCGTCGGTGGCTTGCAGACGGTTCTGGACTCCGTCCACAACCCGCTCCCCGCGTTCCTCTCCGACGAGCCCCCGTACCTGGACGCCTCCGCGCGAGATCAGTACACGACCCGCGTGATTGGGGACACCCTCGTGGCGGGCCAGGCCGCGCGCTTGGTAGAGGCCCGCTTTGTCGCGGACAGCCGCCGGACGCAACCCATCCGCTACGTCCGCGCCGCGGTCTCGCCAGAGGCCGGCGAACTCCTGGCGGTCGTGGTGCAGCGCGAGATGGCGTCTGCCCTTTTCGACGAGACCAGCCAGCTCCGCGCCGAGCTCGCCTCCGGCGCCAGAGGTTTGGTGCCGGGCTCAGCCCGCATCGACGCGCGGACCGACGTGCCGCTCAGCGACGCGAGGGTCTCGACGGTGCAGTGGCAACGCGCGCAATGACGCCGCTTGACCTCGCGCTCCGCGGGCGGCTGCAGACGGTTCGCCTGGGGCGCGCCCACCGGCACCACGCCACAGTCGGGAGTACGCAGTCGGCTGCCGCCGAGTGGGCCGACGCGGGCGCTCCGACGGGCGCACTCGTTACCGCGGACCACCAGAGCGAAGGCCGCGGTCGCCTCGGACGTGTCTGGGCGGACGAACCCGGCCGCGACCTCGCGCTCTCACTCGTGCTGCGTCCCAAGCTCCGCCCTGAGCACCTCGGCCTCGTGCCTCTGGCGGCGGCCCTCGCGGTATGCGACGCGATCTCAGGAGCCAACGCGCGTCTCGCCTCTGGCGTCGCGCTCAAATGGCCCAACGACGTGCTCCTTGAAGGACAGAAGGTGGCCGGCGTGCTGGGCGAGACCCGCTGGCGAACGTGCGGCTCTGGAAGCCAGAGCCCGACCGTCCTGCTCGGAATTGGCGTCAACGTAAACCGGCGCACGTTCCCACCCGAGTTGGCCGCACGCGCCACGTCGCTCGCGCTCACCTCTGGCGCCGATCTCGACCGGAGCCAGATCCTCGCCGACCTCCTGCTTGCGCTCGAACGCCGCTTCGCGCTCTCGCCAGAGGCCATCGTGCATGCGGCGGAAGCCCAGATTCCCGCGCTCGGCAACACGCTACAGGTCGGGTTTCCCGGGACGGACCGCGCGCCCTTGATCGGCACCGCGCTCGGCCTCAGCCCCAGCGGTGCGCTCCGCCTCGAAGCCTCTGGCGAGATCGTAGACGTTCACGCGGGCGAGACGACCGTTCTGCCATGAGCGATTTCCTCGCCATCGACATCGGAAACAGCAGCGTCAAAGTCGCGCGCTACGCCGATGGGCAGTGGCGCGAAGCTGCCTCCTATCCTTCCAGCCTGGAAGCGCCGGCGGATGCCTGGGGACCCCGCCTCGCGAAGCTGGGCGCTCGCGCCAGCGGCGTGTGCTCTGTGGTCCCTAATCTGGAAGCGCGGCTGGTCCCGGCACTCGCCGAGGTTACCGGGCGCGATCCGTTCGTCGTCCGCGCCAGCAGCCCCCTTCCGTTCGCGATGGGGTACCGCACGCCCCACACGCTCGGCAACGACCGCATCGCCGCCGCCGCTGCCGCGTGGCTTTTATACGGACAACCTGCGCGTCGCCCTGTCCTCTCGTTCGACGCCGGGACAGCCATCACTCTAGACGCGGTCGATCTCCTCGCGGACGGACCCGTCTACCTGGGAGGTGCCATCCTGCCCGGCCCGCACACGCTCCGCCGCTCGCTCGCCAGAGGCACCGCGCAGTTGCCCGAGGTCGAGTGGGAGCGCCCCGAGCATGCCATCGGGCGAAGCACGTCAGAGGCGATCCAGTCCGGCCTGACCGCGCTCGTGTTGGACGGCATGGCGGCCCTCTTGCGCCGGGCCGCAGCCGAGCTCTCCGCCCCACCGCTCATCGTCGCCAGCGGCGGCTGGGGCGGCTGGATCGCCAAGCGGCTAGACATGGTGGACCACGTCGCGCCGAACCTCGTCTTGGACGGAATCCGACTGTTAGCCTCTGGCGAGATGGGGCGGTACGATTCGGCGCCAGAGGCCTAGCTGTCGGCCGCAAGAAGCGTCTGCACCCGCGCGAGCACCATGTCGATCGCCACGCGGTTCTGACCTCCGCGGGGAATGATGACGTCGGCGTGGCGCTTGGACGGCTCGACGAACTCCAGGTGCATCGGCCGAACCGTTCGGCGATACTGCCCGAGCACGGAGTCGATGGACCGCCCGCGCTCGTGCAAGTCGCGCTCGATCCGCCGCATGAGCCGCACGTCGTCGGGTGCGTCCACGTACAGCTTGATGTCCATCCGCTCCCGAAGCTCCTTTTCGGCAAGCACGAGGATCCCTTCCACGACGACGACCGGCATCGGGTCAACCCGCTCCGTTTCCTTTCGGCGGCTGTGGTTCGTGAAGTCGTACGTCGGCTTCTCGACGGCCTCGCCCGCTAGGAGCTGGTCGAGGTGAGCCACCATGAGCTCCGTTTCGAGCGCGTCCGGGTGGTCGAAGTTGAAGCGGCCGCGCTCCTCTGGCGCGAGGTGCTCCAAGTCGCGGTAGTACGCGTCGTGGTCCAGAAGCGCGATGCGGCGGGGCCCGAAGGCCTCCAGCACGCGCTTCTGCACGGTGGTTTTACCGGAGCCGGAGCCTCCGGCGATGCCGATGACGACAGACATGATGGGTTCGAATCGGGGCGCAAGAGGCCCGGTGGGTTGAGCCTCTGGCGGGCCTAATCGTCGTCTTCCTCGCGGGCCTTTTTGGCCGCTGCGGCTTCAGCCTCCGCCTCGCGGCGGGCCTTGCGGCGGGCGGCGCGGCGCTCTTCCCAGCCCGGGCTGGAGACCATCACGATGGTCCCACCTCCGGTCTCCTCGTCGATCTCCGAGTTGCCGAAGTCGACCTCGAAACCGTCCGGAGCCTCCCACTCATCGATGTCCTCGATGGTCTCAGGCAACTCGATCACGATGTGGTGTACCAAGGCGCCCCGAAGCTCCTTCAGGCCGTGCGAGACCGCCTTGCGCTCCCCGCTCTCGTCTTCGCGGTAGAACTTGACGTGGAACATCCGGGCGTAGGTCTCCTCGTCATCCCACGCCGCCGCGTGCGCGCCGGGAAGCAGATTCCATACGACTTGCCCCTCCAAGAGCTCGTTCAGCCGCTTCGAGATCAGCGGCTTCCAATACGACGAGACCTTTCCGATCTCGTTGACGGACGCGTCCATCTTGAGCCGGTAGTTCGGGATCAGGTCGTCCGGGCGCAAGAGGCCAAAGAGGCCGGAGAAAATGACGCCGTTCTCCAACAATCGCCGCTGAGCCCCGGTCGGAAGCTCGGGGAATTGCATCGCGGCGTACATGACGCCCGGGTTGTACCGGTCGATGGCAGCAATCAGGGGGCTCCGGTAGAGCTCCCCCGTCACGTCAACGGCCTGCTGCAGCGTGTCCCCCTTGACGCCGAAGAGCGTCTCCAACTCGTCAGCTTCGCCGGCCTTGACCTGCTTCTGGAGCGCGTCGATCAGTGCTCGACGCTCCGCGTTGAACTCGTTGAAGTAATTGAAGGTGTTCGACGAGCGGTAGTCGAACATGTCCGGGGCCAATGGATTGCCGCCGGTCTGCTTCCCCTCGGAAGCAGGAAGGAGGATGGAAAACCTCACGTAAAGCTAGGGGGTGGTTGTGGCGGCGCCAGAGTCGGCGGGACGGTCGGATGCGGGGCGGCGCGAGCGCGCGTCGGCGATCAGCGCATCGGCTTCGTCGAGAAGACGTGCGGCTTGCTCGCGGGCGTCGGCAACCAGGGCGTCGGCCCGTTCACGAGCGGCGCTGGATTCTCCGTCAGAGGTCTCCAGGCGGTCGAGCAGGCCGGAGAGATCGGCGGCCCACCGGTCGAGGAGGTAGGCAACGCGGCGGCGGAGTTGGCGTCCTTCATCGGGCGCGAGCAGCAAGCCCAGGGCGAACCCAGACGCGCCGCCGACGAGGAAGCCCAGAGTGGTCGAACGGACGGTTCGGCTACGGGTGCTCATGGCGAAAGGCGGGTGAGAGAGGGAGTGCGAAGATAGAACGTCGGGGCCCGACGGGCCCTCAGCGAGATCCCGAAACGAGGAAAGGCCGCATCCCTGGGGACGCGGCCTCTCGACGGGCGAACCGCCCGGCCGAAGCCGGACTAGCGGTTCTTCTTCTTGTGGCGGTTCTTACGAAGCCGCTTCTTGCGCTTGTGCGTCGCGATCTTGTGGCGCTTGCGCTTTTTTCCGCAGGGCATATAAAGAGGGGTTGGGTGGAGTATCGAGCCTAGCCGTGCAAATCTAGGGCCTCTGGCGCCAGAATTCCAACACCATGCCTGTTCTACCCCCTGCCTTCATGCGACCGCGCCCTAGACGCGCCCTGAGGGACAGCGTCAGAATGGCGCGTGGGCAGTAGCGTACACGTGACAGGACAGCGCAGGACAGCGGTGTCCACGGTCGTGGGCAGACATGTCTCCTCAGCCCTACCGTCAGCCGCCAGAGGCTTTCTGGCACGGCGGTTGCCTGCTAGCCGGGAGCAGCGCAGGAGGGTGAACAACTCCTGATGTTGCTCGAGCGACACATGCGCAATCAGGGCTTCGGCCCGCGCATCGTCGGGCGGACACGTTTGGGTGAGCGTGTCCGCCCGGCTCTTTTTTTGGCCCTGCGCGAAGGTGGTTCGTGCGGCTAGCATGTTGGAGACCTCCAGGAACCGTTGTGCTCCGTTTCGTTTTCGCGCTCGCGTTTATCGCCACCGGGTGCGCCCCCTCGCTCGCGCCCACCTACCGGGACTACCGGATCTCGCCAGAGGCCCAGCCGACCGCTACGGCCTCGGCTCAAACAGAGGCTTTGCCCCTAGCCTCTGGCGACGCCGCGCTGGAAGAGGAGTTGGTAGCGGCACTGCGCGAAGCCGGCTGGGCCGTCGTACCGCCCGACGCGGGGAACGTGATTTCGACCGACGTGCGGCGAATCGAAACGGGAGTGTTCTCTACAGTGGAAGCGTCGCTGGACCTTGCGCCTCTCAACGGCCGGTTCGTGCGGGTGTACGTTCACGCCGTGCGCCGGAACGTATTCGGCAGCCGATCCAAGTTGCCCTACCTCACGCGTGGTCTGCGCAATCGTGCGCTCGACGATGTGACGGCTGCGCTCGCTAACCGCGGCCTCGTAGCCCTTGATGCGCCCCGCGAGCGCGATGAAGAGGCGACGGACTAAGCGGGGCACGCAACACCGCAACGCCCCCCGCGTTGTAGGTTGTGTAAGACGGAGCACGCCTCTGGCGCTCGGTCCGCTCTTTTCCATACTGGGGATGACATGGTTTCGACGGGTGAGCAGGTCGGCAGGCTGCATGCCGGGGGGTTCTCGATACCCCCGTGACCCTCATCGAGAACTAGAATAGTTGCAAACGACTACTCTTACTCGCTCGCGGCATAACCAAACCCGCTAGCTGTCTCCGCCCGGATTTGCCTATCGGCCCGGGTAGAGGCACCATACTTAGATAGGATGCGCGCGGAGGTTCCGGCTGGACCGAAGCGCAAAGGACAATCAGCCTGCGCTTTCGGAGACGCTCGTCAGCGGCTCCATCTCGGAGAGCTAAGACTTAGAACAGCTGACTACGCATTGTAGACGCCTGGACTGGCGGCTCGCTCGGACCTGGGTTCGAATCCCAGCATCTCCACTGTAACGGCCTCGTCGCTCGGACACCTGTCCTTGCTACGGGGCCGTTTCCGTTTGTGGTTCATCGCGGCGCAACCTTCGAAAACAGGCGCTTCGCCTCGGCCCCCGACTGGTAGTCCGTCGGACATCTCACAGCCAGAGGCCTAAGGGTTTTCCTGACCCTTCCGTTTCAGGCGATCGCCTGTTATGCCCGTCGGGTTCTGGTGTCTACCTCAGCGTGAGGAGCCTCAGGGCTTCTGCGAGGCGCGCGTCTCGGCCGTGGTGGGACGAGACGCGCGCCTCTTTTCATTCGCCTGAAACCAGTGGTGGTCCTGGCGCCCCCTGCAACCGGCCTGGCCTCTGGCGGCGAACCCAGAGACGATCCATCTACCCCGGGGGAGGTACGCGCGAACGCCTACGCGAAAACGCGCCAGAGGCTCAGTAGCTCAGTGTGCGCTCAATCGCGGCGCTCAGGCGAGACTCCGCGGTGTACACCTCGTTCTCGATCTGCTTGGAGAACGCGATGGGGAGGTCGGCCCCGCCGATGCGAACGGGCGGAGCGTCGAGATGCGCGAACGCGGCCTCCGCGATCTCTGCCGCGATCTCGGCGCCGAAGCCACCCGTTCGGGTCGCCTCATGCAGGACGATAAGCCGACCCGTTTTCTCCACGCTCGCGAGTACCGCCTCTCGGTCCCACGGCACGAGCGTCCGGAGGTCAATTACCTCCACGCTCGCGCCCGACTGCAGCCTCTGGCGCTCGGCCTCGGCTTCGGCCCAGACGAGCCCCACGCCCCACGTGACGAGCGTCAGGTCCTCCCCTTCCCTCGCGATCCGCGCCGTCCCGATGGGCGTCACGACTTCGCCAGAGGCGACCGCCCCGCGGAGCGAGCGGTACAGCTTTTTGTGCTCAAAGACGAGGACCGGATTCGGGTCCTCGATCGCCGCGCGCAAGAGGCCCTTGGCGTCCTGCGGCGTGCCGGGGACGACGACCTTGAGGCCTGGGACGTGGCAGAACCAAGCCTCTGGCGACTGAGAGTGAAATGGCCCCGCGCCGATGCCGCCACCGAATGGCGCGCGGATGGTGACGTTGAGAGGCGAGCCCCAGCGGTAGTGCGTCGTCGCGAGGTTGTTGACGATCTGGTTGAAGCCACATGAGATGAAGTCCGCGTACTGCATCTCCACGACGGGCTTGAAGCCGTCCAACGCGAGGCCCATCGCGCACCCCAGCGCGCCGTTCTCGATGATGGGCGTGTTCCGCACGCGGTCGGCGCCGAAGCGCTCAAGAAAGCCCTCGGTGACCTTGAACACGCCGCCGTACTCGGCCACGTCCTGCCCCATCACGAGAACGGTCTCGTCGGCCTCCATTGCGTCACCGAGTCCCGCGCTCACGGCGTCGATAAAGCGCGCCTCCTGCGTCCCGCCAGCGGCCACCTCGCGTGATGCGTGCGGAGCGAAAAGTGCCCCGTGCTCCCTCTCGGTCGTGCTGACGCACTCGGGCTGTGTTAGCGCCCACTCGGCCACGTCTTCGATCTGCGCGGCGAGGTCGGCGTCGATAGCGTCCAGATCGGATTCTGGCGTGCCGGCATCGAGGAGCCTCTGGCGGAGGCGGAGCACGGGGTCGCGGTAGCGCCAAAGGTCGAAGAGGTCATCGGGAACGTACTTCGTCCCGCTGGCCTCTTCGTGGCCGCGCATGCGGAACGTCTTCATCTCCAAGAGTGCCGGGCCTCCCCCATCTCGCGCGCGATCGGCGACGGTTTTGACAATGGAGCGGACGGCGAGCACGTCGTTGCCGTCCACGATGTAGCCCGGCATGCCGTAGCCCGCTGCGGCCTCGGCGACGTCCTCGACGGGGAGTGCGTCGGCAGTGGGCGTGGAGAGGCCGTAGCCGTTGTTTTCCACGATGAACAGGACCGGCAGATTCCACGTCCCGGCCAGGCTCAGCGCCTCGTGGAACTCGCCTTCGCGCGTGGCGCCCTCGCCCACGAATGCGGCCGCGACGGCGCCCGAACCGTTCATCTGTGCCGCGAGGCCGAGGCCATCGGCGACGGGCAGCATGGCCGCCAGGTGCGAGATCATGCCGACGATCCGCTTCTCCGGCAGACCGAAATGGAACGTGCGGTCGCGGCCATTCGTGAAGCCGCCCTCGCGGCCCATGAGTTGGCAGAACAGGCGAGGGAGTTCAACGCCGCGCGTGGTCCACACGCCGAGGTTGCGGTGCATCGGCAGCAGCCAGTCTCGCTCCTCCAGGCCGCTGGCGACGCCGACGGCGATGGCTTCCTGCCCGTAGCCGCTGAACCATTTCGAGATGCGGTTCTGGCGGATCAGCCGCAGCATCTTCTCCTCCACGGTCCGCGGGAGCTTGAGCGCGCGGTACAGCGCCAGAGGATCGGTGGGCGCCTCGGCGGCGATAAGGGCGGTGTCGAAGACGGGCTCCATGCAGGGGCGCGGGGCGGGCGCGAAGAGGGAGCCGCAAGGTCCGGGCGCGCGCCTCTGGCGTCAACCCGGCACGAGAGGTTCGCGGAATGCGGACGCTGGGCCGCTCCGCTCAGGGCGTTCCTGATTGGCACCTCAGGACCGAACCGGCGTGCAGGAGCCGAGGTTTTCGACTGGCCGCTTCAGGCGTCACAATCTCTCGCGGAGGTGACATACATGCGGCACACACCTGCCGGATCATCCCGTCCCCTCTCGCTCGTCCGCGTTGCTGTGATTGCGCCTGCCATTTTCCTCGTCGACGACCACTCCCTCACGCGCGCCGGACTCCGGCTCGCGCTCGCAACCGGGCTGGGCGCGCGGATCTGCGGCGAGGCCTCTGGCGCCGAGGAAGCGTATGCGGGAATCGAGCGCCTCCGGCACGCCGGCCAAACGGTCGATCTGGTGGTGGTGGATGTCACGCTCGCGTGCGGGAACGGCTTGGACTTGGTTCGGCGGCTGTGCGAGTCCCAGGGACCTCCCGCGCTCGTGGTCTCGATGCACCCGCCAGAGGTGTACGCATCGCGCGCCCGGGAGGCCGGCGCCCGGGGGTTCCTTTCCAAGTCGCTGGATGACGAAGGTCTGATTGCCGCCGCGCGCACCGTGCTGGCGGGCCGCACCGTGTTCGGCCCGGATGTCCCGAGTGTGCCGTGCGAAGGCATCGAAGGCCTCTCGGACCGCGAGCTAGAGGTGTTCTGTTTGCTCGGCCGGGGGTACGCGCCTCGCCACATCGCCGACGCGCTCGATCTGAGCGTGAGCACGGTCGAGGCCTATCGCCAGAGGATCCGGTGGAAGCTGGGGATCTCCTCGGCGCCGCTGCTCACGCGTCACGCGGTGGCGTGGACCCTGGAACAGGAGCGGGCGCAGCGGGCCCCGCTTGATGCGGAACACGCAGCGTGATCATCGCGCCGTCCCCTGGGATCGATGAGATCGTGACGCTTCCGCCGACGAGGCCCATCCTCGCGCGCATCCCCGCGTGACCCAGCCCCCCTGGCGTGGACGACGCGTCGAACCCCTGACCCGCGTCGTGGATCTCTACATCGGTGTGGGTGCCCGTGTCTCGGACGCAAACGGACGCGCTCTGTGTGCCGGAGTGCTTCACGGCGTTGAATACTGCCTCGCGGACGCACTGCACCAAGAGCCCCACGGCCTCTGGCGTGAGGTTCTCCTCTGCCGACCGGATCGCCTCGTCGGACTCGTCCACATCGACGCGGAAGTTGTAGAGATCGTTGGCCTGCTCGCAGAGCGCGCGGAGTGCGCCGCCGAAGGTGCTCTCGCCAGAGGCCGGTGGCGTGAGGTCGATGGCCAGGCCGCGCGTCCGCTCCAGGGCTTCGCCTGTCCAGCCGCGCAGGCGCCTCGCTTTCTCCGCGAAGGCGGTGTAGCCGGCGTCCACCAGCTCGCGCACGAGCGCACCGATGCCGAGGTGGACGCCGTATAGACGCTGCTGCACGTCGTCGTGCAAAATGGAGGCGGCGCGGCGGTAGCTCTCCGTCTCGGCGTCGGCGAGTTGGGCTGCGAGGTGCTGCACCTGGGCGGTCCGCTCGGCCACGCGCACTTCGAGGGTCTGGCGCAAAGCGCTGAGCGCGTCCTCTGCGACCTTCCGCTCGGTCTCGTCGCGAAGGATCTTGGCGTAGCCACGAAGCTCGCCGGACTCATCCCGGAGCGAGATCATCATGCCGTTGGCCCAGAACCGGGAGCCGTCCTTGCGGACGTGCCAGCGCACGTCTTCAGCGCGGCCATGCTCTCGCGAGCGCGCCATCTCGGCCTCGGGCACGCCAGAGGCCCGCTGTTCGGGCGTGAAGATGACCTCCCCAGACATGCCGATGGCCTCGGCCTCGATCCATCCCAGCACGCGCTCGGCTCCGGTGTTCCACAGCGAGATCCGCGCGTCCGTGCCGAGCGTGAAGATGGCGTACTCGTGCGCGTTCTCGAAGAGCAACCGGAGGTGCTCCTCCTGGGGATGCGGGGCGCCAGAGGCGGGATCGTCGGGCATGGGTCAGGGAGTGGGCCTCTTGCGTTCGAGCACGTCCAAGCGGTAGTCGGCTGTGCGGTGGCCGCTGAGGCGGACCCACGCATCCGCGCCCACAAAGGCATCGTGGACGGCGTCGCCTGTGAGAGGATAGTCCGTCTCGCCGGTCCAGTGCACGAGAAGCAAGTGGCCGCCCGGCCGCACCGCTCGGGCGCACCTCTGGCGTAACTGCTCAAAGTCCGCTGTGCCGAGGTAGTAGCCGACCTCGGAGAGAACGACGAGATCGAACGTGCCCTCCGGCCACTCGCCAGGGACGACCATGCGCTCGATCCGGACGCCAGAGGCGTCGGCGGTGCGCCTGCGCGCCTGCGCGAGCGCGTCCGGTGCCACGTCGACGGCCTGGAGGCTGTCGCAGCGCTCGGCGAGGGCGCGCGTGAGGACTCCACCCGCGCAGCCGATCTCAAAGGCGCGGCCGTAGTGCGCCAGAGGCAGGGCGGCAAGCGTCGCGGCGTACTTCGCGGCCTCGTACGGGCTCGTCGCAAAGCGCCAGGGGTCGGGATCGCTGGCGTAGAGCCGCTCGAAGTAGGCCGGCGCGATGGAGCCTCTGGCGTCCCGCTCGGGAGCCGTCGGCGGGAGCTCAGGCATCGGTGGGGTCCAGAAAGAGCTCCCAGGGCCGCTCAAACCGCGCGAGGACCTCGGGGAGCAGGATGAACCCGTCAGGGTCGTCGTCGATCAGCCGCGTGGTTTGCGAGCGGTGGGCGGCGACGGCGCGGGCCTTTTGCGCGAGCACGGGCGAGATGTCGAGCCGCCACGCGCGCGCCTCTGGCGCCAGAGGCGCGGCCTCGCGGGAGGCCCAGGCCCAAACGGGGTATTCCAGCCAGCGCACGCCGAGGTGAACCCGCGCACGAGCGAGTTGCCACGTCGCCTCGTGGTCGCAGTGCGGATCGCGACGCCAGGGCACGAGCAACGTATCGGGCGCGAGCGCTCGGATGGCGTCGGCGAGATCGGCTGCGGCGTCCTCGAACGCGAGCGTGTCGGGCGCGGGTAGGCCGCAATCTGGGAAGCGCAGAAACCGCACGCGGCCGGCGTGGCCGAGCTGCGCGACGGCCTCTTGCGCCTCCGACTCCCGCAGGACTCGCAAGCGGGACGGCGGGTACGCCGCCGACGCGTGTGACCGCGTGCCATCTGTCACGACGATGACCCAGGCCGGAATACCCGCCTCAGCGAGAAGCGCGAGGAGCCCGCCGCAGCCCAACGATTCGTCGTCGGGGTGCGGCGCGAGGACGACGACGCGCCCGAGGTCTCGCACGGCCTCTGGCGCGAGAAGCGGGAGCGCCTCGGGATCGTCGAGCAGCGTAGCGGTGTGGGTCATCGCGCCGAGCCTCTGGCGAGGTGGGGCTGCTCCAGCGCCGCGGCGCCCGCCGCGTCCAGCGTCGCGTCTGGCGCGGGCTGACGGAGGTAGAGCCGGAGGTCGCGGCCGATGCGCTCAACGGGCGAAGGCGGCAGCAGGCCGCGAGCGCCCACGCTGCGGTCAACGAGTTCCATCACGTCCAGGCACACGCGTTCGATCGCCGTCCGCGTCATCTGCGCGTACGCGACAATGGCCTCTGGCGAGGCGTCGCCAGAGGCATAGCGTGCAGACACTTCGCCCGGCTCCTCGGCGCCGCAAGAGGCTTCGTGGCGCTCCCACAACCGCGCGGCGCCTAGCAACCAGAGCGCGCCGGTCTCGATGGCGATGGCGGCGCGACCCATTCGCGCGCGTTGATGCGGGTCGGTCGTCCGCTCCGTCGCGCGCAAACCCGACGCCGCGGCGTCGAACAGCGCGCGTGCACCGCCGAGGTGGACGGCCGCGAACCGCACCGAGCCGCCCGTAAAGTCGGGCTCGCGCGTGTAGTCCCCAGGACGGCCGATCAGCGCCAGAGGCTCGACGCGTAGGCCCTCAACGTCGATGCGCCCGCTTACCGAGCCGCGCATGCCCTCGGCGCGCCACGAGTCGGGATCGGCGCGGTCGGCGTGGTTCTCGAGTTCGAGAAGCACCATCTGCCACGAGCCGTCGGGCCAGGCGCCATTCGCGAAAGCACGCGTGACGTGGCCCACGCCGGAGCAAAACACCTTCGCGCCACTCAGACGCGCGCCGCCGCCCGGTAGCGGGTCCAGGCGCACGCCGTCCGCAGCCTCGGTATTCCACACGCCGAAAATGTGTCCAGCCCGGGCATCGGCAGCCGCGTGGGCGCGCTGCTCATCCGTCCCGTAGGCCATCACCAGGTCCAACGCGTTGACGTGCCCCTCGTAGACGCGCCCGACAGGCAGGCTCCCTCGCCCCACCTCTTCCAGCACGCGGTAGAGCGCGTGGCGCGAGCCTCTGGCGCCGAGCCCGAGCCCACCCAGTTCCACAGGCAAGGTGGCGGTCATGAGCCCGGCCTCGTCGAGAAGGTCGAAGGCTTCGGTGGGGAAGGCGCGCGCGGCGTCGCAGGCGGCGGCCGTCTCCGCGATTGGGTCGGCGACCTCAGCGGCGGTGTGGATGAGCGCCTCTAGCGCGTCGCCAGAGGCGGTTTCAGGCGGAAGCGTGAGCGTGGAGGTCATAAGGGCAGGCAGCGTGCGTGGCGGAGCCGCTCGGTGAGGGGCAGCGGGCGGAGCCGCGCGATGCACGCGCGGAGTCCACGAATGGCTCTGGTGATCGGTTCTCCCTCGACGTCCCCTCCCGCCTCTGGCGTGACCAGAAGCGCCAGAGGCGGGGGTGCGTCAGGGTGTGCGGCGCGGTAGAGGCCCAACGCGGCCAGGCGGCGCTCGGCGGCGGACGCCGCTTCTACGCGCGGCTCGTCTCCGCGTCGGACCACGTCCGCCCAGAACCCGAACGCGTCTGCCAGCCCCCCATCGGCCCGGCCCGACGTGCGAGCCGACGTGAACACCCGCACATGTGGGCTGTGCCGCAGCCGGTACCCGCCGCCTACGAGCGCGTGGACGAGCGCGACGTCTTCGGACGTCGTGGCCACCGGCTGCCCGCCGACGGCGGCATAGACACCCGCGGTTACGGCGAGGCTCGCGCCGAAGTGGTGGTGGTGGCGCGGGATCGGATCGTGCGCCTCTGGCGCGTAGAGCCCCCGCACCTCCTCTATCGCGCGGCGGTAGGCAAGATCCAGGAGGTACAGCCTCCGTACGCCCGGCGCGAGCGCGGCCCGCTCCTCGCGAAGCAGCAGTGCCCGCCCGCCCACGGCATCGGCGCCAGAGGCCAGCTCGGCCAGGGTCGCCGCCACCCAGTCGGGCGCGGGGACCGTGTCGGCGTCGGTCGAGAGGATCGCTCCCTCGGGGCGGCCCACATCGTGGAGCCGCGCGCACGCAGCATCGAGCAGCACGCGGCGAGCGTGGCCCACACAGGCGACCTCTGGCGGGAACGTGAGCGAGACGGCGCGCACGTCCAGCGACGGGTACCGCGAGGCCGCGTCGGCGACCGCTTCGGCCGAGCGGTCGGTGCAGTTGTTGAGCAGCACGAGAACGTCCAGCGTCCCAGGCGCCAGAGGCTGGTCGTGGGCATCGCGCTGCTCTGCAAGGGCGCCGATCAGAGCAGGAAGCCGCCGTGCCTCGTTGCGCGCAGGGACCACCACCGAGGCGCGCAGCCGCGCGTCGGGCGCGCCGAAGACGCCGGGGAGCGCCCGGTCGAACACGAGATCTTGGGGAGCCGTGCTCGTCATGAGAAACTGGGTGCGGCCTCTCGCGCGGGAGGCGCCAGAACCTGAGGCCGCGTCACGCGCCTCTGGCGCGCGAGTTCGTCCGCCAGAGGCATGTGGACAGGCCGCGTGCCATCGGGGCGGAGAAAGCCGAGAAGGCCGTTGGGGCACGCGCGGTCGTCGTCCCAACCGGGGTGGTCCGCGATGGGGTACCAGCACAGCCCCCGCACGTCGGCACCGAAGACTTGCGCAGCGAGGACCTCGCGCGCGACGTAGCGCAGCCACTCGGCGCGAGCGTCGCCCTCGGTCCCGGTCTCGGCCACGATCACCGGGCGGCCGTAGCGGCTACCCACCTCGTGCACGATCTCGCGAAACGGCCGGTAGAGAGGATGCCCACGCTCGATAGGTGGGCCGCCGTGGATCCACTGGTTGGTCGGGTAGAAGTTGACGCCGAGCACGTCCAGCACGTCCTCGCTCCCGCCGATCTGCGGCCACAGGCGCCCCGCGAGCAGGTCCCACGCCTGGAACTGCGCGAGCCGGTGGCCTTCGGCGTCGCCAGAGGACTCGGGCCGCGCGGGATCGGTCGCGACGTGGATCGCGGGCTCGGCCCAGAGGAGACGCGCGCGAGGGTCCACGCTCCGCACCGCGTCCACGGCGCCGAGCGCGGCGCGCGCGAGTTGCACCTTTAGTTCGAAGCCGCGGTGGTGCGCGAAGGGCGGGAAAAACGCCGCGTCGCCCCCGGCCCACGACCAGAACGAGATCTCGTTGATGGGGCACCACCACGGGATCTCATCGCTCTCCTCGCGCGCGATGCGGGCGGCCTCTCGCGCGAACGCGGCAAACCGTCCCACAAAGGCGGGGCGCCAGAGGTCGAGGCCATCTGGGACGCCGTAGTGGCAGAGGTCCCAGATCACCTGCGTGCCCGTTTCCCGCGCGGCGCGAAGCTGGCCGATCCACGAGGACCAATCGTAGCGTCCGGGCGTGCGCTCGATGAGCGGCCACCGGAGCCCGTCGCGGACGGTGCGGATGCCGTGGGCCTGGAGTTGCCGGTAGTCGCCAGAGGCCGCGCGGTCGTGGCCGGACGCGCCGACGACGTCCACGCGGACGCCATCGGCACGGCGGTGCGAGGAGCACTCGAAGCCGCCCATCCAGAAGCTGTTGAACGGGGCACTCACGTCAGGGCGCGTCGATCTCGCGTGCGTCGCCGTCGCCAGAGGATGCCGAGAGCGGCTCGGGCGCGAGGGCCTCTGGCGCCTTGAGCGTCTGCGGCGCGAGGTCCTCCGCGGCTCGCGTCGATGGCGCAGCGCCCAGGCGGGCCTTGGCCGTGCCGGTCGGGCGCGGGGCGGGCGCGCGCTCGCCAGAGGACTCGGCTTCCAGGCGGTCGTAGACCGCAAGGGCCTGCGCCGTTACCTGGTCCATGTTGTAGTACTTGTAGGTCGCTAGGCGGCCTACGAAATGCACGCGCTCCTCGGCCTCGGCGAGTGCGGCGTAGCGGCGGTACAACTCGGCGTTCTCGGGCCGTGGGATCGGGTAGTACGGGTCGCCCTCAGCACGTGGGTACTCCGTCACGACGGCAGTCTTGGGATGCTCCTGCCCGGTGAGGTACTTGAACTCCGTGATCCGCGTGTACGGCTGCTCGTTGGGGTAGTTGACGACCGGCGCACTCTGGAACGTCTCGCGGTCGTGTGTGGCGTGCTCGAAGTGGAGCGAGCGGTACGGCAGCTTACCGTACCGGAAGTCGAAGTACTCATCGACGGGCCCTGTGTAGATCAGGCGCTTGAACGGCGTGGTCTCGCGGATGTCCCGAAAGTCCGCTCCCAGCAGCACGTGGATGCTGGGGTGGGCGAGCATCTTCTCGAACATCCGGGTGTAGCCGTGGAGCGGCATCGCCTGGTAGGTGTCCGAGAAGTACCGGTCGTCGCGGTTGGTGCGCGTGGGCACGCGGGCGGTCACGCTGGCGTCCAGCTCGGAGGGGTCCAGGCCCCACTGCTTGCGGGTGTAGCCGCGGAAAAACTTCCGGTACAGCTCCTCCCCCACGACGCTCACAACCACGTCCTCACTCGTGCGGATCTGCTCGCGCGGCTCCGCCACGGACTCCAGAAATCCCTTCACCTCGTGCGCCGTCAGGCTGGTGCCGTAGAGCGCGTTGATGGTGTCGAGGTTGATCGGGATGGGTACGAGTTGACCGTCCACGCTTGCGCGGACGCGGTGCTCGTACGGCCGCCACGCGGTGAACTGCGAGAGGTAGGTCCACACGCGCTCAGCGTTGGTGTGGAAGATGTGGGGGCCGTAGCGGTGGACGAGTAGGCCGTCGTCGTTGTACTCGTCGTACGCGTTGCCGGCGATGTGCGGACGGCGGTCCACGACGAGCACGCGCTCTCCGAGCCCGTTGGCGAGCCGTTCGGCGAGAACGGAGCCGGCGAACCCGGCCCCGACAATCAGAGTGTCGTACATGAGTTAGCGAGCGGCGCCAGAGGCCTCTGGCGTGAGAGCGGCGGCGGGATGGGACGAAGAGGCATCGGGCGCGTCGCCAGAGGCAGCCCCGCACGAGGTGCCGTCGAGGAGCACGGCCATGCGACGGGCCGTCGTGTCCCAAGACGTTTTGGCGAGCACGGCGCGCATGTCAGCGACGTTGGCCTCGCGCTGCTTGGGGCTAGCTTTCAGCGCAGCCTCGCAGGCTTGGATAAAGGCCTCTGGCGTGTCGCCGAGGTACACGATGTCGCCATACGGCTCGGCCACGTCCGTGATGGGCGTGGAGACGATGGGCCGCTCGGCGGCCATGTACTCCAGCGTTTTGGTCGGGCTGATGAACTCGGTCGAGCGGTTGCGAGCGAACGGCAGCAGGCACACGTCCCAGCCGGCGAGGTAGGGCGGCAGCTCGTCGTAGGTCCGTCCGCCGAGCCAGTGGATGTTGGCCGCCTGAGGCAGCGTTGCCGGGTCGATCTTGACGACGGGCCCGACCATCACGATCTGCCATTCGGGGTGCGCTTCGGCGAGCGCGCCCACGAGGTTCGCGTCCAGACGTTCGTCGATCACGCCGAAGAAGCCCAGCCGGGGGTGCGGAAGTGCTCGCTGGTCCTCGGGCTCGTCCAGCGCAGGCGCCTCGGGGCGGGCCTGGCCGAAGTGGGCCGCGTCCACGGACGACGTGAAGCAGTGCACGTCGGCGTGGCGGTCTTTCTTCGCGCGGTACAGGCTGGGGCCGCCGGTAAAGACCAAATCGGCGCGGTCCAGCAGCAGTTGCTCGCGCTCCAACAGCTGCGGCGGCGCGTGGTCGAACGCGGAGAGCTCGTCCATGCAGTCATAGACAACGGTCTGCGCGTCGAGCGCGTCGATCAGGGAGACCGCCAGAGGCGTGTACACCCATACGTCGCAGGCGCCGACCTCGCGGGCGAGTTCGTCCACGAGCGGCCGCATTGCCTGGAGTTGCCCATCGGTGAAGCCGCCCTCGTGGAGCGGCGTATGCGGCCGGAGCACGGTCACGCCAGAGGCGGGCCGCTGGCGCTCCCAATGGGGCTCACCCTCAGAGTGGACGGGCTCCTCGATGACGAAGACGGGACGGGTCGCGGCGAGGCGCGAGAGGACGTGCTGGGGGCGCTGGTAAACGAAGTCCCACCGGAGGTGGGAAAGCACGACGAGGGGACGGAGCGGCACGGCGAAAGGGAGGATCCGGAGGGGCAGGCGGCCACGTTTGGCCGGTCCCATAGCCTACCCGATGCGGCCCCGAGGCGGTATCCCAGGATCCACCTACGGCCTGCCCCGAGGTCCATTCCTCGGGGCATTGTGGCACCTTCGCCAGAGGCCTCTTGCGTCCACCCGAGGGTGTTTCTGGCGGGCTCATCCGCGCGAGTCCTCTTGCGCCAGAGGCGACGATGCTTCGTGTCCCGGCCGGGTAAAGTGGAACGCGCCCCACACGTCGCCCCAGCTGTCGCCGGAGCTCGAAAACGCCTCGTGATATCCGCGGTACCAGAACCGGCCGGTAACGGCGAGGCTGTCTGAACGCTCGATCACGATTCTTCCTCCACGCGACGAGACCGGCTCGAACTGACGCCCCCGAGCGTCCCGATATGTGGCTCGCGTGCCGGAGCCTGAAGCTTCAGGCCTATACCCGAGTTCAATCACCCCGCCGGACTCTACATCTAACCACTCGTAGCCCCCTACATGGGAATACGGGCCGATACGTAGGAATTCGGCCGCGCCCTCCTCCGCAGCGCCGCACCGCAGATCCTGACCGCTTACAGCCAGCGCCACGGCTCCGGTTCGGACCCGCTCAGCCTCGCCGTCTTCAGCAGCACGCACAACGCAGCCGTTCGGATTTGGAATGTCAAGTTGGGCCGCCTTCTCTTCGAGCGTCTCCCCCGTAGCGAAGAGGTCGCAGCCTCCCAGGCACACGCAGGCGAACAGGAGAACTGCCCCGAGCCGCCGAGCCATCATTGACCTTTCCCCAGGACCGTCGTCTTGATCGTCTGCAGGAGGATCTTCGCGTCCATCTGCAAGCTGAGGTTCTCGATGTAGAACAGGTCGTATTTCAGCTTCTGGCGCACGTCCTCAATGTCCGTGTCGTATCCGTGCTTGACTTGCGCGAGGCCCGTGATGCCGGGCTGAACGCGGTGGCGGCGGGAGTACAACGGGATCTCGTCCGCCAAGCGGTCCACGAAAAACGGCCGCTCCGGGCGCGGGCCGACCAGGCTCATCTCGCCGCGGAGCACGTCCCAGAACTGAGGTACCTCGTCCAGGCGCGTTTTGCGCATCCACCGCCCCAGCGGCGTGATCCGGCTGTCGCCAGAGGCTGCCCAGACCGGGCCCGTCTCGCGCTCGGCGCCGTCGACCATCGTGCGGTACTTGTGGATGGTGAACGTGCGCCCGCCCTGCCCCACGCGCTTCTGGCGGTAGATGGCGCCGCCCGGCGAGGTCAGCGAGACGAGCGCAGCGAGGCCCAGCCAGAGCGGCGCGCCGAGAAGGAGCACGAGGGCGCTCACGACAATGTCCGCGATACGCTTAGTCCGCTTTTCCCATGCCGGAATGGGCTCCGGGAAGACCTCGATCAGTGGGAGGCCGTAGATGTGCTCGGTCCGCGCCATGCCGCCCACGGCGGCGTAGAAATCGGGCACGAGCTTGAGGCTGACCGAGCGGCCATCGCAGACGCGGAGCACCTGGTCCAGCGTGTCCACGTCCTCGGACCCCAGTGCGATGAGAACGTCCTGCACGCCCAGACGATCAATCAGGCCGGGAAGCTCGGCGATGGCGTGCGAGGGCGCGCCAGCGGCCGTGACCTCGAGCGCGCCGGCAGGCAACGCGTCGCCCGAGGGGAGCACGCGCACGCCGGCCTCTGGCGGGAGCCCGGCGCCAGAGGCGCCCGACATCGCGAGCACGCCGACGGGCGTGGGGTCGTGCGTGAGGCGGACGGCGCCGACGAGTTCGATGCCGGCGGCGGGGTATCGCGCGAGGTCGTGGTAGAGCGTTTCCACGCGGTCGCTCCAGCCCACCACGACGGCGCGGTGCCGCCCGTGACCGCGCAGGATGAGCGCCTTCTGAACCCCACGCACAACCATCCGCCCGACCGCTACGAATCCAAGGACCGAGGCCCCGTACAGTGCGACCGCCTGCCGCGCGCTCCCGGGCGAGAGCCGGTCCAGGTAATAGCCGAAAAAGAGCACCAGCGAGCCGAAGGTGACCACTTTGAGCAGCGTTACCAGCTCGTCGAATCGGCCTCTGGCGTAACGGTCGGCGTAGAGCCCCGCGAAGGCGAGAAGGGTGATCCAGCCCAGCGCTAGGAGCGAGCCCTTCGCGAGGGCCGAGACGCCCATCGGCTCGACGGCCATCCAATCCCACCGCTCGCACGCGGCCCGGAAGGCCACCCACGCAGTGCCGAGCCCGAGGGCATCGACCAGAAGGAGAGCGGAAAGCTCGACGCGACGAGACACGGAGTACGCGACAGGAAAGAGAGGCGTAACGAAAGTGTCGAGCGGCGCGATGGGGTGACGAGCCATGAAAGTAGAGAGCCGCCCTTCTATCCGCAACCGGGGCACACGAGCGTGCCCTCCCCTACCAACGGGTCTCGCGGCGCCAGAGGCGGCTCTAGCTTGCGGGCATGTCCACACGCCGCTTCCTCGCCCTCGTCCTCGCCAGCGGCGTCCTCGTCGTCAGCGGCCTCGGAGCCTCTGGCGCGATGGCGCAGACCGGCGCCGTGGGCTCGCCCGAGATCGTCCCGGCCGAACACGGCGTTTACGCCCTTCTCCACGCGCAGCGCGTGGCCGGCCGGCTCCCAGGATACCGCCACGAGGTGCTGCCTCTGGCGCGCGGGACGGTCCTCGCGCACCTCGACAGTCTGCGCGACCAGCCGCTTGCGCCCGGAGCGCGACGCTGGGTAGACGCGTACCGCCGCGAGTTCGCGCCGCCGCTGGAGGCCGTCCACGCGTTCGTGGGCGACGGCGATGCGGGCCTGCTCGACATCAGCGCCGAGCGCTACCTCGCTTTCGTGCGGACCGACGACGGGGAATTCCGCATCGGCGCCAGAGGCGGAATCCAGGGCCGGACCTCGCGGGGCCTTACTGCCACGCAGCGGCCTCTGGAAGCGGCCAGCGGCGCGGCGCTCCTGCCGGAGCTGTCCCTGGGAGGCCACTGGCGCGACGTTGTTGGCTTCACGAGCCACACGTTCAACGGCCTGCAGGTGACGGGCGACTCCCGCGTGCTCCAGGCCGACCCGGACTTGGAGCCGCTCTACTACGTCAGCGTGACGGACGTGCCGCCGGGCTCGTTCGACCGCGCGACGGCTTCAGTCCGCGTCGCCAGAGGCCCGTTCTCGGCCGAGATCGCCAACGAGCGCCTCCGCATCGGGCCGAGTGCTTCGCAGCCGCTGATCCTAGCCTCTGGCGTGGACTACTTCCCGTTCGTGCGCGCGGGGATCGAGACGCGGCCGGTCCGCTACCAGTTCGTCCACGCGGCGCTGAGCGACCAAAGTCGGTTCGTGGCCGAGGACGGCGACTTCTTTCTCCAGAGCCCGGAGCGCTACTTCGCGATGCACCGCTTCGAGGCGCACGCGCGCTGGGGCAGCGTCGCGTTTACCGAGGCGGTGGTGTACGGGCAGCGCGGGCCAGAGATCGCGTACCTCAACCCGGTCTTCCCCATCAAGCCCGCCGAGCACGCGCTGTGGGACCGCGACAACTCCCTGTTCGCCGCCGACGCCGTCCTGAGGCCTCTGGCGGGCGTGGAACTCTACGGGACGTACCTCGCCGACGACCTCAACTTCTCGCGCATCGGCGAGACGGTGAACAACAACAACAAGTGGGCGGCGCAGGCCGGTGCGAGCGTGGCGGCCCTTGGCGCGACGGCGTTCGCGGAGTACACGCGCATCGAGCCGTTCGTGTACACGCACCGGTTCGTGGCCGACGGCTCGTACTTCAACAGCTACACCCACAACGGATTCGGACTCGGCCATCCGCTGGGCCCCAACGCAGACCAGTGGCTCGCCGGGCTGGAGGCGTGGCTACCGGGCGGCTTGCGCGCCAAAGGCGCCGTCCGCTACGCGCGCCGCGGCGAGAACACCGTGGACGCCTCTGGCGCCCCGGTGATCGTCGGCGGCGACGTGAGTTTGGGCGCGCAGCCCGACCCGTTCGTCAAGGACTTCCTCTCGGGCGAGGTGTTCACCGGTCCCGGCGTCGAACTCGACGTGACGTGGGAGCCCGTCAACAGCCTCCAGACCCGCCTCTTTCTGGACTGGCAATCCTGGGACCCCGGCGAGGACCGCTTTTTCCTGCGGTTTCAGGCGAGCGTCGCGCTGTGACGCCAGAGGCTCTCGTGGCGCGCTACGGCTGGAACGCGGCGTCGGTGCAGGCGCTCAACCCCGGCCTCTTGCGCTGGCAGCGCGAGGGCGCCTTTGTCGCCTACGCCCGCGCCCGGCAGTGGCCCGGCGGTCCGGCGGTGTGGCTGGGGGCGGGCGAACCCATCTGCGCGCCCGGCGCGCAGCACGACGCCGCCCAGGCGTTCGCGCGCGATGCGGCATCCGTCGGCGCGAGTGCGGCGTGGTTCGGCGCCAGCGGCCGGTTCCGCGAGGCCTGGACGGGAGCCGAACTGGTCCTCGGCGCTCAGCCCGTCTGGGACCCTGCCGACTGGCCCGAGATCCTCTCGCGCAAAGCCTCGCTCCGGCAGCAGATCAACCGCGCGCGAAACAAAGGCGTGACGGTCGCGCCTCTGGCGCCAGAAAGGGCGCGCACGCTCGAGCCGATCCGCCAGTCGTGGCTCGCGCGCCGCGGCCTGCCGCCGCTCGACTTCCTCGTGCAGACGGACGTGCTCCGGGCGCCGGGACCGCGCCGCTTTCTGGTCGCCACGCGAGGCGAGCGCCGCGTCGGCTACCTCGTTCTCGCGCCGGTTCCGGCCCGCGAGGGCGTCTTCGTGGAATGGATCATCCAAGCGCCAGAGGCGCCCAACGGAACCGCCTCACTCCTGCTGGACGCCGCCTTCCGCGAGGCCGCCGCCAGCCCCGGGCGCCGATCCGAGAGCGCAGCGTTTCTCACGCTCGGCATGGTGCCGCTGTCCACGCACGCGCCGCCCACCGACTCGCCACCGCCCGCTCACCTCCGCGCACTCCTGTGGTGGATGCGCGCGCACGCGCGGCGCTTCTACAACTTCGAGGGCCTGGAGCGATTCAAGGCCAAGTTCGAGCCTCTGGCGTGGGAGCCGCTCTACCTCCTCGCGCCAGAGGCGCCGATCGGCTTACCGCTCTTACACGCCGTCGCAGACGCGTTCGCGGGACCGCGCTCGCCAGAGGCGCTGATCGCGCAGGCGCTCGCGCGGGCCGCCGCCGATGAGGTCTCAGGCGTCCGCCGCTCGCTCCGCCAGAGGCTTAGCGGACGTTAAAGGTCGCCTGCGTGGTCTGGTTCACCTGCGAGGCCGCGCCGGGGAGCCGCTGCGCGCGGCAACGCCGGAGGTACGGGTCGATGTGGGATTCCAGCGCGCTGTTGCGGCCTCTGGCGCGCGCGCTCACGAACTGGCCCTGCGGGTTGAACGTGATGTTGAACGTCAGCCGTCCGCCCACGCCCGGAGGCGCGTCGGGAATGCTGGGGCAGTCGAAGCTTCGGTTGCCGAAGTTGAAGCCGACCTCGGCGGGCGCGTCGCCGCCGGACCCGGTGCGGGTGCCGGTTTCGGCATTGCCATCGGTGCTGCTCTCGCCCCCACCGGTCCCGGTGGTACGCGTGGGCTCGGGCTGGCGCGGCGGCGTCGGGTTGGCCTCTGGCGTGCGCGTGTTGCTCGGCGGGCTCGGACGGCGGACGGGCGCGTCCGGCGTGGGCGTGTTGCGCGCGATGGGCGGCGTCTCGCGCGGCGTGTTCGTGCGCGGGCGCTCCGGCGTACGGACGGGCGAAGCCGAGGGCGGCGCGGGCCGCTCGGGCTCGGGCTGCTCACGCGCTTGCGAGCGCTCCCCTGCCTCCGCTTGCTGCGGTGGTCCGGTCAGGACCGGCCGGATCGGCACGGTTCCGAAGTCCATCTCCACCAGGCGCACGTCGGCCGGCTCCAGCGCCTCCCGGCTTTCGGCCGCGACGGTGAAGAACAGCAACAGGAGCAGAGCGTGGACGCCGAGGCTGACGCCGAGGGCGGTGAGATCGTCGCGCGACATGGGAAGGCGGGAAGCGTGCGGGCGTAACGCCAACATACGCCTCTGGCGTGCCTCTCCTCTCACCTCTGGCGCCAGAGGTCCCGTTTAGCGGACCGGCCGCGCGAACCTCTCGCCGGTGAGCGTGAACCGGAGCGAGATGCGGTGCGAGACGCCGAGATCGCCCTGCACGCCCGCGAAATCGCCGAAGCCGTAGTCCACGTCGAAGCGGCCCGCATTGAGGCCTACGCCGACCGACGGCGTGATCTGCGTGCCGAAGCGCTCCGATGTAGTCACGTCCGAGATGCCGGCGCGAAAGGCGATGATGCCTTTGTAGTCCACCTCGCCGCCGATACGGGGCCGGAACGAGACGCCTCCAGCGTCCACGACGTTTGCGCTCTGCCCGTCGAAGCCGAGGTCCAGGTCGGTCGCGAGTGTGACCCCGATGTCGTCAGAGAGCGGGAGCGTGGTGGCGGCTCCCAGCCGCGCCAGAGGCAGCACGACCTCTGTCAGGCCAACGGGCGAGTCCACGCCGAAGGTCTCCTCGAAGCCCTCGAACTCCGCCTCGTTGACCGACCACGACTGCACCATCGTGGTCACGTCCTGAAGGTTTGCGCCGAGGCGGAAGCGCCCTACCTGGTACTGCGCCGCGAGGTCGAGCGAGTAGCCCCACGCCGTCGCGAAGTCGCCGATGCCACGGCGGATCACTTTGAAGGACGAGCCCACCGTCAGGTTCTCGCGCAGGCGCTGCGAGGCCGAGATGTACACCGCGTTGTCGGCGGCGGAGAACAGGTCGATCTGGCTCTCGGCGTCGGGGTTGGGGAGCCCGGTATCCGGGTTGAAGGCGCGGAGCGTGCTCGCGATGTCGTCCACGCCGCTGCGGACAAACGACACGCCGACGGTCGTCTTCGGCGTGATGGGCCACGCGATCGCGCCGTAGTCGAACGCGACGAGCCCGCCAAAGCGCTCCGTGTGCATGTACGCGATCTCCGGGTTGCGCAGCCCGTCCAGGCCCGCGGCGTTCCAGTAGCCCGCCGTCACGTCGTCCGCGTGGGCCACGTACGCCCCGCCCATGCCCAGCGCGCGCGCGCCCACGCCAGAAGCCAGGAAGTCCGCGCCGTACTTGACGACCTCGGTTTGAGCCTCTGGCGAGACGGAGGAAACGACGAGGACAGCCAGTGCGGCCAGCGTCCGCGAAAGGAAGCGCATCATGGGAACGCGGGGTTCAGGAGCGAAGCCTTGTCGGGACGGGTCGGGGTCGGGTGCGGCTCCAAGGTCGGGACGGAGCGGGCTCGCGACAAGGGCACGCGCGAGCGCACCGGTTTTCTCGCACACACTCCGCACAGATGGGGCGTTTGGGGTCCTGGGTCCTGGGTCCTGGGTCCTGGGTCCTGGGTAAAGCTGTCCCGCGCTGGCCTCTGGCGCCAGAGGATTCCTGGGCACCACTGGTGAGGTCCCCTCTCCCCTCGGGAGAGGGACAGGGTGAGGGCCGGTTCGATCGCCAAGGCCTCTGGCGGGACCCGGAGCCATCCTGAGCGCCGGGCGTGTGCGACACGCCCCTACAGGAGGCCCGACAGAGTGCCAGATGCAGAGCGGACAGTGCGCGACGCGAGAGGCCTCTGGCGGAACACACCATCTGGCGCCCGCTCATCTCGCCAGGGGCTAGCTCGGGAATCCCGCCTCTTGCGTGACGCGCTCGGCCTGCATCACGTGGCGGATCGCGTGGAGGCCCATCGCGTCCAGGAATGCGCCGAGGGGCAGCTTCATCAGCTTGAGAAACGGCGAGCGGACCTTGATCGCGGCGAGGTCCAGGCCGTCGGCGGCCTCGCAGACAGCGACGAGGCGGTCGGTGTAGCCGTCGAACGACGCCATCGCGCGGGCCTTGTCGATGGCCGACTGCGTGCCGGTCGTCGCAGGCGGCTTCATCGGCCCGCCCGTCGGAATCGCGCGGCTGCCGGGACGGACGGCGTCGGTGAACTTGCGGGCGACGAACCCATACGTGAAGGGGCCGCTGGCGCGGGGCGCCTCGCGAGAGGCGGCGTCCTCAAAGGCCGGGAGGTAGCCCTTCGCGATCGTGTTCAGGTGCACGATGCACTCCCCGACCGACCACGACTTCGGGCTCGGCTTCCAGTTGAACTGCTCGTCGGTGAGGCCGTCCGCGATGCGGTGGGCGTCAGTCTGAGACTGCCGGTAGGCGGAGGCGTAGGACGTGAGTTGGTCGGTCATGGCTGGCTGCGGCGGAGGCGGGCGGCAAAGGCGCCGTCGGTCCCGTGGACGTGCGGGAGCGCGGCGTAGTTGCCCTCTGGCGTGCGCATCGCGTCCGGCACCTCCCCGCCGATGGGCTCGTGCGAGAACTCAGGGTGACGGTCCAGGAAAGCCGCGACGCGCGATTCGTTCTCCTCGGGCTCAAGCGAGCACGTGGAATAGACCAGCAGCCCGCCAGGACGCACGCGGGCGGCAGCGGCGTTGAGCAGTCGGTCCTGGAGATCGGTCAGATCGCGCAGATCCTCCGGCATCCGGCGCCAGCGCATATCGGCGCGCTTGCCGAGAACGCCCGTCCCGGAGCAGGGCGCGTCTAGCAAGACGCGGTCATAGGTCTCGGCAGAGTCCCAGGTGATCAGGTTCGTCGCCAGAGGCTCGACGATCGTCGCCCCGTGCGCCTCGGCCGCCGTGCCGATCAGCCGCGTCTTGTTGGCGTGCAGATCGACGGCGACGACGCGGCCCTGGTTGCCCATCCGCTCCGCGGCGTAGATAGCCTTGCCGCCAGGGGCCGCCGTGCCGTCCAAGATGCTCTCGCCCGGCTGCGGGTCCAGCACGCGCACGACGAGCGACGCCGCCTCGTCCTGTACTGCCGCCTCGCCTCTGGCGAGCAAACCGCCCTGGATCGCGGGACCGAGGCGTTCGACGGTGAGCAGGTCATCGCTCCAGCGCGAGCGCTCGGGATCGGCGCCAGCGGCGAGCAGCGCGTCGTGTAGTGCCTCTGGCGTGGTCGAGAGCCGGTTCGCGCGGAGGCTGTAGCGTGGGATGGCGTTGTCGGCGTCGAGGAGGGCGCGCGTGGCGTCGGCGCCGTAGCGGTCCAGCCAGCGGCGCGTGAGCCACGTCGGGTGCGAGAGGCGCGTGGCGAGGTCCAGCGCCTCGTCGCCAGAGGCCGGCTCGGCGAGAGCGCCGGCGTCGCGGGCGCGGGCGAGTTTGCGAAGCACGGCGTTTGCTAGGCCAGCGGCGCCTTTATGCAGGAGCGCTTGGGCCACGTCGACGGCCTCGCTTACGGCCGCATGCGCAGGCTTCTCTTCGATCAGAAGTTCGAACGCGCCGATGCGGAGCGCCTGCTGCAACTCCACGTCCAGGCTCGCGAACGGCTGGCGGAGGAACTGCTGCAGCGACCAGTCCAGCCAGCGGCGCCAGCGGCTCACGCCGGCTACGAGCGCGAGCGCGCGCCGCTCGGCCTCTGGCGCGGCGCCCTCGCGGTCGATCCCGAGGCGGGCCACAAAGGCCCCTTCTTCCTCGACGCGCAAGAGGCGCTCGGCGGCGAGCAGGCGGGCGGGGTCGGGACGAGGCATGGCGGCGGAAGGTCGCGGAGGAGGAAACGTGCGGCGAGGCTACCCGTTCTCCGCCACTCCCGCCCCCCTCTCCCCCTCTCTTCACCGCTTCCATGCCCACCTGCGACACCTGCGGCAACGACTACGCCCACGCTTTTTCCATCACCACCCACGACGGGCAGGTCCACACGTTCGATTCCTTCGAGTGCGCCATCCACGCCCTCGCGCCGCGTTGCGCGCAGTGCCAGGTCCGCGTGATCGGCCA
This sequence comes from Rubricoccus marinus, assembly GCF_002257665.1. Classification (NCBI taxonomy): domain Bacteria; kingdom Pseudomonadati; phylum Rhodothermota; class Rhodothermia; order Rhodothermales; family Rubricoccaceae; genus Rubricoccus; species Rubricoccus marinus. Next base: position 1,354,978 of record NZ_MQWB01000001.1, on the reverse strand, counting down.
CGGTTTGGAAGCCAACGGAGAGGTCTACTGCTGCGAGCACTGCGCGTCCAAGGACGGCGTGGACGGCCTCCGCGACAGCCTGGACGACGCCTGAGGTGACGCGGCCTCTGGCGCCAGAGGCCGCGATTGGCGTGGTGATGTTTGGCGGACTACTGCGCCTGAGTTCTACCGCATGGCTCGGACGCAGAAGCGATCCCCGCAGTGCAATCGACTGTTGTGCTCCCGCAACTGCAAAGGGCGTGACGTAGCAATGACTATTTGGCGAACGGATGATCCCACACCACAAGCCATCCGAGCCCAATAATGCCGAATGCGGACAGGAAGGATGGCCACTCTAGGCCACCTGTGAACGCTGTTCTACAAGGACGGATGTAACGGCTTCTTCTGTTGGATTCCGGCGGTGGACGCTGCGTCGTCACGGTCCCTCCCACAGAGAAGGGCTGCGTCGGAGTTCGTCACTTGCCGTACAAGCACCTACCGTTGGGAAAGGACGCAGACCTAGCGCTGACACGATAGCGTGTAGTTCACGGCGCGCCTCACTGCCTTGCAGGTGGAGGTCTACGAGAGTTCCGTATTGGCAATCGGCTTCCTGCCACGAACGGGTATAGCCCAATTCCCACCATCCCCAGTAGGCTCGGACCTTCGCGAGCAAACGCTGCTTTCCCGTAGTCGTATCCACCGTCCTAAGCGAAGTGAGGTCACGGGCGAGTTCGTACTCCATCCGCCGGAATAGCGAGATATGAGTGTGGACGAGATCGATCTCTTCTATTGTTGGCTGACCATTCCCGCTGTCAGTACGAGCGTGGCGCAAGCGCCTGATTCCAGCTTGGATTTCTAGGAGCACCGCTATAGCGGACCTTGGATCTGCCTCGCCGGCCCTGCCGAGGTCGGGCGCTTCCCACTCCGAGGCTTGTACTCCAACATCGCGCAGGAGCCGAATCGGACTGAGAACACCGTCAAACTCTGAGTTCAGGGAAGCAGCGCCGTCAATGCTTCTGCCTAGGCCCGGCTCCGCAACGACCAACAGGGTGTCGCCAACTCCGTAGCGCTCCGAGAAATCCCCCAACGACATGAAAGCTCGTTGGCATTGGCTACCTAGTAGAGAACGCGTAACAGCGAATCGCTCCGAGGAGGGCGTCGCGTGCGTGACGGACGTGGGCGTTATGATGAGCACCCCGGCGGGAGGCCTCTTGTCAACGGGTCCGTCGCGATATGGGTGGTACTCACCAGAGCGAAGCGACGAGTCCGCCGCGATCGCTACTACCCGGCCTTCGAAGACAGATACGGACTCCGACAGCTCAATAGCAGGCAGGTAGGGGACATCACAAGCGAACGCCGGGCTAGCGATCAGCGAGGCCAAGAAGAAGAGACGGACCATCGAACAGAGCGGCTAGACAAGTGCTGGCAGGTATTTAGCCAGACTATTCCGGCTGCACCCCGCATATAGTACACAGTCCTACCTCTGGCGCCAGAGGCCTCTGGCGACCTATGCCAGTTTCCCCAACGCCGCGCTCGCCGCGATCTTGAGCGGGTCTACCGCCGGCGCCAGAGGCGGGTTGTAAATCAGGTCCACGTCCTCCGCGAGATCGCGCGCCGTAGCCCCATAGCGGATCAGCGCCACGAGCACGTTCGCGCGCTGCGCCGCGTACTCCGCCGCGACGATCTGCCCTCCCAGGATGCGGCCTCTCGCGCGGTCCACGATCAGCCGCACGTCGATGGGCTTGCTGCCGGGGAAGACCTTCGTACGCGTCGTGTGGCGGATCTGCACCGCCAGCGGCTCGAACCCGGCCTCTTGCGCCTGCTCCTCGCTGAACCCGGCCGCTGCGGCTTCGATGCCGAACGCCTTGACCGCGACCGAGGGCGTTACGCCGCGAAACACGTCTCCGCCCGACGTGCGGGTGCGAGCGCTCACGGCGTTACGCGCTGCCACGCGCGCGGTCCGGCGTCCGGTTGGCGCCAGCGGCCAGTGGATTTTGGCTCCGTCGATGATGCGCGGCACCTCTACCACATCGCCGCAGGCCCACACGTTGCGAAGGTTGGTCCGCATGTGCTCGTCCACCGCAATCGCGCCGGTCTTGCCCAACGTGACGCCAGCGGCCTCGGCCAGTTCGGTCCGCGGCTCCACGCCGACGGCCACAACGACGGCCTGGCAGCCGATGATCTCGCCCCGGTCGGTCCGCACCGCTTCCACGCGGCCGTCGTTGCCGGTCAGGATCTCGGTCGGCTTTTCCGCGCGAACTGCCACGCCAGAAGCGTGCACGGCGCGGTCGAGCTGCCCGGCCACCTCTGGCGCGAGGGACTTCGCGAGAACGCGGCCCTTCGGGTCCAGGATCGTCGCGCGCAGGCCGCGGTCGCGCATCGCCTCCGCGACTTCGAGCCCCACGTAGCCACCGCCCACGACGACCACGTGGCGAACCGGCTCGGTCTCCAGCCAGCGCTTCAGGCCTCTGGCGTCGAGAAGCGAGCGGAGCGTGAACACGCCAGAGGCGGACTCGCCGGGCACGCCGAGCGACCTGGCGCGGGCGCCCGTCGCGAGGATGAACCGGTCGAAGCGCTCCTCGCGCGTCGCGTTGTATGCCGTCGCCTCCACAGTTAGGCGCCCGGCGCGGGCGTCCAGGTGGGTCACGCGATGGCGGACGAATACGTCGATCCCGCGCGAGCGTGCCAGCTCCTCTGGCGTCAGCACGATCAGGTCTGGCTTGCCGTCCAGCCGGTCCGCCACGAAGTACGGCATCTCGCACGCGCCCACGGAGACGTGCGGCGAGGCCTCATAGAGCACGACCTCGGCCTCTGGCGCCTCGCGCTTGGCTTCGGCGGCGGCGGCGGGTCCGGCCGCGAGTCCGCCGATAACTGCGATGCGCATATGTGTACGTAGTGGAGGGTCGGGAAGCTACCGACGCCGCCGCCGAGGAGCCGCCGCTGGCGCCAGAGGCTAGTCCTGCGCGAGGCCGTCCACGACGGCGTCGTGCGGCACGCCGTCCGCGTGCTCGTGGCTGGCGGGCTCCAAGTGGCTCGTGATCTGCACGCGGCTCTCGGGGAACAGCGCCCGCTGCCGCGCCTCCACGGTGGACGCGCGCCGGTGCGCCTCCTCCAGCGAGAGGTCGTCGTCGAAGAGCAGGTGCTGCTCCAAGAACACGCGGTCGTTGACGCGGCGGTGGCGGACGTGGTGATACCCGTCGATCTCGCCAGAGGCTGCGAGGAGGTCCAGCACGCGCGCAGTCTCGGCCTCGTCGGCGGTGTCCATCAGGCCTCTGGCGGACTCGCGCATAAGCCGAGCCGAGGTCCACAAAATGTTGAGCCCCATCGCCAACGCGACCAATGGGTCCAGCCATTCGATATCCGTCACGAGCACGAGCGCGACGCCAACGAGCACGCCCAGGCTCGTCCACATATCGGTCAGCACGTGGTGCCCGTTGGCGACCAGGACCAGCGCGTTGGTGCGCTTGCCCGTGCGAATGAGGTAGAGGCCGAGCACGAGGTTGATCGCGCCCAGCACGCCCGTGATGAGGAGCCCCGCGCCCAGGTTCGAGAGCTCCGGCCCAGCGATAAGCGCCCCCACGGCTTCCCACGCGATCGCGAGGCCAGCCACCATGATGAGCGCGCCCTCGGCGCCCGATGAGAAGTACGCGATCTTGCCGTGCCCGTACGGATGCTTCCGGTCGGCAGGCTGCCGCGCGTACCACAAGCTAAAGCCCGCCACGGCCGTCGCCGCGAGGTGGATCACGGATTCGAGCGCGTCCGAGAGGATCGCCGTGGAGCCCGTGAGCACGTACGCCCAGATCTTCCCGACGAGCATCACGACCGCGACAGCCAGCGACGCCCGCATGGCCCACACTTGCGCGCGCTCGGCCTCTGGCGAGGTCTCGTGCTCCGCCAGAGGCGTCTCAGGGTCGTGGGCGTGGCCGGCGTGAAGTAGCATGCCGCTTCCACCCGCCCCGCCGCCTCGGGTTTCTCACCCCCTGCCCCTCCATGACTCTCGACCACCTCGGCATCGCCGCCGATAGCGCCGCCTCCGCCCTTTTTGAACGTCTCCTCGGCGCCGCGCCGTACAAGACGGAAGTCGTCGGCACGCAGGGCGTCCGGACGATCTTCTTCGGCGACGGAGGCGAAGCGGGCGCCGCTCCCAAGCTCGAACTCCTGGAATCCGTCGCCGAGGGCTCGCCCATCGCGAAGTTCCTCAGCGCCAGAGGCCCGGGGCTCCACCACATCGCGTTCGAGGTGGACGATCTGGAGGTCGAGATGGCACGCGTGAGCGGTCTCGGCATCCGCCTCCTGAGCGACACGCCGCAGCCCGGGGCCGACGGCAAGCGCATCGTGTTCCTGCACCCTAAGGACACCGCCGGCGTACTCGTCGAGCTCTGCGCCTCCACGCCCGACGTGCCGAGGCCTCTGGCGATTCCATGGGAAGACCGCGAGATGCACGGCTGGACGGTGGGCTCGCCAGAGGCCCCGCCACTCGTCGCGCTGCACGGCGCGATGGGGACGGCGGATCAACTCGGCCGCTTCGCGCCCGTCTGGGCCGAGCACTTCCGCGTGATCGCCCTGGACCTGCCCGGACACGGCGCGAGCCTGGACCCCGAGCCGATGACGTGGGCGCGGTTCGCCTCTGGCGTGATCGCCGCGCTGGACTACCTCAAGCTAGAAGACGTGCGGCTGTTTGGCTACTCGCTGGGTGCGGGCGTGGCGCTGGAGGTCGCGCGCCAGAGGCCGGTCTCGCGGCTCGCGCTGCACGCGACGAACACGCAGTGGACCGAGCGCGAGGTGGCGCGCATGACCGCGGGCCTGACCGACATGCCTGCAGGCGTCGAGGCGCACATGGCGGCCTCGCACGGCGGCCTCTGGCGCGACGCCGTCGAGCGGATGGTCGCGTTTTCCGAAGGGCTCCCCCATGACTGGATCGACGACGACGCGCTCGGGGCGATCACGGCCCCGGCGCTCGTCAGCATCGGCGACCGCGACGGTTTGTTCGAGGTAGAGCACGCTCTGCACCTCGCGCGCGCGCTTGGGGACGCACACCTGTGGGTGATCCCGGGCGCCGAGCACGCCCTCTCCACGCTGGACGCGGACGCGTTCGCACGGACAGTCGCGGCTCACCTCCTCTCACAATGAAAGGGTTTCTCCTGACCCTGACCGTGCTCGCAGGGTGCGCCTCCCCGCCCGCTCCCTCAAAGGCCTGGCCGGCCACCGCACCTTCCTATTTCACGCCACTCCTCACCGACGGAACGGTCCACCCGGAATGGATCGGTGAGGTGCCTCAGGACACACCGCGACTGGTGCTCCCGGATACGCTGCCCCTCCCCCGCCAGAGGCTCGGTGCGGTCGTGGCCTCTGGCGATACGTTGCGCGCCAACGTGGTCGCGGATGTCGCGGGCTACGAGTTGTGCCCGCCGTGCGAGCCTGGCCTACAGTGTGAGCCGTGCTGGCCGGACCGCATCGTGCTACGAGCGTGGATAGAGCCGTACGCCGCACAGACCCTCGCGTGGTTCGAGATGCCTCCCGCGTCCTACGAAACGCTCCGCGCCTTCCAACGCGTTGTCGCAAGCGTCGAGGTACGCCGCGAGGGCGATGGCGTGACCTACCACCTTCTCGGCATGACCGACGTGCCGGGCGCCGCTACGCCATGATCCGCCCCCTCCGCCGCGCCGAGGCCTCTGGCGCCGCGCGCCTCGCCGCGCGCGCGTTTTCCAGCGATCCGCTCTTCGCCTACCTTTACCCCGACGAAGCCTCGCGCCAGAGGCGCTTCGCGACCGAGCACGCCGCGTACATCCGGCGCATCTACCTCCCACACGGGCGCCCGGTCGCTGCCATCGACGGAGCCTCTGGCGAGATGAGCGGCATCGCGCTGTGGCTTCCGCCAGAGGCCATGGGGGCGCTGGATAGGGCGGAGCGCGCGTGTCTCCCCGCCCTCCGCCGCGCGGCAGGTCTCCAGGACCTCGCGCGCGTCCTCCGTGCTTACGATGCCTTCGACGCCGCCTTTCCAGAGAACATGTGGTTTTACTACCTCGGCCTCCTCGCCGTCGCGCCAGAGGCGCAGGGCCAGGGCGTCGGCTCGGCCCTGCTCCGCGAGGGCACGGACCGCGCCGACCGTGAGGGCGTCGCGTGCTACTTGGAAACCGGGACCGAGACCAACGTCGCGTTTTACGAGCGCCACGGCTTCCGCGTCACACACGAGATCCCGCTTCCCGATTGTGGGCCGACGCATTGGGGCCTCTGGCGAGATCCCGCCTCTGGCGGCGCGTGACGCCAGAGGCGAGGTCGGTCTGGAAGAGACCGCCAGAGGCATGCAAGCTGCGTGCTAGAAGCGGACGCGGATGCCCGCCGTAGCGGGGACGGACTGGAGGCCGAACACGCCCGTCCCGGCATCGCCCATGTTGCCGCCGAGGCGGATCGGGATCATGAGAGGAATCGAAACGTCGGTGCCAAAGGCCTTGAAGTTGAGATCCACTCCCACGAGGGCGCCTACCTCGGCGCACTGCGCGTTGGGGTTCGGGCTCGGCTCGCGCGCCGAGCAGACGGAGCCGTACGCGCCGACGGTCGGCGTGATGGAAAACGTCCGCCCGAGGCTGACGGAGTAGCCAAGCGTCGCCTCGGAGTTCAGACCGACCGACTGGAGCCCAAACGAATCGTCTGCGATGCCATCGGCGAAGACGCCCGTCACGCTCGTCCCCAGATACCCTTCAAACGGTCCGACGGGTGCCGAGAGCCCGACGCGGGGCCCGAGCGCCAGAACGGGCGAGGTGCCGTTGAACCCATTGTCGCCGCCGAACGCGCGGAACCCTACGTCGACGTGATCGGAGAGGCGAACGCCAGCTTCAAGCCCACCGATCACGGCAGAGCCACCGCTGCTGGAGTACCCGTAGCCAAACACAGGGCTAACGTAGTAGCGGGTGGTGTCGGCCAGAGGGCTTTGAGCGCTCGCCACCGACGCGAGCAAAAGCGGGATGGCAACAGCAAAAGAGAGACGCATATCTAGAGAGGGTTTGTGGCCAGGAGCGTTCCCAGCATGTGTTCCCATACGGCCCACTCGGTCGGTCTCGTATGCGCCTCTAGCGCTAGAGGCGCATAAACGTACGTGCATCCCCAGCGTTTACATCGTGATGTTCTGTACGCATTTCATCCCCACGATGAACGCGTACCAGGACAGGAACATGCGCCTGACACATCCCCGTCACCGCCGGGCACGAGGTTGGCCGGTCGGCGTACACCCGCCTCTGGCGCCACCGCCAGAGGCCACCTCCCCCCGCGCTGCCCCCACATGAACGACGCGCTCGCCGACAAGATCAAGCACCTCCCGACGACCTCCGGCGTCTACCAGCACAAAGACGCCGAGGGGACCGTGCTGTACGTCGGCAAGGCCAAGAACCTTCGCAACCGCGTCCGTTCGTACTTCCAGACCGGCCGGCCGCGAGAGGCCCGCATCACGGCGCTCGTGCAGAAGATCGTGGACGTGGAAGTCATCGTGACCGATACCGAGGCCGAGGCGCTGATCCTGGAGAACAACCTCATCAAAGAGCTCCAGCCGCGCTACAACGTCCTGCTCAAGGACGACAAGACGTACCCGTACATCTGCATCAAGAAGGAGCGCTTCCCCCGCGTGTTCCCCACGCGCAACGTGCGCAAGGACGGCTCGCTCTACTTCGGCCCGTACACGGACGCCAAGGCGATGCGGCACGTGTTGGCCACGATCAAGGACCTCTTCAAGCTCCGCTCCTGCTCGCTTCCGCTCAACCCGAAGGCGATTGAGGCCGGCAAGTACTCCGTCTGCCTGGACTACCACATTCAGAAGTGCGCCGGCCCGTGCGTGGGCTACGAGACGCCCGAGCACTACGCGTCCTCCATCGAGCAGATCAAGCACCTGCTCAACGGCAAGACCGACGAGTTGGTGGCGCTGCTCAAGGATGAGATGATGCGCCTCGCGAGCGAGAAGGAGTTCGAAGAAGCCGCCACCTACCGCGACCGTGTGGCGGCGCTCACGAAGTACAGCAAAAAGCAGAAAATCGTGAGCGATCAGGAGATCGACCGCGATCTGTTCGCCGTCTGCGTCAACCGCGAGGAAAACGTCGGCGTGGGCGTGCTCTTCAAGGTCCGCGAGGGCAAGATCCTTGGCCGCCAGCACAAGATCCTCCGCCCCGTTGACGACGTGCCGGACGAGGAGCTGATGCAGCGGCTCGTGGAGGCGCACTACGCGCAGGCCACGTTTTTCCCGGACGAGGTGTACCTCTCGGTCGCGATGGACGCGCCAGAGGCCGTCACGCAGCTCTTGGCGGAGGGCCGCGGCAAGAAGGTGCCGGTTCACACCCCTCAGCGCGGCGAGAAAGCCAGCCTCTTGCGCATGGTGGAGGCCAACGCGGAGCTGCTCCTGGGTGAGTGGCTGCGCCAGAAGGAGAAGCGCGACGAGGACTATATCCCGAAAAGCGTGCTCAGCCTCCAGCGCGACCTCCGGCTCAAAAAGCCGCCGCGACGCATCGAGACGTTCGATATCTCGCACCTCGGCGGGACCGGGACCGTCGCCTCTTGCGTGGTCTTCCAGGACGGCAAGCCGCGCAAGAGCGACTACCGCACCTACAAGATCCGAACCGTCCCAGACGGCAAGCCCGACGACTTCCAGTCCATGCGCGAGGTGGTGGAACGCCGCTACGCGCGCCTGTTGGAGGAGAACGGCCCGTGGCCGGACCTCGTCATCATCGACGGTGGCAAGGGACAGCTATCCAGCGCGGTCGCCAGCCTCCAGCGCGTGGACGTCTACGGCAAGTTCCCCGTCGTGGGGCTCGCGAAGCGCCTGGAAGAGGTCTTCTTCCCCGGCGATAGCGTCTCCACGATGATCCCGCGCACGTCGTCCAGCCTCCGCCTGATCCAGCGGTGCCGTGACGAGGCGCACCGCTTCGCCGTCACGGCCCAGCGCAAGCAGCGCCGCATCAAGGACCTCCGCAGCGAGCTTCTGGACATCCCCGGCGTCGGCGCCAAGACGACCCAAAAGCTCCTCACCGTCCTCGGCAGCGCGAAGGCGGTCCGCGAGGCGCCAGAGGCGGAGATCGCGGCCGTTACCGGGCCGGCAGCGGCGCGCAAGATCCGCGCGTTCTACGACGCGCCAGAGGCGGACGCCGCCGAAGCCTCTGGCGAGACGGCAGGATCGGACTGAGCCCGCATCCTGGCTCGGGCTGTTGGCCTCGCAGGAGACATCAGCAACGGGATCTCAGAGTTCGATGCCCGACGCTAGGAGACCGCCGGGGTTCGTCTGCGGGATCGCTGTGCGTCGTGGACGCACTCAGCACCAGCGGCGGCGTCGTACGCAACGCATGCGTGATATATGGAGCTTGAAACCTGGACGGGACCGAAAGCGCTTCCGGCTGTAAGCATCGCGTTAACAACGGCCTCTGACGTCTCGTCTTCGTGACACGTTAACGGAGTGGGCGGTACCTAGACTCTTCTGGAACGGCCTCCGCAAGAGGCCTCCGCACGCTACACCGCTCCCGATGGCCCGCCTCGTCTCCGCCACCCTTCTTACCATCGCCGCCCTCGCGCTTATCCTGAACGCCAGCGGCGAGCCCGAGCAGCAGGCGCAGAGCGCGCAGCCGGACACCGCCGACGCCATCGTCCTCGTCGCGGACTGACGCCAGAGGCCCGATAGCGCCTCCCCCCTTGCCGCCTCGCTAGAGGCACGGCCGCTTCACCCCGGCCTGCAGCCCGGTCGCCGTATGGTGGCCGGGCTGCGGTCTTGAAGGCGCCTCTGGCGTCATCGCGGTCAGCCCTTCGCGCGGACACGGCGAGCACGACATACGCGCCAGAGGCCGGATCTCCCCGGTTGCCTTCCGCTGCACCGGCTGCGACCTTCGGGCGCCCCTCTGCCGCACGCCGGCGCGCCCATGCTCAACTACATCTGGGCAGGTCTGATCGTTCTCAGCCTGCTCTTCGCCACCGTCTCCGACGTGGGCGACCTCACGCGGGACACGTACCGCAACGGCCAGGCGGTGCCACTGGCGGTGGAATTCCCCGGCGGCTACGACTCCGGCGCTCCGCGTCAGCCTGCGACGATCCGGCTGGACTCGACCGCGCTGGGCTCATTCTACGGCCTCGATGCGCCTCTGGCGGTCCAGGAGACCTACACCGGCACGCTGCTTCAGACCGAGGCCGGAGGCCGCGAGCTCCGCTTCGCCGCCGACGCCGACCTGCCCGGTCTTCTCGCGACGATCCGCGACGAGACGAACCCGCGCGACCAGGTGCTCCAGGGCGAGCTCGGGGGCGGGGAGCTCACGGCGCCAGAGGCTGATTCGCTGGGAGCCGCCGGGGTGGAGGTGCTGAACACGACGATCACCTTCGCGCCCGTGCGCTTTGCCAAGATGCGTGCCATCTCGGCGGCGGCGCTGGAGTTCGCCGAGGTCGCGGTCGAGATCGCGCTCGGACTGATCGGCGTCCTCGCGCTGTTCCTCGGGCTGATGAAGATCGCCGAGCAGGCGGGCATCGTTTACGCGCTCGTCAAGCTCGTGCGGCCCCTCCTGAAGCCGCTCTTTCCCGGTATTCCGGACGGACACCCCGCGATGGGCATGATCGCGCTCAACCTCGCGGCCAACATCTTCGGGCTGGGCAACGCGGCCACGCCGTTCGGCATCAAGGCGATGGAGGAGTTGCAGACGCTCAACCCCGAGCGCGATACCGCGACCGACGAGATGGCGATGCTGCTCGCGATGAACACGGCCTCGGTCCAGCTCGTGCCACCGGTCCTGCTCATCGCGCTGATCGGACTCGAGATTAACGAGGTCTACTTCGCCATCGTCTTCACGACGGCCGCCTCGCTCACGGTCGCGATCCTGACTGCGAAGGGGCTCTCCAAGCTCCGCCGCTACCGCGAAAGCGACCCGCGCCGCCCGGAGAACCTCGCGACATTCACGCCCGCGCTCTCGCCAGAGGCCGCTGGCGCCTCCGCCTCTGGCGCCACCTCTAGCCCCGACGCGTGATGGACACCTTCCGAGAGATTATCAGCGTCCTGTCCGTGTTCGTGCTCCCGGCACTCATCGTCGGGATCCCGCTGTACGGGCTGTTCAAGCGCGTGCCGGTCTACGAGAGCTTCGTGGACGGCGCGAAGGAGGGCTTCGCCCTCGCCGTGACCATCATCCCCTACCTCGTCGCGATCCTCTTCGCGATCGGGATGTTCCGGGCCTCTGGCGCGCTGGACTTCCTGGTGACAGCACTCACACCCGTCCTGGCCGTGATCGGCGTGCCCGCCGAGGTGCTCCCGATGGCGATCGTGCGCCCGTTGACGGGCTCGGGGTCCGCCGCCATCGTGGCGGACTTCGCGACGCAGTACGGCGTGGACAACATCCTGACCCGCATCGTCGCCACGATGTTCGGCTCCACGGAGACGACGTTCTACGTGATCGCGGTGTACTTCGGCGCCGTCGGCATCAAGAAGACGCGCCACGCGCTTCCGGCGGGCCTGATCGCGGACGCCGCGGCGATGCTCTTCGCGGTCTGGATCTGCCTCTGGCTGTTCGGCTGATCGGAGACGCGGCCTCTGGCGCCAGAGGCCTGACCTGCACCTCTGTACCCGTTGGGGCGTCCTGTACCCGGCACTCGAACGGGGGGCGAGGCAAGCCTCGCCCCTACGGGATGGGCTCGCCTCTGGCGCCAGAGGATGTGCCCCCTTCCCTTTTCTCCTATGTGCGTCCTCTTTCTCGCGATTGACCGGCACCCGCGGTGGCGCGTCGTCCTCGCGGCCAACCGCGACGAGCACTACGCCCGTAAGACCGCCCCGGCAGGCCTCTGGCGGGATGCGGGCGGAAGCCATAGAGGAATCATCGGCGGTCGAGATTTGGAGGCGGGCGGCACGTGGCTCGGCGTTACCGAGGACGCGCGGTGGGCCGCGCTCACGAACGTGCGCGATCTGCCCTCCCACGGCGAGAACCGGCGCTCGCGCGGGGACCTCCCCGCCGCGTTTCTCCGCGAGGGCGCCTCGCCAGAGGCCTTTGCACGCGAGGCCTTTCGGCAGCGGGAGGCGTTCAACCCGTTCAACCTGCTCACCGGTGCGGGCGCCGAGGTCTGGTACGCGTCCACGCACACCGCCGCGCCCGAGCGCGTGCCGCCCGGCGTCCACGGCCTCTCCAACGCAACGCTGAACACGCCGTGGCCCAAGGTGACCCGCGGGAAGGCACAGTTGGAGCGCCTGCTCCACAGCGCCGACCTCACCCCCGACGCGCTGTTCGCGCTGCTTGAGGACGCCGAGCCGGCGCCCGACGCAGACCTTCCCGAGACCGGCGTCGGGCTGGAGTGGGAGCGCATCCTCTCCCCCATCTACATCGCCTCGCCGGACTACGGCACGCGCGCCAGCACCGTCCTGCTCTTGGACCGCGACGGCGCCGGCCACTTCGTAGAACGCACGACGGCGCCAGAGGCCTCTGGCGTCCGCGAGCGCGCGTTTACGATCGGCGGCGGAGCGCTTTGAGACCTTTGGGCGTGAGCGCGTAGACGTCCGCCAGAGGCTCGGCCAGATCCAGCAGGCCCTCGGCGAGAAGCCAGTCCGCGAGCGCGTTGCGGCGGCGCGGCGAGGTGTCGGGGAGCCAGGAGGCACGCGGTTCGTCGCGCTCAACAGCGCCCAGAATCGTGATCAAGTCCGACTCGTCCTCTGGCGTGACCGCTGCGGGCCGGTGGCGGCCGAGGCACACATCGCACCGACCGCAGCGCGAGGGCGCGGACTCGCCGAAGTAGGCGAGAAGGTGCTGACGCCGGCAGCCCACGCTCTGTGCGTACCGCACGACGTGATCCAGCCCGCGCGAGGCCCGGCGCTGGCCTCTGGCGAGCGCCGCCGCGTCGATGGGAGCCGACGTGGCGCGAGAGGCGGCCCAGACGAGGTCCACGCCCGCGCCGCGCGTCGTGGAGACGATCTCGCGCTGCTGCAGAAAGTCCAGGCCCGCCAGTACGCGCGGCTCCGAGAGTTCGGTCGCCCGGGTCAGCTTTTCCAGGCGCACGTCGGCGCCGTCGCCGAAGGCTTCTGGCGGGAGCGTGCGGAGAAGCGCGGTGATGAAGCGCGCCAGAGGCGGCTTCTGCATCTCGGCGTAGGCCAGGAGCGCGGGCGCGGTCTGGTGGACGCGAACGCGAACGCGGTCGGGCCGGGCATCGCGGATGCTCCACGCGCCTTGCTCGGCGAGGTGCTGGAGCGCCGCACGCGCCAGAGGCTCGGGCACGCTCGCGAGCGTCGCGAGGCGCGAGGGATCGACGCGCGTTGGCCCGTCGGGCTCGGAACCGATGGCGAGGCCTGCGAGCGACCCGGCGGCCTCGTACACGGCCTGTACCTGCGCCGGGCTTGGGTGGCTGTTCGCCGCCATCGCACGTGGGAGCGCCTCATCGCGCGGGCCGATCACGAGCGCGCAGTACGCCCGCTCGCCGTCGCGCCCGGCGCGGCCGGCTTCCTGGTAGTACGCCTCCACCGTTGGCGGGAGCGCCGTGTGCACAACGGCCCGCACGTCCGCCTTGTCGATGCCCATGCCGAACGCGCTCGTCGCCGCGATGACGCGTGTTTCACCTGCGATCCAGCGCCGCTGCACGTTTGTACGCGCCTCTGGCGCCAGACCGGCGTGGTACGCCTCGGCGCTCATGCCAGCGGCAGCGAGGCGGCGCGCCCACTGCTCCGTCGCCTTGCGCGTGCCGGCGTAGATCAGCCCCGGCCCCGGCACGCCCTCGAACACGTCCAAAACCGTCTGGGCCTTGTTCTCGGCGTGGAGGACGCTCCACACCAGATTGGGCCGGTCGAACCCGCGCACGACGAGTTCGGGGTCCTGCAACTCCAGTTGCGCCACGATGTCGCGCCGGACCTCTGGAGTCGCCGTCGCCGTCACCGCAACGACGGGCGACCTCTCGCCGGAGGCCGTTGTGAGCAGGCCTCTGGCGCTCGCGATGCGGCGATACGCCGGCCGGAAGTCGTGGCCCCACTCCGAGATGCAGTGCGCCTCGTCGATTGCCAGGAGCGAGACCGGCAGGCGCGGCGCGCGGGACTGGAACAGGTCGGTCTGAAGGCGTTCCGGCGTGAGGTAGATCAGCTGGTAGCGTCCGAACTCCGCGTCGGTCCACAGCTGCTCCTGGTCGCGGCGCGAGAGGCCGCCGTGCGCCATCGCGGCGCGGACGCCTCTGGCGTGGAGGGCGTCCACCTGATCGCGCATGAGCGCGATCAGCGGTGAGACCACGAGCGCCACGCCCGGACGAACCAGCGCGGGCACTTGGTAGACCAGGCTTTTGCCGCCGCCCGTCGGCAGAACGGCGAGCACGTCACGGCCCTCGCAGACCGCGCCGATGGCCTCGGCTTGGCCCGGCCGGAATGCGCTGTAGCCCCACCTCTGGCGGAGAACATCGAGGGAGGCGGCGGGAGCGTCGGGGATCACGCCGGAAGCTAGAACGAGGCGCCAGAGGCCGCCGCGGCGTCCCGAATGAGCAGGTCAGATAAGTTGGAACTAACTATGTTAGAGGGATCGCGAGGCCGTGTCTAGCGTGTGCCTCTGGTAAGGCTGGTGACCGAAAGGAAACCGGTTGTGGTGGCAGCCGGCGTAGTTCTGGGCTCGTGGTGGGGCCAATGAGAGCTGCGCCGGCTGTCTTTTTATACGGCCCGCACATCGCGGCCGAGGCCAGGCAGGGCGCAGCATCTCGGTAGCTTCCCGCTCGCCCCACCGCTGCCCGTGTCTGCCCCGCTCGTCTCCGTCGTCATCGTCACTTGGAACGGGCTGGAGTTGCTACAGCGCTTTCTCCCCTCGGTCCTCGCGACGGACTACCCCGCGCTCGAGATCGTCGTCGCGGACAACGCTTCTGGCGACGGCACGGCAGAGTGGCTGGCGGAGCACCACCCCAAAGTGGTCGTCGTGCGCCACGCGGGCAACCTGCTGTTTGCCGGCGGCAACAACGAGGCCGTGGCCCACGCCAGAGGCGAGATCCTGGTGTTCCTCAACAACGACGTGGAGGTGCCGCTGGACTGGCTGCGGCCTCTGGCGGCAGCCCTCGCCGAGCCGGGCGTGGCGGCGGTCCAGCCCAAGTTGCTGCAACTGGACCGCGCGACGTTTGAGTACGCCGGCGCGTCGGGCGGATTCCTGGACCGCTTCGGCTTCCCCTTTACGCGCGGCCGTATTTTCGACGCGCTGGAGCCCGACGCCGGTCAGTACGACGATGCCCGCGATGTGACCTGGGCGACGGGCGCCGCCCTCGCCGTCCGACGCGAGGCGTTCCTCGACGCCGGCGGGTTTGACGCCTCGTTCGGCATGCACATGGAGGAGATCGACCTCTGCTGGCGCCTCTGGCGGATGGGCTGGCGCGTGCGCGTAGCGCCCGAGGCTGAGGTGTACCACCTGGGCGGTGCGTCGTTGCCACGCGGAAACGCGCGCAAGACGTATTTCAACTACCGCAACGGGCTCGTCATGCTGGCCAAGAACCTGCCCGCGCCAGAGGCCCGTCGCGTTCTCCGCGCCCGCCGAGCCTTCGACGCCGCCGCCGCGGCTCGCGCCCTCGCCTCTGGCGACCTCGCGACTGCCCGCGCCATCCGCGAGGGCTGGCGCGACGCCCGAGCACGCATCGCGACGATCACCTCGCCCCCCGCAGGTGAACCACAGCCGCCGCTCTACCAACGGTCCGTCGTGCTCGATCACTTCGCTCGGGGGAAGGATCGCTTTGCCGACCTCGCGGCCGACGCGTTCCGCGATCCCGCCTCTGGCGCTAGAGGCTAGCCGCGAGCGCGTGCGGGCCCCGGCCACAGGATCGCGGCGATGGACACCAGCACGACTACCATGCCCACGATCGCCAGCGGGAGCGGGAACTCCTTGAACAGGAACACCGCGAGGACAGCGGAGACGAGGGGTTCGAGCAGCGACAGCAGCCCGAGCGTCGCCGCCGGGATGTACTTGACGGAGTACGCGAACGCACCGTGGCCCAGCAATCCCGGCCCGAGCGCCATCACCAGGCACAGTCCCAACGTCGGCCACCCGACTGCGAGGCTCACGCCAGAGGCCAGCGCCACGAGCGTGACCAGTCCCAGCACGACGACGTTCAGCGGGAAGAAGTACGCCGCGAACCCGAGCCTCTGGCGCACGCTCCGCCCTACGAGGAGGTAGAGCGAGATGGCGAAAGCCGCGCCCAGCGCGAGGCTGTTGCCCAGCAATGCGCGCGGAAAGACGCCGCCTCTGGCGTCCGCGAGACCGATCAGGACCGCCCCCGCGACGCCCATCAGAATGGCGAGCCAGGCGCGGACGCCGGGCCTCTCGCGGAAAAACAGCGTTCCCAGGATGGCGATAAACAGCGGGCTCATCGTCACCAGGACCGTCGCGCTCGCCACGCTCGTGTGCGCCAGCGACGCGAACCAACCCAGAAAGTGGATGCCCAGCAGGACGCCTGCCGCCCCCACCAGCGCCACATCGCGCCCGGTCACGCGCGCGTAATCTGCCCGCGCGTCTCGACCGAGGCCAACCGGGAGCAGCAACGCGACCGTAAACGTGAGGCGCCAAAAGACGAGGACCCGGAAGTCCAGCCCGCTATCGACGCCCGCGAGGCGAATCAGAATCGCCGAGGCGCCCAGCGTCGCCAGTCCGACCGAGAGCACGGCCCAGACGCGGAGCGGAACGCCAGAGGCCGTGGCGCTTGCCTGCGCCTCTGGCGCCGCACCGGGCTGCGCCGGAGCGTCCGCCAGAGGCCTGCCCATTAGCGGAGGCGGTCCATCGAGCGCACGAGCGCGATGTCCTTGTCCACGCCGCGCTGCGCGAGACGCAGGATCACGTACGCCAGGACCGGCGCGAGCGCGAGCAGGATGCCGCCGGTCGCCAGAGGCGCGTCGCCTTCGCGGAGGAAGAGGCCTCCAACGGCGACCGCCACCACGAGGAGGTCCACGACCTGCGCCGCCTGGATAATGCGCCGCTGGCGCTTGCGGTCCTTGTACAGCACCGCCGCGATAAACGCGATGGCCGCGGCGATGGCCGCCAGCACGAGCCCGGCCGTTCCCAACCACGCCATGTTGGCCGCGATCGGCGCCGCCCACGCGTCGGCGAAGACGGCGAAGAGCACGAGCAGCGTGCCCGCGACGAGGAGGTAAAGCGTTTGGATGCGCTGGATCATGCGTTCACGATCTGGGCCACGCGGGCCGCGAGGTGGTCGGCGAACTCGGACGTGGAGGCGGTCCCGCCCAGGTCGCTCGTGAGGTGGGTGTTCTCCGCGTACACATCGTGCAGCGCCGTCGCGACGGCGTCCGCGGCGGCGTTCTCGCCGAGGTAGCGGAGCATCATCTCGCCGGAGCGGATGATGGCCGTCGGGTTAGCGATGCCCTGGCCCGCGATGTCAGGCGCCGAGCCGTGCACGGCCTCGAACAGCGCGTGCTCCTCGCCGATGTTTGCCGATCCCGTCACACCGAGCCCGCCGACGAGCCCGCTCATCAGGTCCGATAGGATGTCCCCGAACAGGTTGGAGGTCACGATGGAATCGTACTCCTGCGGCCGGATGACGAGCTGCATCGCCATGTTGTCCACGATCCGGTCGTCGAACTGGATCTGCGGGTACTCCTCGGCGATCTCCTTGCCGATGCGAAGGAACATGCCGCCGGTCTCCTTGAGGATGTTGGCCTTGTGCACGAGCGTGAGCCGCTTGCGACCGCGCTTGATGGCGTCCTCGAAGGCGTAGCGCACGATGCGCTCACAGCCCTTGCGGGAGTAGCGCGCAACGGCGTCCGCGATGTCGTTGCGGTCGTCGCGGTACTCGATGCCGGTGTAGAGGCCCTCGGTGTTCTCGCGGTAGAGCATCAGGTCGATGCCCTCGAACGGCCCCTTGGTGTTGGGCAGCGTGACGCACGGCCGAATGTTGGCGTAGCAGTCGAAGCGCTTGCGCAGCGCCACGTTGATGCTGCGGAAGCCGCTGCCGACGGGCGTCGTGAGGGGTCCCTTAAGCGCGAGCTTGGTCCGCTCGATGCTCTCGACGGTCGCGTCCGGAAGCGGGTTGCCCGTCGCCTCGTACGCGCCCAGCCCCGCCTGCTGCTCGTCCCACTCGAACTCGACGCCGGTGGCTTCGAGGACGTGGACGGTAGCCTTGACGACTTCGGGACCGATGCCGTCGCCGTAGATGAGAGTTGCGGGGGTAGCCATGTTGCGTGCGAAAGGAGTGTGCCGCAAGCTACCGAGGCCGTTTCGCCAGAGGCCGCGCCGCAGATGGAATCCGCCCGAAGTCCCCGGCCTCTGGCGCGGCATCCGGAAGCCAGCGGCGCGCCGCTGGGGCGCGCGTCACCTCTGGCGCCAGAGGCGTTACTGGTCCTCGATTTGGCGCTCCCTCCGCTCCGAGGGCGACTCCTCGACGAGTTGTTCGGCGGCCTCCTCGACGGCTTCGTCCGCCTGGTCCACGTCCTCGCGGTTCTTGTCCGGTGCCTCCTGAAGTGGACGGACAGATGGGTCGATCGCGAGCTCGATCATCATGGGGAAGTGATCGCTCCCGACGTTGCCCAGCCGCTGGATCTCGACGAGCGCGAGGTCGTCGGAGTGGAACACGTGGTCCAGCGGGTAGCGGAGCCACCAGTGGTCCGCGTGGAACGTGGAGAACAGCCCGCGGCCGATCCGCGGATCGAGCAGGCCGGAAAGCTTCTGGAACAGCGTCGTGCTCCGGCTCCACGCCACATCGTTGAGGTCCCCCGCGACGAGCGTAGGCACGTCGAAGGTGGCGACCTCGCGCCCGGCCATGACGAGTTCGGCGTCGCGCAGGCGCGAGTCCTGCTGGATGTCCGGCCGCGGCGGGCGCGGGTGCAGGATGAGGAGCTTGATGTGCTCGCCAGAGGCCAGCTCCAGCGTCGCCTCAATGCTGGGGACGGTCTCCTCCACGAAGTGCCGGACCTCATGGTTGACGATGGGAAGGCGGCTGCGGACGAGCATGCCGTAGGTGTCGTCTTGCGGCACCTCGATAGCGTACGGCAGCGTCTCTTCAAGGCCTCTGGCGGTCTCGGCCCACCACTCGTCGGTCTCCACCGCCGCCATCACGTCGGGGTCCGCATCGCGGATGACCTCAAGCCAGCGCTCGCCGTCGCGGTTTTCCATCAGCACGTTCGAGATCACGAGCCGGATGCGGCGGTCCGGGTCGGCGTCTGGCGCGGCGCGCACCACCTGCTCGCTCCACACCTTCGTGTACGGCAACATCCGGTAGACCTGGTACGCCACCGCAATGCCCAGCAAGGCAAACGTGACCCACTCCCACCGCTTCGGCTCCGCCATGCCAATATTGACGAGCCCGAACAGCCCCAGCGTAACCAGCGCGCCGACGGTGATCTGGGCACGGGGGAAGTCGAACATCCGCACCCACCAGTACGGGGCGCGGATAAACGGCAGCGCCGTCGCGATCACCCACACGGCTGCTAAAATGAGGAGGAAGACTTTGAGAGCGGAGACCATACGAGCAGAGAGGGGCACCTTCGGACCCGCCAGAGGCTCTGCCGTTCCGCGCAGCCGTTTAGCCCCGATAGAACTGCTTTCCAGCGAGTTGGCGCACCAGGCCTCGGAACTCCAACTTCAACAGGTAGACGAGTGCCGTCGACGTGTCCACGCCGGTCTCGGCGCAGATCGTGTCCAGGTGCCGCGGCTCCGTCCTCAGTGCGTTGAACAACTTCCGCTCGCCAGCGGTGAGGTCCGGCGGGGCCTCTGGCGCAGGTGTCGCGCCGTTGGCGCCAGAGGCCTCGGCTGCTCCTAGAGCCGCGCCAGAGGCCGGGAGTAGTGGCGCGAGATCCTCCAGGATGTCGGCGGCAGAGGTCGCGAGGGCGGCGAAGCCGCGCTGGATAAGGCGGTTGGTGCCTTGCGCCTCGGAGAAGATGGAGACCGGGAAGGCGAACACCTCGCGGTTCTGCTCCAGCGCCATCATGGCCGTCAGCAGCGCGCCGCCCGAGACGCGTGCCTCGGCCACGACCGTCGCGACGCTCAAGCCCGCGATGATGCGGTTGCGGCGCGGGAAGTTGCCGGCGTCGGGCTTCGTCCCGAGCGAGAGCTCGCTGACGACGGCGCCTCTCCCCTCTTCGAGGATCTGCCGGACGGTGTTGGCGTGGCGCGAGGGGTAGATCCGGTCCACGCCCGAGCCCAGGACGGCGATCGTCCGCCCGCCAGAGGCCAGGGCGCCCCGGTGCGCCTCGATGTCGATGCCGTAGGCCAGCCCGCTCACGACCGTCACGCCGGCGTCGGACAGCTCGCGGCCCAGGCGGTGCGCCGCGCGGCGGCCTTCGTCGCTGGCCTTCCGCGTGCCGACCACTGCCACGGCCCGCGCGTCCTCTGGCGTGATCTCGCCGCGCACCCAGAGAAACGGCGGCGGATCGTAAATCTGGCGCAGGCGCTCCGGGTAGCCGTCGTCTGCGAGCGTGAGGAGCGTTGCGCCCAGCTTCTCCGCCGTCGCGAGCTGCGCGTCGGCGTAGGCCCACGGGTCCGCCCGCGCGATGGCCCGCGCCGTGCCCTTTCCGATGCCGTCCACGCGCGCCAGCCGGGCCTCTGGCGAGGCGAACACCTCGGCGGCGCTGCCCAGCGCCGAGAGCAGAGCCCGTGCGCGTCCCGACCCCACACCAGGAACGGCCGCGAGGGCGATAAGAGCGCGCCGCTCGTCCAGTTCGGAGTCGGGGTTCGCGAACAAGTTCATGGCGCTAGAGGCGGGTGCAGAGCGCTCCAAACTCCACATGCGAGGCCTCTGGCGCCAGAGGCCGCCGGTTAGGCCTCTTCGCGGTCCTTCTCGATCCGCTTCCAGAGCGCTTCTTTGAGCGGCCCCAGTCCGGTCTGCGCGACGGCAGAAACGGGCAGCACCTCAATGTCCTCGGGAAAGCGCGTGCGAGCCTGCGCCACCCACTCCGGCGCCAGTTCGGGCCCCACGATGTCCATCTTGGTCAGCGCCACCATGCGCGGCTTGTCCAAGAGGTGCGGGCTAAAGGCCTCCAGTTCCGCCAGAAGCGTGCTGTAGGCCTCGCCGGGCTTTTCCTCCTCGGCAGGGATGCAGAACAGGAGGACCGCGTTGCGCTCCACGTGCTTGAGAAAGCGGATACCGAGCCCCTTTCCATCGCTCGCGCCCTCGATGAGCCCGGGGATGTCCGCGATCACGAACGAGCGCCAGTCCCCGAGGTAGACCATGCCGAGGCTGGGCTCCAGCGTCGTAAACGGGTAGTCCGCGATCTTGGGCTTGGCGGCGCTAAGCGAGCTCACGAGCGTGCTCTTGCCCGCGTTCGGGAAGCCGACCAGGCCCACGTCCGCCAGAAGCTTGAGCTCCAGCGTGACCTCTCGCTCCTCGCCCTCGGTGCCGGGCTGCGCGTACTGCGGCGACTGCCGCGTGGCGCTTTTGAAGTGCACGTTGCCGCGCCCGCCCAGGCCGCCCTTGGCGAGCATGATCTCCTGCCCCTCCTCGGTGATCTCACCCAGGACCTCGTCCGTCTCGCCGTCCTTCGCGACCGTCCCGAGCGGGACGCGGATCAAGATGTCGGTGCCGGACTTGCCGGACTTCTGCGCGCCTTGCCCCGGCTGCCCGCTTTCCGCCTTGTGGTGGCGGTTGTAGCGCAGGTCCAGCAGCGTGTACAGGCTGGGATCGCCGACGAGGCTTACCGAACCACCCGCGCCGCCATCGCCGCCATCGGGGCCGCCGCTGGGCTCGTATTTCGCGCGGCGGAAGTGCGCGCTGCCCGGCCCTCCGCGGCCGCTCTTGACGGAAATGGTGACGTAGTCGACGAACTTCATACGGCCTCTGGCGGGATAGGCGCTCAACCTAGCGCGAGGCCGCCGCGCGAACCGGCGAGACGGGGTGAGGAACGCGCCCGCCAGAGGCGCTGGCCTCTGGCGGGAACCCACGTGCGCCTACGGGCGCCAGACGAGCCCGACGCCCAGCCGGCCCGCGCCGTAGTCCGAGCCGTCGAGGTCGTTGAACTGCACGTTGCCGATGCGGAACGTGTTGATCTGTCCGCCCGAGAGGTCCAGCGCGGCCTCGATGGCGAGCGAGCGCGAGAGGAAGAACTCCGCGCCGGCGCCGAGGGTCAGGCCACCGCCTGCGATCTCGGGGTCGTCGTCGGAGTCCAGGCCTTCCACGTCGAATACGGCAGCGGTCCCGTTCAGGCCCACGCGAACAAACGGGTTGATGCTGTTCGAGGGCAGGAAGCTGAACTGCGCGCCGATGTCGAAGGCGCCCAGCGCGTACTCGTCGTTGATGTTCTCAAACGGTCCGCCCTCGGCATCGATGCCCGCGCCTTCGAGCGCGACGAACGCCGTGACGGTCTTGGAGAACCCGTAACCGAGGCGGAGACCGAGGCCGCCGCCGCCGTCTACCTCGTCGCCCGCGTCGTCCACGGTAAAGCTGGCGCCGTAGAGCCGGGGCGTGATGGAAAAGCCTTTGGTGCGCGCCTGCCCATAGGCGGGCGCGGCAGCGAGGAACAGAGCGAAAAGGACGATGCGCATGGCGGGAAAGCTGTGAAGTGGTGTGCAGGACGTGCGCCAGAGGCCTCTGGCGCAAGCGCGAGCCGCGCACGGTAGGCATCTTCCCACTCCCGACGCATGAAGCATGAAAGAGGTTACGATCTACACCGACGGCGCCTGCTCCGGCAACCCCGGCCCCGGCGGCTGGGGGGCGCTGCTCCGATACGGCCAGCCGCCCGTCGAGCGCGAGCTTTCCGGCCACGAGACCGCGACGACCAACAACCGCATGGAGCTCGCCGCCGCCGCCGAGGCGCTGGAAGCGCTCAACGCGCCTTGCCGTGTCCGCCTCCACTCGGATAGCGCCTACCTCGTCAACGCCTTCAACGACCGGTGGCTGGACGGCTGGCAGCGCCGCGGCTGGAAAAAGGCCGACAAAAAGCCCGTCCTCAACCGCGACCTCTGGGAGCGGCTTCTGGCGCAGAACGAGCGGCACGAGATCACGTGGGTGAAGGTCAAAGGCCACTCCGGTAATGAGCTCAACGAGCGCGTGGATCAGCTCGCCGTCCGCGCCCGCGAGGTCGCGCAGATCGAGCTCATGGGCTGATCCTCTGGCGGCGCTGCCGCTCGGTCCAGACCGCGACACGCTCTGCCTCTGGCGCCAGCGGCGGGCTGAATTGCGGCCGACTTTCCCCGTTGCGCCAGAGGCCGCGCGGCTCCGGTTATCTTCCCGCATCGCCTCTACCCGCCCCCTGTGAGCACCCCTCGAAAGCGCTCCACGTCGTCGAAGACCCGGAAGAAGAAGGCCTCTGGCGGGACCACCTCGCAACAGAGGAAGCTCGAGATCCTCGGCCTCGTGCTGATGGCGCTCGCGCTGCTGCTCTCGCTCGCCGTCGTCACGCACAGCCGCGCCGACGACACCATCCTGGCGCGCGAGAGCATCGACACGCTCATGGAGCCGGGCGACAACCGGGCAGAGAACATGCTCGGCCCGATCGGCGCCGTCGTCGCGCAGTCGCTGGTGACGGACCTGCTGGGCTTCCCGGTCCTGCTCCTGCTCGGCGTTCTCTTCGCGTGGGGGTATGTGATGCTGCGCCAGAAGACGCCCATCTTCCTGCCGTTGTTCACCGGGCTCGCGTTTGCAGGTGCGTTTTTCCTCGCCTGCCTCTTCGGGTGGATCGACGCCCGAGTGGACACGCCGTTGGACCTGTGGAGCGGCGCGCTTGGGACCGGCGTCGCGGGCTGGATCGAAGGTTTGGTAGGCCCCGTCGGGGCGTTTATCGTCCTCGCTGTCGCGGTCATCGTCGTCGTCCTGCTGGTGTACGACCGCGACATCCAGTCCTCGCTTGATCGCGCCGAGGGCGCCGTCGGCGGCATCACGGCGGGCCTGACGGGCACGTGGGCGTCCTACCGCGAGGGCGCGCAGGAGCGCAAGGAGCTCCGCGCCAAGGCCCGCGAGGAGCGCCAGAAAGAGCGCGAAGCCGCCCTCAAGGAGCGCCGCGAGTCCAAACCCAAACGGGAGCCCAAGCCGAAGCGCGAGCCCAAGCCTCTGGCGCCCGCTCGTGCCGCCACCCCTCCGCCCGCTCCCGAGCGCGAGGCCGCGCCTCCGCCAGAGGTCCCGCGGACGCAGACGCGCACCAGCGCGCCAGAGGCCGAGCCGCAGGACGTATCGGACCGCCTGTTCGCCAACGCGCAGCCGGTCGATGAGTCGCTGGTCGATGCGCTCGTGGGCGAGCAATTCGGCGCCGGAGCAGCCTCTGGCGAGGAGCCGCCGCTCAACGTCCACGGCCCCATTGAGGAGGAGACGGCCGACCTCGACGCCGCTGGCGGCGACGCCAGAGGTAAGGTGCGCCCGGACGAGCGCGAGTTCGCCTACGACTACCCGAGCATCGAACTGCTGGAGATGCCCGGCGAGGGCGCCGAGATCGACCTCGACGAGATCGAGGACAACAAGCAGATCCTGCTGGATAAGCTGGAGACGTACAACATCCAGATCAGCGAGATCGACGCCGTCGTGGGCCCCACGGTGACGCGCTACGAGCTGACGCCGGCCCCTGGCGTCAAGATCAGCCGCATCACGGCGCTGGAGAACGACCTCGCGATGGCGCTCGCCGCGGCAGGAATCCGCATCATCGCGCCGATCCCCGGCAAGAGCTCCATCGGCGTCGAGATCCCGAACCGGTCGCGCGAAATGGTGCGGCTCCGGCAGACGCTGGAAAAGAAGAAATTCCGCGACGCCGGCCGCGGCGGCGGCATGGCGCTGCCGGTCCCCATCGGCAAGACCATTGAGGGCGAGACGCACCTCATGGACCTTGCGAAGATGCCGCACTTGCTCATCGCGGGGGCCACAGGCTCGGGTAAGTCCGTTGGCCTCAACACGCTCATCATCGGGCTCCTCTACGCCAAGCACCCCGCGGACCTGAAGTTCGTGATGGTGGACCCGAAAAAGATCGAGCTCAACGGCTACGCCACGCTCCTCAACCACTTCGTGGCCATGCCCGAGGACGCCGAGGACCCGATCACGACCGACTTCGCGCAAGCGGCTGCGGTCCTCCGCTCCTGCGAGCGCGAGATGGAAATCCGCTACGACCTCCTGGCCGAGGCCGGCGTGCGCGGCATCGAGGAGTACAACAAAAAAGTGGCCGCTGGCGAGACGGCCGACCTCGGCAAAAAGCATCGGCACCTGCCGTACATCGTCGTCGTGGTGGACGAGCTGGCCGACTTGATGATGACGAGCGCGAAGGAGGTGGAAGCGCCGATTGCGCGTCTGGCCCAGATGGCCCGCGCCGTCGGCGTCCACCTCGTCCTCGCCACGCAGCGGCCATCGGTGGATGTCATCACGGGACTCATCAAGGCCAACTTCCCCAGCCGCATCGCCTACCAGACCTCGTCCAAGATCGACTCCCGTACGATCATCGACGGCGGCGGCGCCGAGCAGCTCGTCGGCAACGGCGACTGCCTCTACATGAACGGAAGCCGCATCATCCGCCTCCAGGGACCGTTCGTAAGCGTGGGCGAGGTGGAGCGCATCGCGGACTTTATCGGCGCGCAAGACGGCTCTGGCCCCTACCTCCTTCCACCGATGGAGCCCGGCTCGGACGCGCCAGAGGGCTCAGCCGGCGCCAACATCGACGACCGCGACGACCTGTTCGAGGACGCCGCCCGCGTCATCGTCCGCTCCCAGCAGGGCTCCGTCTCGCTTCTCCAGCGCAAGCTCTCGGTCGGCTACACGCGCGCCGCACGGCTCGTG
Organism: Rubricoccus marinus; assembly: GCF_002257665.1. Taxonomy (NCBI): domain Bacteria; kingdom Pseudomonadati; phylum Rhodothermota; class Rhodothermia; order Rhodothermales; family Rubricoccaceae; genus Rubricoccus; species Rubricoccus marinus. Next base: position 1,329,388 of record NZ_MQWB01000001.1, on the reverse strand, counting down.
GACCAGTTGGAAGACGCCGGCATCGTCGGCGAGTTCGAGGGGTCCAAGGCCCGCGAAGTCCTCGTCGGCAGCGAGAGCCAACTGGACGCGCTCCTGGCGGGCGAGACCAACGTAGACGACGTGGCGCCTGACGTGCCGTTTGACTTCCCGTCGTGACAGGGTATGCGGTGCGGGGTACGAGGTACCCTGCTCGTTGCAGCCTCTGTCCAAAGCCGTCCCTCGTACTCCGCACCCCGTACCCGCCATGACGCTCGGCATCCTCGGCGGCGGTCAGCTTGGCCGCATGAGCGCGCTCGCCGCCATCCGCATGGGCATCGACGTGCGCTTTCTCACGCCGCCCGCCTCTGGCGGAGGCACGCCCGGTCCCGTCGCGCCGTTCGCAAACGTCACCCTCGCGGACTGGACCGATCCCGCTGTTCTCAAGGCGTGGGCGTCGGGCTGCGACGCCATCACGGTCGAGAGCGAGTGGGCACCCGCGCAGGAGTGCGCCGATGCGGCGCCGGACGTGCCCGTCCGGCCGCACCCCAAGACGCTGCGCCTGATCCGCCACAAGGGGCGTCAGAACGACGCGCTCCGCGACGCGGGCCTGCCCCTCCCCCGCTACGCCAACTGCGCCACGCCAGAGGCCGCGCACGAGGCCGCCCGCGCCTTCGGCCTTCCAGTCGTCGCGAAAAAGTACGAGGGCTCCTACGACGGCTACGGCAACGCGACCTGCCGCACGCCAGAGGAACTAGAGCAGGCCTGGGCCGACCTCGCCTCTGGCGACGGGATGCTCGTCGAAGCGTTCGTTCCGTTCGAGGGCGAGGTTTCCGCGCTCGTGGCCCGGCGCGAGGGCGGCGAAACGGCGGTTTACCCCATCATCGCGAGCGAGCACCGCGAGCACCAGCTGTGGGCCGCGCACGTTCCTGCCGGGCTCGCGCCAGAGGCCGAAGCGCGGGCCCGCGAAGTGGCGGGAGACGCTATCGCGGCGGTCGGCGGCGTGGGACTCTTGGCGGTCGAGATGTTTTGGATGCGCGACGGCAGCGTGCTCGTCAACGAGATCGCGCCGCGGCCGCACAACACGGGACACCTCACCATCGAAGCGTGCGGGGGCTCGCAGTTCGAGAACCACGTCCGTGCCGCGTTGGACCTGCCTCTGGCGGACCCGAGCCTGCGCGTGCCTGCGGCGTGCATGGTCAACGTGGTCGGCACGCGCGAGGGGCCTCTGGCGCCGGACTACGCGGCCGCGCTCGCGGTCTCGGACGCGGCGGTGCACCTCTACGGCAAGGCCGACTCGCGCCCGCGCCGCAAGCTGGGGCACGTGACCGCGACCGGCGAGACGCCAGAGGCCGCGCGCGAGGTGGCGGAGCGGGCCGTCGCGGCGCTCGGGCTGTAAGCCTCTGGCGGAGGCAGGTTTACACCGCCCGCCTGTCGCGAGGGCGTGACGCCGGAGGCCTCTGGCGGGGCCGGCTGCACCTCTGCGCGCCAGAGGCCGAAACCAGGGGGACGCCTCCCCTTGCCGCCATGACCTACGCCCTGATCGCCTTTGCCCTCGTGCTCGCCGTTGGCGTCGCGCTGCTCTACAACAAGCTGGTGCGGCTGCGCCGCGCGGTCGAGAACGCGTTTGCGCAGATCGACGTGCAGTTGCAACGCCGGCACGACCTGATCCCGAACCTCGTGGAGACGGCCAAGGCGTACCTCGCGCACGAGCAGGCCACGTTCGAGGGCGTCGCCCGCGCCCGGTCCCAGGCGCAGATCGCGCGCTCCGAGGCCTCGCCGACCGATGCCCCGTCGATGCGCGCGCTCGCCCAGGCGGAGTCCGGGCTGGGCGCCGCGCTGGGCCGCCTGATGGCGGTAAGCGAGGCGCACCCCACGCTCCAGGCCGACGCCCAGATGGCGGCACTGCACGAGGAGCTGGCCTCGACCGAGAACCGCATCGCGTTCTCGCGCCAGGCCTACAACGACTCCGTGACGCGCTACGACGTGAGCGTGGAGTCCGTCCCGGGCGTGTTCGTGGCCGGACCGCTGGGCTTCAAGCCCGCCGAGAGCCTCCTCGAAGCGCCGCCAGAGGCCGCCGTCGCGCCTCGCGTGGCCTTCGCCTAGGCCCCTCGCCTCTGGCGGGCCGCCGCCGCGCCAGAGGCCCCACTTCCCCCGGCCTCTGGCGCGATGACCGTCACGATGGACTTTCTCCAGGCGCAGCGCCGCGCGCAGTACGCCTCGCGCCTGCTGCTCGCCGTGTTCGCGCTGTACGCGCTGGGCGCCGGGCTGGCGTACCACGTGGTCATGCGTGGCATCGTCGAGCGGCTGTCGGCGCACCTCGGCGCGTTCGAGGTCTGGGGGCCTCTGGCGGCGTGGCTGGTGCCCGCCGCCTTCGTGAGCTTTATGGTCGCCAGAGGCGTGAGGACGTACCGGCACCTCGCCGACCCGGACGAGACGCTTTCTGAGGCGGGCGCGCGGCCCGTCGCGCTGCGGCCACAGGCCCGGGATGAGCGGCGGGTGCGCAACGTGGTGGAAGAAGTCGCCGTCGCGGCGTCGATGCCCGTTCCGTCGGTCTGGATCATGGACGGCCAGGGCGGGCTCAACGCGATGGCGGCGGGCGCGGGCGAGCGCCAAGCGGTGATGTTCACCGACGCGGCGGTGCAGGAGTTCTCGCGCGACGAGTTGCAGGCCGTAGCGGCGCACGAGATCGCGCACCTGGCCTCTGGCGACACGCGGATCAACACGCTCACGGCTGCCTTCGTGGCGGGAGCGGGCGCCGGCATGGCGCCGTTCCTGTGGGTCGGCGGCAAGGTTCTCGGCCTGCTCGTGCTGCTTCTCAGCAGCGTCGGCGGCGACTCGCGGCAGGGCGACACCCAGGGACTGCTCTCGGTCCTCATCCTCGGGATCGGCGCGCCGATCCTGCCGATGTTCCTCATCACGGCCGCCATGAGCGGGTCGCCGGTCCTGAACTCGGTCTGGATCCTGCTGACCGGGCTCGTGCCTCTGGCGGGGATCGGCTTTGCAGGCCACGCCGTGGGGACGCTCCTGACGGTCGCGCTCTCGCGGCGTCGCGAGCACCACGCCGACGCCCTCGCGCTCCAGCTCACGCGTCACGCCGAAGCGCTGTCGTCCGCGATCCGCCGCGTGGCTCGGCAGCCCATGAAGGGGCACGTTATCACGCCCGAGCGCGCCCGGCTGGACCACTTCTTTTTCGCGAGGCCGACGACCGACCCACCCGCGCTGTCCCTCACCGAGGCGCACCCCGACCTCGGCGAGCGCGCGCGTCTCGTCGCCGGTCATGCCCCCGACCTTCCGCTCGCCTCGCGACGCGCGACCCGCCAGAGGCGGCCACAACCGCCCCGGCCGGGTGCCGGCGTCGGTGCGCTGCGCTCGTCGCTGGCCGTGCTCCCGGCGCCGCTGCTCGACGCCTGCCACGACGCCGCCCGTGCGCCTCTGGCAATTCTGGCAGTTCTCGCCGCCGAGGGCGAGACGCCAGAGGCCGACGCACGCCACGCCATCACGGCGGCCGCATTCGACCCCGATGCGGTCTACGCGCTCAAGAGCGGACTGCGGGCAGGCGCCGACCTGCTTCCGGCCATTGAGGTCGCGATGCCTGCGCTGCGAGACCTGGACGGCGCGGCACGCGAGCGCCTCGCCACGGCGGTACGGGCGCTGATCGCGGCGGATCAGAAGACGACACTCGCCGAGCACGCCATCCTCCAGATGCTGCGTTGGGGGTTCGCCCCGCCGCCAGAGGCCTCGGGCGTGGGCAAAGCGCTCGGCGCCGAGATCAGCCGGGCCAGCGACGTGCTGTTTGCCTGCATCGCGAGCGTGGGCTCGCCTCTGGCGTCGGCCCAGGCGGAGGCCGTCGCCGCCGGGCAGGCGGCGCTTCGCGCCACGCTCTCGCTCCCGGCGCCAGAGGCGGTCCCCGCTGCTCCGTTCGCGCACCTGGATAGCGCGCTGGACGTGCTCCGCCGCGCCTCTCGCGTGCAGCGCCACGCCGTCCTCGACGCCGCGCACGCGGTCGTGGCTGCGGATGGCCGCACGCTCCGCGAAGAGACCGCGCTGCTGCGCGCAGGTGCCCTCGCGATGGGCGTGGCCTGCGTGGTCCACCCGGAGCCTCTGGCGCCCGAGAACGAGCGCTCGGAACAGGCGCCAGAGGCCGTCCGCGAGACAGAAACGCCTCTGGCGGCGGCGTAGCACGCGCGGACTCCCGGGCACGCTAGCTTCCGGCACACCGCCCCCACTTCCCGTGCCCGATCCCCTCGTCGGCATCGCGATGGGCTCCGAGTCGGACTGGCCGACGATGGAGGCCGCCGCGGAGATCCTGACCCAGTTCGACGTCCCCTTCGAGTGCCGCGTGCTCTCGGCCCACCGCACGCCAGAGGCCATGACGGGCTACGCGCTTTTGGCGCGCGAGCGCGGGCTCAAAACCATCATCGCTGGCGCCGGCGGCGCGGCGCACCTGCCGGGCATGATCGCCGCGAGCACGACGCTGCCCGTTATCGGCGTTCCCGTCCAAACGCGCGCGCTGGACGGCATGGACTCGCTGCTCTCCATCGTGCAGATGCCCGGCGGCGTGCCGGTCGCGACGGTCGCCATCGGCGGAGCCAAAAACGCCGGGCTGCTGGCCGTCCAGATCCTCGCGACGGCCGACGAGCCTCTGGCGACGCGCCTAGACGCGTACAAGCGCGAGTTGAAGGACCTCGTCGCGGGCATGGACGACCGCGTGCGGCAACACGGCGCGCTCACGGAGCCGCGGTCCTGACGCCAGAGGCCTCTGGCAACATGCCGCGACTAGCCTCTTTCTGTGCGCCAGAGGCGGAGATCTCTGCGCGGTAGGTGGGGCGGCCAGCAAGATTTGGAGGAGGGAAACTGGATGCGCTTCCAGGGGGAACGCCCGTGCGCGGCGCCCCGTCCGCGCCATCAACACACGCCGGGATCCGCTTCCCACCTTCCACATGTCCCAGACCATCGACACCAACCGCCGCGTCGTTCTCGCATCGCGGCCCGTAGGCGCGCCCACGCCGGACACCTTCCGCCTTGAGAGAGAACCCATCCCGTCGCTCGAAGACGGCCAGGTCCTCCTGCGCACGGTCTACCTGTCGCTCGACCCTTACATGCGCGGGCGCATCAGCGACGCCCCCTCCTACGCGGCGCCGGTCGAGATCGACGGCCTCATGGTCGGCGGCACCGTGTGCCGCGTGCAGGAGTCGCGCCACCCGGAGTACGCCGCAGGCGACTGGGTGCTGGGCTTCGCCGGCTGGCAGGACTACGCCGTATCTGACGGAAAGGGCCTGAGCAAGCTCGACGCGACGAAGATGCAGCCCTCCTGGGCGCTCGGCATCCTCGGGATGCCCGGCTTTACCGCCTACATGGGCCTGACCGACATCGGCCAGCCGAAGGCGGGCGAGACCATCGTCGTCGCCGCGGCCTCTGGCGCGGTCGGCTCCGTCGTGGGTCAGGTCGCGAAAGAGCTGGGCTGCCACGTCGTCGGCATCGCCGGCGGCTCCGAGAAGTGCGACTACGTGGTGGAGACGTTGGGCTTCGATGCATGCCTCGATCACAAGGAAGACGACCTCCCCGAGCGGTTGGCCGCCGCGTGCCCGGACGGCATCGACGTGTACTTCGAGAACGTGGGCGGCAAGGTCTTCGACGCCGTGCTGCCGCTGCTCAACCCGAAGGCGCGCATCCCGCTGTGCGGGCTTATCGCGAACTACAACGCCACGGAGCTTCCCCCCGGACCGGACCGGATGTCGGTCCTGACGGGCGCGTTGCTCAAGAAGCGCATCCGCATGCAGGGCTTCATCGTCTTTGACGACTACGGCCACCGCTACGGCGAGTTCTTGGAGGCTGTCGGCCCGTGGGTAGCCCAGGGCAAGCTGCACTACCGCGAGGACGTGATCGACGGGTTGGAGAACGCCGGCGAGGGCCTCACTGGGATGCTCGAAGGCCGCAACTTCGGCAAGCTCGTCGTCCGGGTCGGACCCGACGAGCTCAGCTAGACGCCCGAGTGCCGAGCGGAGACCTCTGGCGGCAGGCGCGTGGGAGCCTCTCAAGCCGAGTGCTGCCCCCGTCCGCCAGAGGCCTCCAGCGGCGGGCTACACCGGCCCGCCGCCGCTGATCTGCCTGCGACGGAGCGTGATGTCAAGCCCGATCCCGACCGCTGCAACCGCCAGTGCCACGAAAAACGCCACGCGCTCGGCGATCCCGGCCTCTGCCCACCCTGAGCCGAGGAAGCTGATCAGTCCAACGGCTCCGAGACCGAGCCCTGCTAGGAGACGTGCGAGAAGACGTTCGCTCATTGGATCGAGGCCCGAGTTGGAGTCTGCTCGGGTGGTGTACCAGGAGGTGTTTCGCCCGCAGCACGCGGCGAGCGTAGAGGGAAGGGCGAGGAATGTACGGCTGGGCCGCCAGAGGCCTCTGGCGAACGCGCCGAGCCGGGGCGTGCGTCCGTCCTGCAGGCGCGGGCGGTGCCTCTGGCTGGCGCGTTTTCTAGTGCGTCACCAACTGAGGATGTCTTCTCCCCCTCACGGCCAGTACGATCGTGCGCGGCCTGTACGGGTACGTAGCGCCACCATCTTCTTTCACGAGCGGGTTCAGGCGAAGCGCAGCCAAGAAAGCGTGCTCCGTCTCTGTTTTCGCCTCCCTCAGCGAGACGGCTGTGGTGTCGACTCCCCGTACCGGGGGGCCCCACTCAAACTCAGCGGATGAGACGCGCCCCTCACTTCCAATCACCGCCGTAACGGTAAGTTCAGACCCCTCTAGCAGAGCGTAGGCAAGCGGCGGGAAGCCAAAATCGGCCTCAATCTCCGGGAGTCGGTATCGGCGGCTCACGCCGTCCTCGTCGATGAAAGCAGTCGTCACGTCTACGGCCATCGAGAGATCTCGAGCTTCCAGCGCTCTGAGTATAGAGGGGGCGGTTGCCTGGAAAGGCTCCGCTCTACTCGTGCCGTTTGGGACCACCTGAGTACACCCTGCGACCAAGATGCCGGTCAGAAAGATCAGTGTACAGGACCGAAGCAGCATACCGATTTGGCGCCCAGACGCGGCGCGACCGAGCGAGGGGCGGGAGCGCGCAACGTACGGCCGCGACGCCAGAGGCCTCTGGCGGATTGAAGACGCCGCGGCGTGCTGTCAGACTGCAGCGGCGAGTTAGGCGGCTCGCTGGCGGTCTTTCACGACCTCACCCCAAACAGTCCTCCATAGAAACGGAGTCACTACAAACAAGGTGGCTGCAGCCAATACAGCTGCAGGCCATGAGATGCTGAGATCTACAGGAAAGAGTTCGAATGCCGCGTTGGACGCGAGAGTGCACACCACGAACACGATCCCAAGCCGGATACCGACAAACTGGGGTGGATCAGCGGTCAACCGATCCATTCGAACAGCTACGGCTACAAGAGCTAGGAACAATGCCACCCCGAAGTTGACGCCCGCGACGCTCAATCCGACGAGGTATAAAAGCGCCTTCAGGGAGACCGCGACCGTCACGAAGGTGAAACCGCCTAAGAGATAGCTGCCTAGTCGCATTGATTGTTCGGGCCGCCTAACAGTGGACCGCTCAGCCGCCCCAAGCTGAGGGCTGGCGGGTGGGGCGAAGCGCAGGACAAGCCGATGTCACGGCCAGAGCGAGCGCGCTCGCGCTTGGGGTCGGCCTGCAGCGGTGGGTTCTGTGGCCGGAATGACAGCTAGTTGAACCAGAGAACAACGCGGACCTCATCAGGCGGACCGTATGACCGAAGACGAGGGACCGAGACCTCGAGGAAGTGCCGACAGGACTCACGGTACGTTCGGGCGGTCGGGTGGGCGAAATCCTGGATACGGCTCCGAACTGCGTCGTTTGGGAGTCTCCCGACTTCTCCCAATCGGCGCCCTCAGGTGGGACCCCGACCGTCCGCCAGCCTCGCGCCTCGCCGCCGGGCTCAAGCGCCATGCAGCGGGAGGTGGTCTCGATCACCTCGCGGTCCCAATCGTAGGCCTCGATCTCGTGGACCATGAGCCAACTCCACCCGAAGGCGTCGTTTCTTTGGTACTCCGCCTCCGCCCGCGTCTCATTCGTCACGTCATCGGGGAGGCCCCGGGGCTGGGCGACCGGCTCGATAAGGTACTGACCGCCAGCCACGACACCGAAAGCGAGGGCGTCGTACAGATCGCGGTTCCGTCCGTCATAGATCGTCTCGCGGACGAGCGCTGGGTAGTTGGCTTCCCACCCCGGCGTCTGCTGGACGATTGCCATCCACTCCTCGTCTTCCCGGAACGGGTTTGGCACGAGTGGCTCGGCCCGCCCCCACTGGCGGGCTGAGCGGCGGCGTTCAGCGAAAGTGTATAGGTCAGTTCCCACGAAGAGCAGCGATGCGGGAGGCCACAGAACAAGCATTAGTGCGCGCCACGCCAGATAATCCCGACGCCGCATGACCCATACTACTCGCGCACGTCCCCCCTAACAACGCCCCTCTGGCGTCGCGCTACACCGCGCCGCGTACACACGCCGGACCTCTGGCGCCAGAGGTCTCAGCCTTTGCACCACATCATCAGGTCGTCCGCGATGCGAGCCCCCGCGTGTCCGTCCCACAGCGGCGGAACCTCGCCCACCTTGCCCTCCCCCGCGAGGATCGCGTCGACGCCTCTGGCGACCTCCGCTTCCGCCAGAGGCAGCAGCGTGTTCGTCCCGATCTCGACGGTGCTCGGCCGCTCCGTGCTCGGCCGCAGCGTGAGGCACGGCACGCCTAGCGCCGTCGTCTCCTCCTGAATCCCGCCGGAGTCCGTGACGACCACCGCCGCACGGTCCATGAGCGCGAGGAAGTCCAGGTAGCCCTGCGGCGCGATGAGGTGCACGCCAGAGGCGGCCTTCAGCCGTGCCAGCAGCCCGTTCGCCTCCAGCCTCTGGCGCGTGCGCGGGTGCAGCGGGAGGACGACGCGAAGCCGCTCGGCCAACGCCTCCACGATCCGCACCACCTCCGCCAGGGGCTCGGCGCGGTCCACGTTGCGCGGCCGGTGCATCGTCACGAGCGCGTAGGGCGCTTCGCCCACGTCGACCGCCAGAGGCCTCTGGCGAGCCGCGGGCCGGTGCTTGAGCAGCGTGTCGATCATCACGTTGCCCACAAAGGCCACGCGCGCCTCGTCGATGCCCTCACGCGCGAGGTTGTCCAGCCCGCTCTGCTCCGTCACGTAGAGCCGGTCGGCGAGGTGGTCCACGCAGATGCGGTTCTGCTCCTCGGGCATCTCCCTGTCACCCGAGCGGAGCCCGGCTTCCACGTGCGCCAGAGGCACGTGCCGCTTGGCCGCCACGAGCGCCGTCGCCAGCGTGGAGTTCACGTCGCCCACGACGACGACGGCCTGGGGCGCCACCTCCTGCAACACGGACTCGAACGCCAGCATCACGCGCGCCGTCTGCTCGGCGTGGCTGCCGCCGCCGACGCCGAGATAATGCTCCGGCTCAGGCAGGCCGAGGTCGCGGAAAAAGACGCCGCTCATCCGCTCGTCGTAGTGCTGCCCGGTGTGGACCACCACGGACCGCGCGCCTCTGGCGACGAGCGCCTCGTGAACGGGCCCCACCTTCATGAAGTTGGGCCGGGCACCGACAACAGAGAGGATGGTCATGGGGTACGGGGTACGGGGTACGGGGTACGGGGTACGGGAAGATCGCGGTTGCGTGGGCCTCTGGCCTCCGGGGGTGATGCGTACTGCGTTATGCGTAAGAGTATCCGGACGGACCGCTGCCGGCCGGTTCCGAACTGGGGCGTGCCTGTTCGTCACTGTTACTCGCTGACATCCTCTGGCGCCAGAGGACACTCGCCACTGGCTACTGGCCGCTCCCCACTGCCTGCCCGTCCTCCGCGCGAATCTCCTGCGCCTTGCCCGCGAGGAACAGCAGCAGCGGGACAGTCAGGCTCACGCCCTCGCTGACGTAGGTCCGCGCGAACTCGTGCACGTCGAAAAACGACGCGAACCAGCCGATGGCGAGCGCGAACAGCGCGACCGTCCCCAGCCCGAGCACGGCGTGGTAGGCCAGGAGGTAGAGCCAGTATGGGCGCGTCGGGAAGGCCACGATCAGGAACATGGCCGGAAGCAGAAAGATGATCCCGGCCGGGGCCGCCCACACGATGCCCTCAATGTTGGGGTCCAACTCCTCGCCGCGTGGTAGCACGAAAACCGCCTCGGCGCGGCGCTCTGGCTGCACCACGTCGAACGCCCGGCTGCGCGGCGTGTCGATGGCCGCGAACACGGGATAGGCCACGTGCTGCGCGAACACCTCGCGCGCGGGGCGGATGGCCACGAGGTAGCTCACGAACAGTAGCCCCGCGAACAGCAGCCCCCACAGGCGCGGGTGCCGCTCAACGGTACGACGGAACACGTTCAGCCTCTGGCGTGGCGTCATGCCGTTGCCAGAGCGGGCGAGCCCGAGGGCGTGGGCGGCTCGCCAGAGGCCCCGCCGTCCCCACCATCGGCCTTGGGCTCGCCCCAGTGCGCCCACACCACCCACAAGAGGAAGATCACAACGTAGAACACGAACAGCGCATGGAAGCCGTGGACCGAGTCGAACATGGACGGGATGTGATGCGAGACCATTAGCAGGATCGCGCAGCGCAGCACATTGGTCACGATCAGCGCGAGGACGCCGAGCGGGATGAACAGCGCGCGGCGTGCCCACGAGCCGGGGTACGCAGTCACGAAGCCGATAAACAGGCTCAGCGCAGAGAGCCCGTTGCACCCGTTGGCGATGTTGACGCCAGACTCGCGCGTGATCCAGACCACCCGACCGTCCGCGAACGCGGTGTCGTAGAACGGGTGCAGCACGCCTGCGGTCATGCTGGCGACGCTGTGCGAGAGCCACGTGTCCAGGCGGCCATCGGGCAGCAGCCAGAGGTCGTAGACCACGAACCAAACCGCGTAGCAGGCCACCATCTTCGCGAGGAAGATGGACAGCGAGCGGTGAGTGGCGAGAATCTGTCGGGCGGCGTCCACGCGGTCAGCGGTTGCGAAGCGCTAGGATACGGCCTCTGGCGACGCGGAGACGCTGGTGAGAAAGCCCGGGGCGGTCTTCCGGTAGACCTCAAACGTCTCCTCGATCACGGTCGTGGTCGAAAAGCGGCGGACGGCGAGAGCGCGGGCGTTCGCGGCCATCCTGCGCCGGAGGTCCCGGTCCCGCAGGAGTTCGAGCAGCGCCTCCGAGAGCGCCGTGGCGTCGCGCGGGCGCACGAGCAGACCCGTTTTGTGGTCGATCACGATCTCGCGGCAGCCCGGGATGTCTGTTCCCACGAGGGGGCGGCCAATGGCAGCGGCCTCGATGAGGACACGCGGCACGCCCTCGCCGTAGCGAGACGGAAGGCAGACCACGTGGGCCTGCTGCAGCGTCGCGTTCATCGCCTCCTGGAAGCCCCACCACTCCACGTGGCCGGAGCCGGTGATCCGCTCCATGTCCTCGCGCGTGACCGCGTCCGGGTGCTCCTCGTCCAGCGATCCCACGAGGACGAACCGAGCCAGAGGCAGGTGAAACCGGACGCGCTCGGCGGCGCCCGCAAACGTGCCGACACCTTTGCTCCAGAGCATCCGTCCCGGCAGCATCACCACCGGGTCGCCCTCGGGCTCAGGCGTCATTGCGAACGCGGAGATGTCCACGCCGGAGCCCTTGATGAGGTGGTTGGGCACGTCCTCTAGCACGCCAGAGGCCCGGAGCGTGGCTTGATCGTCGGGGTTCTGGAAGACGACGTTGCTGCCTGCGAGGGCGCGGCGCAGGACGGGCAACAGGCCTCGGCGGATGGTGCGGGCTTTCAGGCCGTCGCCGCTAAACGCGTAGCCCAGCCCCGCGATGGCGTTGATGACGTGCTCAATTCCGGCGCGGCGGGCGGCGAGCGATCCCAGCACGACAGCTTTGAGCGTGAAGTGATGCACCATGTCGGGCTGCACCTCGCGGTAGAGCGCTTCCAGACGCCGGACGGCCGCGAACTCCGAGACTGGGTTAAGCCCCTGGCGTGAGATCTCGACGGCCCGAAACTCGTACCCGTCGGCTTCCAGCCGCTTGGCGAACTCCCCGCGCGGCGCCGCCATCACCACTTCGTGGCCCGCCACGCGCAACGCGTGCGCGAGGTCCTGACGGAAGTTGTACAGGTACCAGTCGGTATTGGCGAGGAAAAGAATGCGCATCGATAAGTCCCGGCGGAGCCGGCTCTGGGTATCGGCAGAAAGCTAGCGGACCCAAGCGCTTCCCTCTGGACCGCTCACGCCTCTGGCGAGCCGCCCGGAGACGCCGTGCAGCTCCAGCCGGTCTCGCGTTGCAGGAGGCGCTCCACGTACGCCACGTGCGGGGCGTAGCGGTCCGCAAGCCTCTGGCGGACCCCGGCCGAGACCTCCGGCGCCTCCCCGCCGCGGTAGACGCGGTTGAGCCCCAGCCTTTTGCCCGCGGCGACAACGCGGTGCAGGCGGGCCGCATGAAGCGCTGCCACGGCCCCCGCAGCGACGCGAGCGAGCGCCGGAAATCGCGTCCCACCGCCTGCGTTCACGCGCCGGCCAGCTTCTGGGGACGGCGCCAGAGGCGCGAGTCCCGCCCAGTCCGTCAGCGCGCGCAGCGTGGCGTCCGGCGTTGCAGCGACGTCCTGGAGCAGCGCGACGTAGACCCGCTCTCGGCCTAGAGCTCCGATCCACCGCTCAACGTGCTCGGCGTAGTCGCCTGCGGTGAGGATAGAGGGGAATGCGGAGGCCGCTTCCCAGAGGTCCGCGCCGACGCGGCCGCGGGCGGCGTGGTGGCGGTAAAGCGAGACGGCCCGCTCGACGGGATCGCGCAGCAGGATCACCGCGCGAACGCCGGGCGCGACGCCACTAACACGACCGGGCGCCTCTGGCACGTCGAACAGCGTTGGCGCCACCTCGGCCCACCCGACGCCAGAGGCGTGGGATTCCGCCTCGGGCGGGAAATGGCGGCGGTAGTCGTCCAACCCGCGTGCCCAGTGGCGGTCAAAAAAGAATGTCTCCTTGACGTGTGCGGGCAGCGCGAGCGCGGGGTGACGCCGGAGGTGGGTATCCAGCCACGTCGTTCCGCTCCGTTGCGGACCGACGCCGAGAAGGCGAAGAGGGACGGTCTCGCTCATCGTGCGGTGCCCCACCGCGAGGGCAACGCGGCGCCAGAGGCGGAAAAAGGCGCGGAGGTTGGCTGCATCTCGCCAAGCTAGCGGGAGCCCCGCGCGGCGGCCTCGGCTCGCAAGAGGCCCAGAAGCGCGCGAGCCGTCTCGCCCGACGTGAACCGGGCGGCGTTTGCGCGAGCGCCATCCGAAAGCCTCTGGCGCAGACCAGAGTCCGTCAGGACCCGCGTGAGTTCGCGCGCGAGGGCGTCCACGTCGCCAGAGGCCACGAGGCGTGATGAGGCGGCGCCGACCGTGTCCAACCCGTCCAGGCTGTAACCGACGAGCGGCACGCCTGCGGCTCCGGCCTCGATCCACGTGATCCCGAAACCCTCCTCCACACTGGGCGACGCCAGGACCCACGCCTCGGCATACAGTCGCGCCTTCTCGGCGTCGGTGACGTGCCCGTGGAACACGACGGGCAGGCCTCTGGCGCGCGATTCGAGCGCCGCGCGGTCGGGTCCGTCGCCGGCGAGTACGAGTTGGGCATCCGGGACCTCACGGGCGACCTGCCGGAACGCCTCGATCACGTCGTCCACGCGCTTTCGCGCGAGGTGGAGAGCACCCAGGTAGAGGACCGTCGGGCGGGCGGCACGAGGGGCGCCGCGAGCCTCTTGCGGCCGGATCGGTGGCGGCAGTACGTGGATAGACGCTTCGCGAAGGCCGAGCCCGCGTACTGCCCTCGCGGTCCGCTCGCTGGGCACGACGAGAGGCGTGCGCCGGTACGCCAGAGGCAACAGCGTGCGGTCGAGCGCGCCCGCGGCGGCACCCTCTCGCCCGCCTCTGGCGCCGTGGACGTGGTGCTTGAGCGCGACAAGCGGCGCGTCGGGTAGCCACCACGGCAACGCCAGAGGTAGTGACATGAGGTTTTCCAGGACAGCATCGGCGAGGAGGGCGTGGGCACGGGCGGCCCGAAGCAACGGCCGAACGCGCCGAGAGGGAGATCCGACGCGGTAGACCTCGATGCCGTCCACCTCTTCGCGCGCAGGCAGCAGCCGTCCGCTGGGCAGCCGCTCCTGCGCGCACACGAGCGAAACCGCGTGTCCCTCTCGCGCCCACGCGCTGCCGACCGACCGCACGTACTCCTGCGCGCCACCAGAGCGGCCAGCGCGTGTCGGCCCGCGGAGCGAGACGATGAGAACGCGCATGGGCGCGAGGTCGCCAGAGGCCTGGAGCGACGCGCCTCTGGCGCCGCGGACATCGGGGGCGGGCTTACTCATGCTCGGACGGAGGCTCGTCAGAGGTCCCGCCGTCGTCCCCGAGGCGGGCGAGGTAGGCCGTCACCGCCGAACGCAGCCAGCGGCCGTGCCGGCCGATCAGGCCTGGCGCGAACGCGAGCGCAACGAGACCGACGCTCCCCAGGACCGCCGCGCCCGTTACAAGCGTGGCGATCGGCGCGATCCCGGCGCCCCGCAGCGGCACCACCGCCGCGTGCGCCAAAAGCCCGCCGATCCCGGCGATCATCGCGCCTGGTGCCATTCCGCGCACGAGAGGCCAGAGCGTCCCGTCCGTCTCGCGCACCGCCACGGCCGTGCTCATCCCGAAAAACACTACAACGGCTCCCACGACGCCAGTGGCCACGCCTTCCAACCCGTACGGCCAGCCCACCAGCGCTCCGATCACCACGAGCACCGCGTACAACCCTTGCAACGCTGCCGCGACGTAGATCCGCCCTCGCGACTCCAGGATCGTCATCCCCGTTTTGTACGCCGCACGGAAGAACATCCCCACGGCGAGGATCCGCAGCGGCGCCACTGCCCCGCCCCAGTCCGGCCCGAGCGCTACGTACACAACCTCTGGCGCAAGCACTGCCGCCGCTGCCGCCAGAGGCAGAAGAAACAGCGCGAGCAACGACGTGGTGCGATACAGCGTCGCGCGGAGCGACGCCGTTCGGTCCTGCGTTTTGGAGAGGATCGGGAAGAGGACGCCGCTAAAGCTGCCCGCGAGAAAGCTGGCCGGCAGCGCCATCATCTGGTACGAGCGGTTGTACAGGCCGAGCGCATTGGCGCCGAGCGCGCGGCCTACCACGAGGGCGTCGCCCTGCCGCGCGAGGCTATTGAGCGCTCCCTGGAGTACGACGCCGCCGCTGAACCGCGCGATGTCGCGCGCGGCCTCTCGCGTCGCGCCGAGAACTGGGTGCGGAAAGCGAATCACGAAACCCAGCGCACGCAAGAGGCTCTGTGCCAGCCGCCCGCCGACGAGCGCCCATAGCCCGTACCCGCTCAGCGCGAGTCCGATGCTCACGCCCCCTAGCCCGATCACGTCCGCCACCGCGCGGATCACGACGGCATCGCGAAAGGCCAGATCCCGCAGTTGACGCGACTGTGCGACCGCACTCAGCCCGTCGAACACGAACAGCAACGCGAGCGCAGGAAGCACCTGCGCCAGAGGCGGCATCGCGAAAAACCGCGCGGCCAGAGGCGAGAGCGCCCAGACCACGCCGAACAACCCCAGGCTCAGCCCTGCCGAGAGCCAGAACGCGCTGCTGAGGTGGGCCCGCGTCACGCGTGAGCGCTGCACCAGTGCCGGCGTCGCCGACGCGCTCACGATCTGCGCCACGATTTCCACGACGACGAGCGCCGCCCCCACGATGCCGAAGTCCGACGGGGGCAGCAGCCGCGCGAGAACGGCCGTCACCACCGCGCCGACCACGAACAAGAAGACGCGGTCGGCGGACATCCACAGCACACCGCTGAGGGCCCTCTGGCGGAGGTGAGGCGTTACCACAGCACCGCCCCTTGCCTCTGGCGCCAGAGGCGGGGGCCTCCAGACGTTCGGAGATCCCGCGTGAGGCGCGTGAGCGGGCGGCTCACGAGCGGTCCTCCCGTTTTGCCAACTCGGCCAAGGCCTCGCCGTACGCGGTTCCGGCGAGGCCGTCGGCCAAGCGAGCAAGTTGCGCCGCGTCGATAAAGCCCATGCGGTAGGCCACTTCTTCCGGGCTCGCGATGAGTAAGCCCTGGCGCGCCTGAACCGCGTGGACGAACGCGCTCGCGTCCAACAGCGACTCGTGCGTCCCGGCGTCCAGCCACGCCACGCCGCGGCCCATGACCTCGACCTGCAGGTCCCCGCGCTCCATGTAGGTGCGGTTCACGTCCGTGATCTCCAACTCACCTCGCGCGGACGGCGTCAGGCCTCTGGCGACCTCCACCACGTCCGGTCCGTAGAAGTACAGCCCGGCCACGGCGAGGTTTGAGCGTGGCTGAGTCGGCTTCTCCTCCAGATGGACGGCCCGGCCGCCTTCGTCCAGTTCCACCACGCCGTAGCGCTCCGGATCGCGCACGGGGTAGGCGAACACGCACGCGCCAGAGGCCAGTTCGGCGGCGCGGCGCAGGCCTGCCGTGAGGCCACTGCCGTAGAAGATGTTATCGCCCAAGATGAGGCAGACCGGCTCCTCCCCCACCCACTCCGCGCCGATGCGAAACGCGTCGGCCAGGCCGCGCGGCTCGTCCTGCTCGGCGTAGGCGAACGTCATGCCCCACGCCTCGCCGGTCCCGAGCAGCTCGCGGAAGTCCGGCAGCGCCTCTGGCGTCGAAATCACGAGCACGTCGCGAATGCCCGCCAGCATGAGGGTGCTGAGCGGGTAGTACACCATCGGCTTGTCGTAGACCGGCAGGAGCTGCTTGCTCTGAATGAGGGTCAGCGGCCGGAGTCGGGTGCCGTGGCCTCCGGCGAGGAGAATGCCTTTCATGGGGGAGGCGCCTCTGGCGCCAGAGGCTAGCGGTCGGTGTACTGCGTCGCGATCCAGTCGTCCAGGTCGTTTTCGCGCGCGATGGCGGCGAGCCACTCGCGGTTGTCGAAGATCCACGCGACGGTCGCGTCCAGTCCGGTGCTGAGAGTGTGGCGCGGCCGCCATCCTAGATCGCGCGCGATGGCCGTCGTGTCCATCGCGTAGCGGCGGTCGTGCCCGGGCCGGTCGGTCACGAACTCGACGAGGCGCACGTGTGGCGCGCCCTGCGGGTGCCGCTCGTCCAGGATGCCGCAGATGCGGTGCACGAGGTCCAGATTCGTCGGCTGGTTCCCCCCGCCCACGTTGTACGTCGCGCCAGAGGCCGCGCGCGTGAGCACCTGCCAGATGGCCTCGCAGTGGTCGCGCACGTAGAGCCAATCGCGGACCTGCTGGCCGTCGCCGTAGATCGGGATGGTGCGGCCGGAAAGCGCCCGAAGGATGGTGAGCGGGATCAGCTTTTCGGGGTACTGGAACGGGCCGTAGTTGTTGGAGCAGTTGGTGATCGTGACGGGCAGCCCGTAGGTACGGGCGTAGGCTCGCACGAGGTGATCGCTCGCCGCCTTTGTCGCGGAATACGGCGAGGATGGATCGTAGGGCGTCGTCTCCCGAAACGCCGGGGCCTCTGGCGTGAGATCGCCGTACACCTCGTCGGTCGAGACGTGGTGGAAGCGCACGTCTTGCCGGTCGCCCCACGCCTCTCGCGCGGCGTCGAGTAGTTGGAAGGTGCCCACGACGTTGGTCTGAACGAACGCTGCCGGTCCCAGAATGGAACGGTCCACATGGCTTTCTGCCGCGAAGTGCACGATTCCGTCGATCTCATGCTCCGCCAGAAGCCGCCGCACGATCTCCCCGTCCGCGATGTCGCCCTGGACGAACGTATGCCGGGGGTCCTCCACCAAGTTGGACCGGCTCCCTGCGTACGTCAGCGCGTCCAGCGTTATGAGCCGCACGGAGGGATCCGCAGCCAACGCCACGCGCAAAAAGTTGGCGCCGATAAACCCGGCGCCGCCTGTGATGAGAAGTGCGGACGGTTGGAAGCTCACGGCGTCGTGGGGGGAGGCGTGAAGATACCGGCCCCCTCCGCCTCTGGCGGCACGCGCCAGAGGCCTCTCGGTAGCTTGGCGCCCCTCTCTCCTGTTTCGACGTGCGCCTCGCCATCCTTTCTGATATCCACGCCAACCTGGAAGCCCTCAAGGCGGCTCTGGCAGAGGTGGACCGTCGGGGTGTAGACGCCATCGTGTGCCTGGGAGACATCGTCGGCTACGGGCCAGATCCCGCGCCGTGCGTGGACCTCGTGCGCCAGAGGTGCGCCGCCGTCGTGCTCGGCAACCACGACGAAGCCGTCGCCTTTGACCGCAACCTCCGATACCTGCCGAAAGACGGCGAGACGGCCGCGCGTCTACACCAGACGCTCCTCTCGGAGGATCAACTCGCATGGCTCCGAACGCTGCCACTCCGTGTTCGGAGCGGGTCGACCGTTACGCTTGCGCACGCCGCGCCCTTGAATCCGTCGGAGTGGCCGCGGCTCGACAACTACGGCCTCCTGAAGGCGCAGTTCGAGGCGTTCGACACTGACGTGTGTTTCGTCGGACACAGCCACCGCCCGGCTGTCGTCGCGGAATCCGTCGGCGTCCACCGCGTTCGCAAAGGCCACCGATACCTCATCGACGTGGGGAGCGTCGGTCAACCGCGCGACAACGACCCTCGCCTCTCCTTCGGCCTGTTCGATACCGAGGCCTTCGAGTTTGAGCACGTGCGCGCGCACTACGACCTCGCCAAGACGTCTGCGCGGATCCGCGAGGTGGGCCTGCCCGCTGAGATCGCCTCGCGCCTGCAGCGGGGCATCTAGACCTCTGGCGACGAGAGTGCGGGAGTGAAGGTGGTTCACGCCGCACACTATGGTTGCCTGGCTGAGTATGCCACGCGACGCATGGACGCGCCTCTGGCGCCAGAGGCTCAAACAAAACGCGCCCCCCAGCCGAAGCCAGGGGGCGCGAGATCCGACGAGTCGGAGGGGTCGACTAGCGAGTCACCGTGAGGCGCTGCGTCAGCGAACCGTTCTCACCCTGCGCGCGGACGACGTACACGCCAGCGGCGAGCGAGGTCGTATCGAGCGTGAGCGTCTTCTGGTCGCCAGAGGCGAGCGGCCCGTCGTGGAGGACGGCGACCTCGCGGCCGAGCGCGTCGTAAACGGAGGCGCGCACGGACTCCGAAGCGCCAGCGGTGAGGACGAGGCGGGTCGCGCCAGAGGCCGGGTTCGGCATCGGGGCGGACAGCTTCATCGCGCCAGAGGCGACGGGCTCGTTGGAGACGACGTTGGACGGCGAGATGACGACCGTGAAGCGCTCTGCGCCAGCGGCCCACTCCTCGGTCGTGGTGGGTGCGCTGAACTCGTAACGATCAGCCGTTCCGAGGTCAACGCTCGTGCCCGCCTCGTTGTCGCGAAGGATGACGTTCCAACCGGTGGGGAGCAGTGACGCGTCCCACGTGATCGTAAACGTTCCACCCTCCGTCGTTACGAAGGACATCGGTACGCTGTGCGCCTCGGTGATCGACTTCGGCATCGAGTAGACCGCCTGCGCCCACGGATTGCCGTTGTTCACGCCGATCGGCGCGATGAACGCGTAGGTCTGGTTCATCGACGTCACGTTCGTGCCATCGAACCGGTCCCACTCGAATGTCGCGTTATCGGAGAACCGGAACAGCGTGGCCGTGTCGAGGACGCCCTTACCGCTCGTCGTCGTGCCCTCCATCGTGAAGGCGAGGCGGCCTTCTACAGTGTTCTTGGCAACCGTTCCTGCGGCGATACGTGGCCGCTGGAAACCAGAAGGCAGAGCAAAGTTGACATCGTCATCGCTGTTGGTCGCAAGCTCAACGAAGAACCCGTTCAAGCGTCCAGAAGCGTCACCGTTGTTATCGAACGGGTTTGCGGGGGTTGCCGTGCGCAGTTCGTACGACCCCGTGATCGTCACGCTGTTCGACTGCGATGTCCCAACAGTCGGGTTCCAGATGTACACGTTGTCCTGAATTACGCTTGCGTCTGCGTTGTTCGTAGGCGTGACTCCACCAAGGGCGTACGGGTATGCGTACGGGTTACCAATGAAGTAGAACCGCGAAAGCACCGTCGGGGAAGGGCTCGGCGTTGGGTTACCTGGTGGGATGTACTGCTGCACTGCACCAACCGTGAGGTCGTACTCTCCCCCATCAATGAATGGGTCTGGAGGAGACACATCGAACGCGAGGCTAAAGCTCGGATCCGCGAGGTCCCGGCTGAAGCTGGTCCCGTTTCCGCCGGCTGTGGTGGCGAGGTCATAGAAGTACCAGAAGAACCCGGCGCCTGGCAGCAACTCTTCGTCGGTGCTCGTAGGCGGCGCGAAGGAGTTCAAGAGATCCTGCGTGCTCTCACCACGAGCACTCGTAAGAATGTTCGCCCCTGCAGCAGGGTACTGAGCAGGGCTTGTAGCACCGGCAGGCACTCCCTGAACCAGGTTCACCGCCGCGATGTCGTTCACGACAAAGGGAGTCGCTCCGTTGAAGCCTGGCATGGCCAGCATGCGCCAGCCCTGATCATCGCTGTTCCCGAGGCTTCCCTCAACGCCTTCGACGGCAGCGGTCTCATCGACCGTTACACGTCTGGGCCCGTTAACACCTGGGCTTGGAGCGAACACGTAGAAGGTCTTTGAAATGCCGTTGCCCTCTCCGTCTCGAATGAGGCGCTGGAAAGACACATCGCCTGGGCTAACCTCACCGAAGCCCTCGTCGTACTGGACAGTCTCGCCGAGACCAGCGAGGAGCACCGTCGAACGCGACTGGTTGCCCTGCGAGTACACCGCAGCGTCTACGAGGTTCGTAGTCGTGACGGGCGTTCCGTTTGGGAAGTCCGCTGCATCCCCGGTGTACACAGCGATGGCATCGGGGCCGTTCTGGAGGCTTGCCGGGAAGTCTGCCTGCGTTACAACGACCAACCCGTTTGCGTCAGTCGTATAGGTATCGAGGTCAATGCGAGCGTAGGAAACGCCGCCGCTTCCGTTAAAGAAAACCAGCACGTAGCCGGTAAGGGCAGTGTTGGGGGCCCCTGGCGCGTAGAGCTCTACAAACTCGTCGTTGCCGTCACCGATCGTGCCACCGTCGGCACCGAAGGGGTCTGGATCGAACTCGCTGATGTAGAGCCCTCCTGCTACCTGAGCAGATGCGAGAGCAGGCACGAATGCCAAGAGGAACAGTAAAAGTCGCTTCATGTCGGTATTGAGTTCGGGTAGATCGAAACCGCGATGCACTTCTGAGAGCGCGTCGCGGGTCAGTCGGTTTAGTCGTTCTTTTGAGCGCGAAGCTTCTTCGCTGCGTATCCAGCACCTGCGAGCGCGAGAAGCCCAAGGCCTCCATCCAACGGGACGTTCGGCGGTGGGGGCGGCGGGGGAGGTGGCCCAGGACCAAAGTTGTCCTCCGACGCTTCGGAAGTGCTCTGGGACGACGAGGCCCAATCGGGGACGCTCTGGGACATGGCAGCGCTAGACACCAGGAGGGCTAGGGCTACGAGGAGAGTACGGAGGTGCATGTAATAGACGGGGTGTGCGAGAACCTTAAGTAGACAGCATACGCCTTAGATCACGCGTGTTTCCGTGTTTGGGCGTTATCAATCTGATATTCCGGCTTCTCCCTATCCCGGCACTGTCGCCCGACCGCGAGACTCTGACAGCCCCTTGCGAAGCAAAGCGGATGACAAACTAGTGGTTAGCCTCTGGCGCCAGAGGCAACACCGGCGGCGCGGCCGGTGCTCCACGCCCACATGAAGTTGTATCCCCCGATCGGTCCAAAGGCGTCGAGGATCTCGCCACACAGAAAAAGGCCTGACTGACGACGGCTCTCCAAGGTGACCGGATCGACTTCGGAGAGCGTGACGCCACCGCCGGTGACTTCGGCCTTTTTGTAGCCCTCGTCGCCCGTCCACGGGAGCGGGTACTCCGTGAGCACGCGGACCAGCCTCTTGCGTTCGTCGCGGCGGAGATCGGCACGCGCGCGGTCTCCAGGCACCTCGGCTTCCGTGAGGAGCGCTTCAGCCAGCCGGTTGGGCAGTCGGTCGCGCAGCGTGGTGAGCACGAGGCCAGCCCCCGGCTCGCGGAAGGCACGGTCCCACGCGTCAGCGTCCCAGTCGTCCCACTGCACGCGGACCTCCTGCGCGTCGCCTCTGGCGCGGGCGAGCGTCGTGAGGTGCGAGACGTCGAGTACCGACGGGCCGCTGTAGCCGCGGTGGGTAAAGAGGAAGCCGCCTCTGGCGCGGATGCCGTGCTTGCCGGCGGGCGCGTGAACGTGCACATCCAGGGAGACGCCCGCCAGAGGCGCATGGACGGCGGGATCGGTCAGGAGCGGCGTCAGCGCGGGGTAGGTCGGCTTCATCGCGTGACCGAGGGATTCGGCGAGGCGGAGGCCGAACCCATCCGAGCCGGTCTTGGGGACCGAGAGGCCACCGGTCGCGAGGACGACGCGCGTCGACACAAGTGGCTCGCCGTTCGCGATGTCGACGCGCCAGAGGCCCCCTCTCGCCTCTGGCGGCGTGAGCCCAGACACGCTGGATTCGAACGAGAACGTGGCCCCAGCGCGGAGGGCCGCCGCGAGAAGGCCATCACGCACGTCGGTCGCGCGGTTGGAGGCGGGAAACAGCTTGCCCGTCTCGGCTTCCATCGCGAGCGGAATGCCGAGGTCGTCCTCGAAAAAGGCGCGCTGTTCCGCCAGAGGCCAGCTCAGCAGCATCCGACGAAGGGTTCGCGCGGACGAAGCGGTGACGTAGCGGCTCGGGTCCACCTCGGACGGGAGCACGTTGCACCGCCCCCCCCCGCTCACGACGATCTTTTTGCCGCCCTTGCGCGAGCGCTCAACGACGTGGACGCTCGCGCCCTCGCGCGCCGCAAAGATGGCCGCCATGAACCCCGCGGCACCGGCACCGACGACGACGACATCGAACTGAGAAGGCATGGGAGCAGCGGGAGACCACGCAAGATCGCCCGGGCCTCTGGCACGCCTCACGACGAGATCGCGAATCCGGCGGCGCGGTGCGGATAGCTTGGCGCGAGTTCACTCCCCTTTTGCTCCGTGCTTCGTCTCGTCGCT
This sequence comes from Rubricoccus marinus, assembly GCF_002257665.1. NCBI lineage: Bacteria > Pseudomonadati > Rhodothermota > Rhodothermia > Rhodothermales > Rubricoccaceae > Rubricoccus > Rubricoccus marinus. The sequence goes on along the minus strand of NZ_MQWB01000001.1, from coordinate 1,306,480 downwards.
TTCCTGTTTCTCGCCTCTGGCGCCGCCGCCCAGGTCCCCACGCCAGAGGCCTTTCTGGGCTACACGCTCGGCGAGCGGTTTACGCCGCACCACCGCGTGATCGACTACGTCGGCGCCGTCGCGGAAGCCTCACCGCGCGTGACGATGGAGACGTACGGCGAAAGCGTCGAGGGCCGCCCGCTGGTCACGTTGACCGTCGCGGCCGAAGGCGTGGACGTGGAGGCTGTCCGCGCCTCGCGCCTCTCGTCCGCCAGAGGCGCCGCCACGCCCCTTATGCCGGTCGTGTGGCTGAGCTACAACGTGCACGGCAACGAGAGCGTGAGCACCGAGGCCGCGATGGCAACGCTTTACCGCCTGGCCTCTGGCGACCCGGCCGAGACCGGGCTGGACCGTGTGGTGGTGATCATGGACCCGTGCCTGAACCCGGACGGCCGCGAGCGCTACGTGAGCGGCTTCCGCCAGAGGGTCGGCGCGCGCGTCAACGCCGCGCCAGAGGCCTGGGAGCACGACGAGTCCTGGCCAGGTGGGCGGTTCAACCACTACCTCTTCGACCTCAACCGCGACTGGGCGTGGGGCACGCAGCCGGAAACGCGGGCGCGCCTGGCGGTCTACCAGCGCTGGCTCCCGTCCGTCCACGTGGACTTCCACGAGCAGGGCGTGGACAGCCCGTACTACTTCGCGCCGGGCGCCGAGCCGTTCCACGCCGCGATCACGCCGTGGCAGCGCGAGCTACAGGACCTCATCGGCGACGGCAACGCACGCGCCTTCGACGCCGACGGACGGCTCTACTTCACGCGCGAAGTCTTCGACCTCCTCTACCCCGGCTACGGCGACACGTGGCCGACGTTCAACGGCGCCGTCGGGATGACCTACGAGCAGGGCGGTAGCGGGCGCGCCGGCCTCGCGATCGTCACCGCCGAGGGCGACACGCTCACGCTCGCGGACCGCATCGCGAACCACCGCGACACCGGCCTCACGACCGTCGCCACGACGGCCGCCAACGCCGAGCGCGTCTCGCGCGAGTTCGCCGACTACTTCGCCAGAGGCACCGACGCCTCTGGCGTCACGGCCTACGTCGTGCGCGGATCGGCCGACCGGATGCGGGCGCTCGTGGACCTCCTGATCCTGCAGAGCATCTCGTACCATACGGCGACGGAGCGGCAGACGGCTTCCGGGCTCGCCTACGCTGGCGGTCGCCAGAGGCCGGCACGCGAGACGTGGACCGTCGAGCCCGGCGACATGGTGATCCCGCTGGATCAGCCGCAGGGGGCGCTCGCGAAGGTCCTCTTCGAGCCCGAGCCCGCCCTCGCGGATTCCCTCACTTACGACGTGACGGCGTGGGCGCTACCGTACGTCTATGGCCTGGACGCGATGGAGACGAGCGGGTCCGTAGCGTCGCTGACGCCTGCGCCGAGCCCTTCGGCGCCGTTCGCAGGTGGACCCACGCCGTACGCCTACGTGCTCCCCTGGGACGGCCCGCGCGCGGCCGCGGCCGTCGCCGGCCTCTTGCGCGATGGCGTCAGCGTGCGCGTGGCGCCGGAGGCGTTCGAGGTGGACGGCGAGCGGTTCGCCAGAGGCGCCCGCATCGTCACGCGCGCCGGCAACGAGGGGATGGGGCGGCGCTTCGACGAGGCCGTCCAGCGGGCCGCCAGAGGCCAGCGCCTCGTCGCGCTCTCGACCGGCCGCGCGGCCTCTGGCGCCGATCTCGGCTCCAACCGCGTCGGGTTCGTCGGCGCGCCCGTCGTGGCGGCGCTGACGGAATCGCCCGTCTCGCCGACGGCGCTGGGTGAGGTCTGGAGCCTGTTCGACCAGACGTGGGCCTACCCGCTCACGCTTCTCGGCGCCGGCAGCTTTAGCACGGCCGACCTCGACGACGTGGACGTGCTCATCCTCCCCGACGGCGGCTACGGCTCCTGGCTATCGGAGGACCGCGCGAAGGATCTCCGCGACTGGGTGCGCGCCGGAGGCCGACTCATCGCGATGGAGGGCGCCGCGCAACGTCTCGCGGGCCGAGAGGGCTTCGGTCTGACCGCGCGCAAGGCTCCTGCCGCCGACACCTCTGCAGCGTCGCGCCTACGTCGCTACGAGGACAGCGCCCGCACGCGCGCCTCTGGCGACACGCCTGGCGCCGTCTACCGCGTGCAACTGGACGACTCCCACCCACTCGCGTACGGCTACCCGGACTGGATGTACGTGCTCAAGCGCGACGCCTCGCCGTACGATTTCCTCACGAGCGGCTGGAACGTCGGCGTTGTCCGATCGGGCATGCCAGCGGCCGGTTTCGCCGGGACCGTGGCGCAGGAGCGGTTGGAAGACTCCCTCGTCTTCGGCGTCGAAAACATGGGCCGCGGCGAAGTGGTCTACCTGCTCGACTCGCCCCTTTTCCGCGGCTTCTGGCGCGATGGCGAACTGCTGTTCGCCAACGCCGTCTTCGGCCTGGGCGCGGAGTAAATCGCGGGAGTGTCGGCGGGGAGGAGTTCGCCTCTCCCCTCTTCAACGCCAGAGGCCGCGCCGCCGGAGCCTCTGGCGCCAGAGGCTTCCGCGTCTTCTCCGCGACGGCAGGCATGGGTCCGCCCGCCTCTTGCGAAGCGTTCGCCCGGAAACACGAAAGGGGCGGCCTCTGGCGAGACCGCCCCTCACACGCTTACCTCCCTCAACCCCTCAGACTCAGTTCCGGGGCTCGCGCTGCGGCGCGCGGCACGGGCCGAAGTCGCGGTCTCCGGGCAGGTTCGCGGTTTCGCGCGTCATCCGCTCCGGGTCCTCGCTCGCCATGTAGACCAGCATCGCGGTCAGCGTGGCGTTCTGCTTGAGGTCGTCGAACACGATCTTGTCGTACGTGTCCAGGTTCGTGTGCCACGTGTACTGCCGGTACTCGTCGTACGGCGACTGCAGGCGGAGAACCGGCGCCTCGGCGCAGACGAACGAGGTATGGTCGCTGCCGCGGTTGTTCTGCTCACCCGGCACCTCGACCGTCACCTGAGCCTGAATGTCGGTCGGGACGGCGGCCATCCACTTGGGGAGGTGCTCGGCGGTGTCCAGGAAGCCCTGGCCCTCGATCCGCTCAAAGCGCCACGTCCCGTTGTCCTGGTTGAAGCCGACCTGGAGGCCCGCGACGACCTCCGGGTGGTCCTCGCGGAACGAGCCCGAGCCGATCAGGCCCATCTCCTCCGCGCCCCAGTGCCCGACGAGGATCGTCCGGCGCGGGTTGGGGTAGTGCTCCTTCAGGATGCGCATGGCCTCCAGCATCGTGATGGTGCCCGTGCCGTTGTCGGTCGCGCCCGTGGCGGCGTGCCAGGAGTCGAGGTGCGCGCTCATCAGCACGTACTCGTCGGGCAGTTCCGTCCCGCGCATCTCCGCGATGACGTTGAACTGCGGGACCACGCCAGAGGCCTCGGCCTCGGCGTTAACGCGGATGCTCGGCGTGTGGCCGGATGCCGCCAGGCGCGCCAGAAGCCCGTAGTCCTCGCAGGACACGTCCAGGGCCACGGCGCGCTGGTTCGTGGTGCTGAACACCTTGTTGGCGCCCCAACCGCCGGACCACCGCGAGTTCAGCGTGCCCGCGATGCCCGCGGCCTCCAAACGCTGCAGGCCATCCCGGCCGAGCGCCTGCAGGCGGCCCCGCCACTCCTGGCGCAGCTCGCCACGGAGCGCTTCCAGCCGCTCGATGGTTTCGGGGCGCGCGTTGGCCTCCAACTCCTGCATCGCGCGGCACATCGGCTCCGGCGCGTCCAACAGGATGAACTTGCCCGAGAGCGTCGCGAGCCATCCATCGACGGCCTCTGGCGTGAGGCCGGCGGGCGGCATCACCACCTCGCCTTCCACGGGCCCGTTGGTTGCGGGGCTCCAGGCCATGATCTCTGTGACGAGCGGCTGGACGCGCGGCGAGGTCATCTCGGCGTGGAGGGCGCCGGCCCGCCAGCTGTTCCACGTGCCGTACTCCTCTTTACGCGCCGTCACCCCCCACTCGCCGTACGTCTCCAGCAGCCACGCCTGAGACTGCTCCAGTCCGGGTGAGCCCGCCAGGCGCGGCCCGATCACGTCCACGAGCATGTGCGCCAGAGGCTCGGTCTGGGAGTTCTCCATCCCCTCGGCGTAGATCGCGCGGATCACGGGGTCGTCGGTCGGGAAGTGCTGGGCCAGCGCCGCGGGCGCGAGGAGCACGAAGGCGAGGAGGAAAGCGGAAATGCGCATGGGAGAGCGGGGTGCGTGCGGGAACGGGACGTGCCCGAAAATAGCCAGCCGCGGGGAGCGCGCGGCGGGCCTCTGGCGACCGAGAGGACGGGCACGAGATGCACCGCCCAAACCCGTCACTCAGGACTCACGACCTCTCCACGCCAGAGGCCTCTGGCGCTAGCGCCGGACCGCCAGAAGCCGGAGCCCGTTGAGCGAGACGAGGACGGTGCTGCCCTCGTGCCCCACCACCGCGATGGGCAGCGCGAGGCCGACGGTCAGGATCAGCATCACCATGACGGCGATGGCCGCGAGCGAAACACCGAGGTTCACCGCAAGCGTCCGCCGCGCGCGACGGCTGAGGCGGAGCGCGAAGGGCAGCGCGAGGAGGTCGTCGCCCATGAGCACGAGGTCGGCCGTTTCGAGCGCGGCGTCGGTGCCGGCGGCGCCCATCGCGACGCCGAGCGTGGCCGCGGCGAGCGCCGGCGCGTCGTTGACGCCGTCGCCCACCATGGCCACCGGGCCGACCGACGCCTGGAGGCTCCGCACCAGGTCCACCTTCGTCTCCGGCAGCGCCTCCGCCACCACGGCGTCCACGCCGACCGCTCGCCCGACCGCCTCCGCGACGGCGCGATTGTCCCCTGTCAGCAGCACGATGCGCTCCACGCCAGCCTCGCGAAGCTGACGGATGGCCTCTGGCGCGCCGGTCCGCACCGCGTCCGCGAACGCGGTCACGCCGATGGCGCGCCATCCCACGACCCCTTCCGTCTCGGATTCGTCAGGGGCCTCTGGCGCCAGAGGCCGCCCGCTCTCGGCCACGGCGACGACAACGGCGGTTTTGCCTTCCGCCTCCAGGCGCGAGACGGTGCGCTGCGCGTCGGACCATCGTGCGACGCGGCGCTCGGCATAGAACCGCGCGTTGCCGACGGCGACCTCGCGCCCGTCCACAACCGCCGAGACTCCGCGGCCGACGCTTGCCTGGAAGCCGCTGGCGAGGGGAACGTCGAGCCGGTGCTCGCGCGCGGCCGTCACGGTCGCCGCCCCCAGGTGATGCTCGCTCGATGCCTGGACGGACGCGGCCAATGCCAGCACCTCGTCGGCGCGTTCGCCCTCGCACGCGACCACGTCCGTCAGCCGGTGCTGGCCCGTTGTGAGCGTGCCCGTCTTGTCGAACACGACGGCGCGGACGGTCCCAGCGGCCTCGACATACGCGCCACCTTTGAACAGCACGCCGCGCCGTGCCGCGGCAGCGATCGCGCTGAGAACGGCCGCTGGCGTCGAGATGATGAGCGCGCACGGGCTCGCGGCGACCATGAGCGTCATCGCGCGGTAAAACGCCGGGCGGAACGCCTCGCCCCACGCCAGAGGCGGAAGCGCGATGGCGATAAGCGTGAGCGCGATCACGCCCAGCGCGTACGGTTGCTCGAACCGGTCGAGGAGCCGCTGCGTTTCGGCTTTTTCGCCTTGCGCCTGCTCCACGAGCTGGATCACGCGCGCGATGGCGGAGGCGCCAGCGGCCGTCGTTACGCGCACGTCCAGCGCACCGCCGCCGTTGACCGTCCCCGCGAACACGGCGTCGCCGGGGTTCTTCTCGACGGGCACGCTCTCCCCCGTCAGCGAGGCTTGGTCCAGCAGGCTCCGGCCCGTCAAAACCTCCCCGTCCAGCGGGACGCGGTCCCCGGGCTTCAGCCGGATCGTCTCGCCGATCTCGACCTCCCCGACGGGAAGCTCGACGAGTGCGCCATCGCGACGTACAAGCGCCACGTCGGGCCGGAGGTCCATCAGCGCTCCGATGGCCCGGCGACTACGGCCCAGCGCGATGTCCTGGAGCAGGTTCGAGAGCGAGAACAGGAACAGCAACATTGCGCCCTCGAACGGCGCCCCGATGGCCAGCGCGCCCACGGCCGCGAGGATCATCAGCAGGTCGATGTCCGCCCGCCTCTGGCGCAGCGCGCCCAGCCCGGCGCGGAGCCCGTCCCAGCCGCCGAACGCGTACGAAACGGCGTATGCGCCCCACGCCAGAGGCCCCATCCCCATTCGCTCGGCGGCGAACCCCACCACTAAGCCCGTCAGCGCGAGCGCCACGAACACGGCCTCGCGCCGCCACCCCACCGCCAGAGGCCCGGTCGGTGCGGCCTCTGGCGGTGGAGTAGACACGGAGCGCGATGGTGTCATTCGATCCTGGCGGCAGAGCCCTCCCCCTGGTGCCTGGCGACAAAGACGGGGCACGGGGCGTGCCGGATCACGGTCTCCGAGACGCTACCGAGAAGCGCCCGGCGCACCCCCTCGCGGCCGTGGCTGCCCACCACGATGAGGTCGGCCCCGATCTCTTCAGCCGTCTCCGCGATCACCGCTGCCGGGTCTCCTTCGCACACCCGGGACACGACCGCCGGCACTCCCTCACTGCCGAGTTGACCTTCTAGCCGTCCGAGCCCGAGATGCGCCCGGCGCGACGCCTCAGACGCCTGCGGATGGAGAAGGCTGGGAGCGACGACACGAAGAAGGTGCAGCCTCGCGTGATAGGCGCGGGCGAGCCGAGCCGCCCACGCGGCTTCTGGCGGGATGGGATCGGCGGTATCCAGCGCCACCAGGATCTCCCGAAACGCCGACGCCCCGCCGTTGGCGTCCGGCCGGACCGTGAGGACGGGGCAGCGAGCGTGCCGCACAACAGCCTCGGCGATGCTCCCGAGGCGGGCGCGCGCCACGCCGCTTCGCCCATGCGTGCCCATCACGATCAGGTCGGCCGGGAGGTCGGCGGCGTAGCGCAGGATCGCCGCCGCAACGTCGGAGGCCTCTCGCTCCTCATGCACGAGGTCGATCGGGCGGAGCGGCTCGGCCTCTGGCGCCAGAGGCAGCCCGAGGTCGGCGGCCACGTCCTCAGCCGTGACCACGAGGTCGTCCACCCAGTCCAAGGGCGGGAATCCGGGAGTCTCGCGGACGTGGAAGTCGTACAGCGTGGCCCCGAAGCGATCCGCGAGCCACGCCGCGTGCGTGAAGGCTCCCTCGGCACACGCCGAGAGGTCGGTCGGGAACAGGATGCGGCGGATGGAGGGATCGGTCATGGTGAGGCGGGGCTGGTCAGGACGTCGCTCACGCCGCGGCGTTGGGAGCCCCCCAGGTCGGCGGCGAAGCCGACGCGGAAAAGGACGTGGGGCCGCTCCCCGCCTGCGAACACCGCGAGCCGGCCGCGGAGAGGCGGCACCTCGACGGGCTGGTTCAGGTAGGACGCTGAGACCTCATGCAGCGCGGCCGAGAGGAGGACGTGCTGGAGCGCTTCGCCGGCCCGGATCCACGCCAGAGGCGAGTCGTCGGGCGTAGAGAGGAGGAGCAGGGCGGGCGCCGTGGCCGCGAGCGTTTCCGCCTGCCGGGCAAAGCGGCTGGGATCGGAGCGTAGGTACGAGACGCGGTCCAGGCCCGCCTGCACGCGGTCCGGGACGCCGTCCACGCGGGGGTCCTGGTTGCCGCGGAGCCAAGCGTGGAGTTCGTCGGCCATCGCGCGGTCGGCGCCCTGAAGCCGGACGGCCTCGCCCACGAGCGCCCCGATCTCGGTTTTGTCCTCGCGCTTCTCTACAACCGTGAGGCGCGCGCCTTCCGCCTCGGCCGCGTTCTGGAGAAAGCGCAGAAGCCCCGAGGGAAGCGGCGTGTCGGCGAACCGGCGCCGGTTGGTGTGCCGGTGCTTGACGGCCCGGAACAGCGCCTCTTCGTGGTCCGTGGCGCGCGCCGCGCCGGCCAGGCGGACGCGCGCCAGGAGGTCCGGCCGGTCCGGGTCCGGCATGCGCTCCACGACCGTCGCAAACCCGAAGTGCCGCGCGGCAAGCCGCAGGGTGAACAGTGCCGCCCCGCACGAGAGGATGAGCTCTCGCCCCTCGGGATCGACGTGCGTGAGCTGCCGCGTGCGGTCGGCAAAGAGCAACACCGCCTCTTTCTCGATGGCGAACCGCCACGGCTGGGTGTTCATCACGCTCGGCGCGAGGACGGCCCAGTTCAGGAGCGCTTCGAGTTGCTCCGCCAGAGGCGCCCCGGTGGGGAAGTCGGCGTCGGTCGCGGCGCGGGGGGACGTACGGGTCATGGCAGAGATCGCGTGGAAGTGAGGCCATCCTACGGGGCCAGAGTCCGGCCTCTGGCGCGGCTCCCGCCAGAGGCGGCGTGCTCCAGACGGGGCTCGTCGTGTGGGGGAATCCCGCACACGGCGCGCGAGATGCCCGGCTGGCCCCGGCATGGCTCCGCGTCTGCCCCCGCTTCCGGCCGCAGCTGCCGCACCCCACTTTGTGCGCACGCTCCGCCCTCCCTCTGATGCGCCGTCTCCTCGTCCCGACCGACTTTTCCGACTTCGCGCAAGAGGCCCTCCGCATGGCTCTCACCCTGAGGCGGAAGACGGGCGCCGAGGTGTACCTGCTGCACGTGGCCAGCCCGACGCCTCTGGCGCCAGGGGACCTGGGAGGCGTCACAGGGCCATTCGGCGGGGGCACGCACGCCAGCGGCCCTCACGAGGACGGCCTCCGCGCCGCACTGCGCCAGCAGGTGGAGATCGCAGGCGAGGCGGCCTCTGGCGTGTCGCGCGCGATCCGGTACTCGTACGCCGTCGCGCCAGCGGTGCTGACGTACGCCGAGGAGATCGACGCCAATGTGATTGTGACGGGCACGCATGGTCGGCGCGGCCTCCGGCGCTTCATGCTGGGCAGCGTGGCGGAAGAGCTGGCGCAGACGGCCCCGTGCGACGTGCTCGTGGCGCCGACGCGGACGATCCCCTTCTCGGCGCACCCCGCGCGGCGCATCCTCGTGCCGGTGGACCTGCAGGAGGGCACGGCGTCGCTTCTGGCGTTCGCGCGGCACCTCGCGCGTGAGGTGGGGGCCAAGCAGGTGGACCTACTTCACGTGCTGGAGCCCCTCCCCTATCCCATCGGCTGGCTGGACGATGCCGTCCTGGACATCGTCCCGACCGTCCGCGAGCGCGCCACAGAGGCTCTCCGCGCGGCGGCCGAGAGCGCCGGATTCCAAGATCCCGGGGTGTACGTGGAGCGCGGCTCCCCGGCATCCGTCATCGGCCGCGTGGCCGACGTGCTGGACTCCGAGCTGATCCTCGTCGCGCCGCGTCAGCAAGGGCGCGTGGCGAAAGCCCTCCTGGGCTCGGTCGCCGGCGGCGTGGTGCGCGCGGCCGCACGGCCCGTGCTCGTCGCGCGAAGCCTGCTGGCGCCAGAGGCCTCTGGCGACCCCTCGGAATACACGTCCGCTACCGCCTAGCCGCCATGTCACGCTCTTCCCTTCGCTTCGCGCTTGCTCTCGCCATCGGCATGTTGTTGGCGTGGCAGGCCCCGCGCGCCCAAGAACTCCCCGTCCCCGTGGTCGGCCACGCCGATGACGTGGCCCGGCTCGCGGGCGTCTGGGAGGGCGGCTACACCAGCGACGAGACCGGCCGTCACGGCACGCTCCGCTTCGAACTCACCGCGGGCGACGCGCACGCCGTTACGCGCCTCGTGATGGTCCCCGTCGCGACGCCAGAGGACCCCGCGCCCGAACCCGTCGTGCTCACGCTGCACCTTGTGGAGGTGGACTCGGTCACGGTTCGAGGGGTGCTCCGGCCCTACGACGACCCCGAGTGGGACCTCCCGCTCGAAACCCACTTTGTCGGCACGCTCGGCGGCGACGGCATCACCGGCGCCTTCGACTCCCTCCCGACGAGCGTCGACACGATTCCCACGAGCGGGCGCTGGTGGGCCACTCGCCAGAGGCCTCTGGCGCCCGAACTCTAACCCCATGCGTGACCTCCAAACCCTCGTCGTTGCGACCGACCTCTCGCCGGCCTCCGCCCCCGCGCTCAGGCTCGCCGCAGACCTCGCCCGGCGCACCGGCGCCGACCTCCACATTCTGTACGCCCAGATCGTGTTCCGGATGGATCTGGGGCTGAAAGACGGCCCGCACACCCTGCAACGCGTCCGCGTGGAGACGTTCGTGGCGCAGTCGCTCGGCCTCTCGCGCGACGCGCTGGACGCGATGGGCCCGACCGTTGCCGTCGCCAGCGGCACGTCGGCGCAGAGCGTGATCCTGGACTACGCCGAGGCCTCTGGCGCCGACCTGCTGGTGGTGGGCACGCACGGGCGGACGGGCGTCGGGCGGCTGCTGCTCGGGAGCGTGGCCGAGGCGTGCGTGGTGCGCGCGCCGTGCGCCGTCCTCACCGTCCCCTCTGGCGCGATGGGCGTGGCGCCGGGCCCCGAGGCGCCGATCATCGTGCCCATCGAGTTCTCCTCGACGAGCGAGCGGCCTCTGGCGGTCGCCCGCGCGCTGAGCGCGGAGACGGGCGCGCCGATTGAGCTCGTCCACGTCGTGCGGACCGCCGGCCCTTACCCCGACCTCGTGCCCGACTACTTCTCGGTCGTCGACTACGACCCCGAGGAGGACGCCCGCGTGCGCCAGAGGCTGGAGCAGTTCGGCGGCGAGGCGCACCCGCGTGCCGTTCACGCGCTCATGGGCGACCCCTCACGCGTGATCCCCCACTTCGCCGACTCCATCGGCGCGGGCATGGTGGTCATGGGCACGCACGGGCGGCGAGGGCTGGGCCGGGCCGTGCTCGGCAGCGTCGCTCAGGCCACGCTGCGGCGCGCCACCTGCCCCGTGCTCACCATCAAGGCCGCAGATCTCGCACCCACCACGATCTGCCCCGTAGGCACCCTCCCTTCCCTCCTGTCATGATCGAGATCCAGACCCTCCTCGTCGCCACGGACCGTTCCGACATCGCCACCAAAGCGCTCACGCTGGGCGAAAACCTAGCCTCGCGCCACGGCGGCACCCTCCACGAGTTCCACGTCGAGCTCGTCCCCCCGGCGGGACGGTTCCAGCGCTCTCCCGATGTGGTCCGCGAGATGACGGACGAAAACCGGATCGCGATCACGCGGCAGGCCGTCTCGGCCGGCGAAGCCATCGTGGCGTATGCCGCCGAAATATCGGCCGACCTCATCGTGATGGGCACGCACGGCCGGGGCGGCTGGGACCGGATGGTCCTGGGCAGCACCGCTGAATACGTGCTCCGGCGGGCGCCCTGTCCCGTCCTGACCGTCGGGCCACAGGCCGATTCCTTCGCGCGCGGCCCGGTGATCGCAGCGGTCGCCTTCGGCGATGACGAGGCGAACGTGATCGAGACGGCCGCCGGGTTCGCACACGCGCTGGGCACGCGGCTGGTCGCATTCCATGCCGTCGAGCCTGTGATCCTGCCCGCGCCCTACGCGATGGAGATCGGCGACCTGGGGCTGGACCGCCTGGTGGGCGACGCCCGCGAGGCGATGGCGGAGCGGATGCGCGAGCGCGTGACGCTCCCCATCGCGAGCGAGGCGCTCGTGCGCGCGGGCTCGCCCGAGCACGACGTGCTGGTGCTCGCGGACGAGATCGGCGCGAGCCTCATCGTGCAGGGGACGCACGGCCGCAGCGGACTGGGCCGGACCTTCTTCGGCAGCGTCGCCGAAGCCATCGTGCGGCGCTCACCCGTCTCCGTGCTCACGCTCCCGCTCGGCGCGCGGCCTCTGGCGATCACCGACCGCGACGCGCTCACCCGCTCGGCGCCTCTGGCGCGCGAGAGCTGGGGCACGACGCTCGAAAGCCTCTCGGAGCGCGCCGAAGCGGCGCCCTGGGCCGTCACCGTCGGCGTGGTGGGCCAGGACGCCAGAGGCACGCTGCTGAACGGCGTGCGCCTGCATGGGCTGGCCTACGACCCCAACGACGACGCCATCGACGTGCTGGCGGACGGGATGGACCACCGCATCGTGCGGCCTCTGGCGGTGCGCCTCTCGGGCGGCGGCGGGGAGGAGCCGTTCACGCTGGAGGTGATCCGGCGCGACGGCGCGCGCGAGCGGATCGAGGCCGAGCCGCTCGCGATCCCGGCGTGAGCGTCTGTCCTAGCTTGGCCGCATGAGTTTAGACGCCCTCCGCCCGGACCTCGCCGTCCCCCTCGCCGAGCTCGCCACGGCTGCGCTCGCAGACGCGGCCTTTGGCAACGCCGACGTGCTGGCCCGTTCCACCGTCGAGGCCGTCGCCGAAGCGCTCGGCGCGGGCGCCGCCGTCTTCTCTGGCGGCAACCTGGACGCCGGGACGCGCGCGCTCCACCTCGTCGTCGCCTCTGGCATTGAGCCGCCAGAGGCCGCGATCGCGTTCGAGGGGCCGTACGCTGAGGCGCTGGCGCACGACGCGCCCGTCGAGTCCGAGCACCTGCCGGGGCTCGGCGGCCCGGCGACGCTGCTGCGCATCGGCTCCAAGCACGAGCCTCTGGCGCTCCTGGCCGTCCTCGGGCGGCGGCTGGACGACGACGAGAAAGCGTTCGTCCGCGCGGCGGCGTCCGTGCTGCACTCGCGCCTCGCGCTGGACCGCCAGAGGCACGACCTCGCCGAAAGCCAGGACCGCGCCCGTGCCGTCGTCGAGACCTCGGTGGACGGCGTCATCACCATCGACGAGCGCGGCCGGATCGAGACGTTCAACCCCGGCGCGGAGCGGATTTTCGGCTACGACGAGGCCGACGTTCGCGGCCAGAACATCCACGTGCTCATGCCCGAGCCGTACCACTCCGAGCACGACGGCTACATCGGCGCGTACCTGGAGACGGGCGTGCGGCGCATCATCGGCATCGGCCGCGAGGTGACCGGACGGCGGGCCTCTGGCGCGACGTTCCCGATGGACCTCGCCGTCAGCGAGGTACGCCTCGCGAGCGGCGCGCGGATGTTCGTCGGCCTCGTGCGCGACATCTCGGAGCGGCGCGCGCTGGAGCAAGAGGTGCTCCGCATCGCCGAGGACGAGCGCCGCCGCATCGGCCAGGACCTACACGACGGGCTGGGCCAAACGCTGACCGGCATCGGGCTTTTCGCCAGAGGCCTCGTGCGCCAGCTCGATCGCGAGGACTCCGGCTCGGCCGAGGCGGCCCGCCACGTGGTCGCGGTCGTGGACGAGGCCGACGCCCACGCCCGCCTTATCGCGCGCTCGCTGGTGCCGGTAGAGCTGGAGGAGAACGGCCTGGCCGCGGCGCTGGAGCGCATGGCCGAGCGCGCCCGCCAGCTGTACGGCGCCGAGGTCCGCGCGGAGTCCGAAGGCTCGGGCGTGGACGGCGCGGCCGCGCTCTCCGGCGTCGCCGCCACCCACCTGTTCCGCATCGCGCAAGAGGCCGTCTCCAACGCCGCCCAGCACGGGCGCGCGCAGTCCATCCGCGTGCGCCTCATCCGCGGAGCGGACCAGCTCCGCCTCCGCGTCGAGGACGACGGCGTCGGCTTTAAGGAGTCGCTGCGCCCAGGTGGCGTGCTCGAAACCGAGGATGGGCTCTCGCCAGAGGCGCCCCCCACGCGGGCCTCTAGCGACGCGGCCTCTGGCGTCACGCGCAGCGTCTCGGCCCCCGCGCGCCCGGCCGACCACCGCGGCATGGGCCTCCGCATCATGCACTACCGCGCGCACCTCGCCGGGGGCACGCTGGAGATCCGTCCGGGCGCCGAGCGCGGGACGGTCGTGACCTGTACCGTTCCCCTTTCCCTTGCCTGACATGACCCGCATCCTCCTCGTCGACGACCACCCGCTCCTGCGCCAGGGTCTCGCGATGACGCTCGGCGCCGAGCCCGACCTCGAGATCGCCGCTCAGGCTTCGGACGCCGAAGAGGCGCTCGACCTCTACGACAGCGCCGCGCCCGACTTCGCGATCGTGGACATCTCGCTACCGGGCATGAACGGCCTGGAGCTTCTCAAGCACCTCCTCGCGCGCGACCCCGACCTCCCCGTTCTCGTCGTCTCCCGCCACGACGAGGAGCTCTACGCCGAGCGCGCCGTCCGCGCAGGCGCCAGAGGCTACGTCTCCAAGCTCCGCGCGGGCGACGAGATCGTGGGCGCGGTCCGGCGCGTGCTCCGCGGCGGCATCCACCTTTCGGAAGAGCTCAAGGACAAGTTGCTCTTCGGCGCCGCGATGGGCCGCAAGGACGCGACGCAGTCGCCGCTGGAAGTGCTGAGCGACCGCGAGCTGGAGGTCTTCGAAATGACCGGGCGCGGGATTCCATCGCGCGAGATCTCCGAGCGGCTGCACCTCAGCGTCAAAACCGTCGAGAGCTACCGGGCGCGGATCAAAACAAAGCTGGGTCTCGCGAACGGGACCGAGCTCATGAAGCACGCCGTGGCCTGGGTGGAGGGCGAGGGCGCCGGGCGTAGCCCAGAGGCGTAGGCCTCTGGCGCCAGAGGCGTGGCGAGACGGCGCTCGGCACGGCGTCCACACGAGAAACGGGTACGCGCCAGAGGCACCAACGGTGGGGACGCCCGTAGAGGGTTGTTTTCGCTCCCTCTCCGCCTCCCTCTCACGTCATGCCGTCTGTCGCCGCCGGGATGCTCCTCGTCGGGGCGCTGGTCGCCCTCGGCGTCGCGTCGAGCCGGATTTCTGCGCGTCTCGGCTTGCCCGTTCTCGTTCTGTTTATGGGCGTGGGAATGGCGGCCGGCTCCGAGGGACTCGGTGGCGTGGCGTTCGAGGACTACGCGCTCGCGAACGGGTTGGGTACGGTGGCACTCGCGCTCATCCTGTTCAACGGCGGGCTGCAAACGAGCCTCGCCTCGGTCCGCACGGCGTGGCGGCCCGCGCTCTCGCTCTCGACCGTCGGCGTGGCGCTCACGGCGGGCTTGACCGGCCTGGCGGCGGCCTGGGTGCTCAACCTCCCGCTCCTGCACGGCATGCTCTTGGGCGGCATTGTCGGCTCGACGGACGCCGCGGCGGTGTTCTCCGTCCTCCGCGCCAGCGGCCTCAAGCTTCCCGATCGGCTCGGAGCCACGCTCGAGGTCGAGAGCGGCTCGAACGACCCGATGGCCCTGTTCCTCACAGTCGGGCTGACGGGGTTGGCTGCGGGGACAGCCGGATCGGTGGGGTCGCTCGTTCTTCTGCTTGTGCTGCAGTTCGGCGTCGGGGCCGCCGTCGGGCTCGGCGTGGGGCGGGTGGCGTCGTGGGCCGTCGAGCGCGCCGGGCTGGACGCGCCGGGGCTCTACCCCGTGCTTGCGGCCTCCTTCGGGCTTATCGCCTTTGGAGGCGCGGCCGTCCTAGGCGGCAGCGGCTTTCTCGCCGTCTACCTCGCGGGGATCGTGCTCGGCAACGGCCGCCTCGTGTTCCGGCGCGGAACCCTTCTCGTCCTCGACGCGGCGGCGTGGCTGTCCCAGATCGCGCTGTTCGTGCTGCTGGGCCTGCTCAGCTTCCCGAGCCGCCTTATCGACGTGGCGCCAGAGGGGCTCGCGATCGCCCTCGTGCTCGTCTTTGTCGCCCGGCCTCTGGCGGTCGCCGCGTCCGTTCTCCCGTTCGGGTTTGACGCGCGCGAGGTTGCGTTCCTCTCGTGGGGCGGCCTCAAAGGCGCCGTTCCCATTACCCTCGCCACGTTCCCACTCTTGGCTGGCGTGGAGGGCGCCGAGCTGCTGTTCAACGTCGTGTTCTTTGTCGTGCTGGTATCGGCGCTGGCCCAAGGGTGGTCGCTCTCCGCCGTAGCGCGGCGGCTGGGAATCGGCCGCCCGGCCGACCCTTCGCCGCCGGTCAGCGTCGAGATCCACGCGCTGCGGCACCTCAACGGAGACGTGGTCGATTACACCGTGCCCCCCTCGGCTCGCGTGGCCGGTCAGGCGCTCCGCGACCTCGCGCTGCCCGACGGGGCCGCCGTTATGCTCGTCGTGCGCGGCGAGGCCGTCATCGTCCCGCGAGGCCCGACGACGCTGCGCCCCGGCGATCACGTGTTCGTCGCCGTGCGGTCCGATCTTCAGCCGCTCGTGGACCGCCTGTTCGATCCGGCCGCGGAGACGCCGCCTCTGGCGCCCGGCCTCGCCATCGAGTTCGCCCGCTCCGCCACGCTTGGTCAGCTCCACCGCTTTTTTGGCCTACCCGCGCCGACGTGGTCGGAGCGGACGCTGGGCGAGGCGCTCGGCGGCGACGAGCCCCGCGTCGGGCCGTTCCGCCTCAGCCCCGGCACCGAGCCGGACCTTGTCCGGCTGCTGGTCGAGCCCCCAGCGCCTCCTCCCGACGCGGCGGTAGAGAGCACCGACGCGGCGACGGGGGACTCAGGCGCCCTACCCTCCGACGAAACGCCTCTGGCGCCGAAGGTGGATTCTGAACCTCCGGCGTAGGCATCACCGAAGTCCCGCCAGAGGCATGGGATCAAACGGGCGGGCTCCCAGCGAGTCCGTCGCCTCCGGCAACGTCTACCGGGAATGCGCGAACGGTGCCATCGATGCCTTTCAGCGAGAGCTCCTGTGCCTGGCCAAACGCGAACGCCTCTGGCGCAAGCGAGCGGATCTCGCCAGAGGCCAGCACACCGCCGGGCGCGCAGGCGCTCTCCAGCCGCGCCGCGAGGTTGACGCCGCGGCCGATGGCGGTGAACTCCACCAGCTCGTCCGAGCCGAAGTTGCCGACAGTCACGTCGGCCTGATGGAGCCCGATGCGGAGGTCCAACGGGTGCGCCATGCCGCGCGCGCGCCAGTCCGCCAGAAGCCTCCGCATGGCGCGCTGCATCTCGACGCCCATCGCGAGCGCACGCTGGGCCTGCTCCTGAGGCGCCATGGGGTCGGCGGCGCCGAAGAGGACCATGATGCCGTCGCCCATGAACTTGTCCAGGGTGCCGCCGTGATCGTCCACGAGGGCCACCATTACGTTGAGGTACTCGTTGAGAAGCGCGGTGACGGCCTCTGGCGGCATCGCCTCGGAGAGGCTCGTAAAGCCGGCGAGGTCGGAGAAAACGATGGTCACGCGGCGACGCTCGCTGGCGACTGTCACGTCCTCCTCCTGATTGAGAATCTTGTCGACGACCTTTTTGGGGAAGTACTTCCGAAGCCGTGAGCCCCGGACGATTTCCGAAAGCTGCTCTCTCACCTTGTCCTGAAGCGTGGCGTTGAGGTTAGAGAGCTCGCTGTTGAGCCATTCCACCTGCGCCTTCTCCTCGGCCAGCTCGCGCGTACGGGCGTCCACGAGGCCCTCCAGCTCCACCGAGCGGGCGCGTAGCCGCGCCGTGCGCAGGCGGTAGGCTCCGAACGCGAGGCCAAGCGCGGCGAGCACGCAAAGCGCGAGGAACCAACCGGTTTGCCAGAAATGAGGCTTTAGTCGGAAGCGGACCGTCGCGTCGGTCTCGCTCCACACGCCGTCGTTGTTGGCGGCCTGGACGCGGAAGGTGTAGTCGCCGGGCGCGAGGTCCGTGTAGAACGCCTCCCGGCGGGACCCGGCCTCCGTCCAGCGCTCGTCGCGGCCGTCCAGCCGGAAGCGGTGGCGGACCTGGGCCGGCGCGAACGTGCTCAGCCCCGCGTAGTCCAGTTCGAACTCCGCTGCCCCCGGGGCGAGCACGATAGGGGCGCCGCGGAGCGGGACGGGCTCACCGTCCACGACAAACCGCTCGATGGAAACCGGCGGCGGCCGGTTGTTGCTGCGGATGCGGCCCGGGTCGAGCGCGGCCACGCCGCCGTTGGTGGGGACGTAAAGCGTACCGTCCCGGGCGATGGCGCCCGCGGGCTGGCTGCCCCCGTTGGCCTCCGCCGAGGGGAGCCCATCGGCACGGCCGAACAGCGCCAGAGGCGCCCGCGTGTTGTTGCGCGCCGCCGCCTCCAAGGCCTCTGGCGCCACGCGCACCACGCCCCGGTTGGACGTGATCCAGAGGTACCCGCTAGCGTCTTCGAGGACCTGCGGGACGATGTCGGACGGGAGCCCGTTGACGCCCCCCACGCGGAGCAACTCGCCGGTCGCGGGGTCGAGGCGGAGGAGGCCGCCGCCGTCCGTTCCGGCCCAAACGGCGCCACTCTCGCGCGCGTGGATGGTGAGCACGTTGTCGGCCTCGGTCCCCGCGACCGGCTCAGCGGTGGCGCCCTCGACGTACCGCAAGAGGCCCCGCCCGTAGGTCCCGATCCACAGTGCGCCGTCTGCGCCAGAGGCGATGGAGGCCACCGGGGCGTCTACGTCGCCGCGTGGCTCGAAGGCCGTGTCGGTCCACACGTGGAGGCCCGTTCCCGTGCCCATCCAGAGGCGGCCGCTCGCGTCCTCCGCTAGCGAGATCACGAACGGGTCCGGAAGCCCGCGTCCTTCCGCGAGGCAGTTCAGCACGCGCCCCCCGCGCACCCTGCACAGGCCCTCCGCCTCGATCCCCGCCCAGACCGTCCCATCGCGCGCGGCGTAGACTGCCGAGACGTCGTCGGCGAGGAGGCCGTCGGCGGAGGTCAACGTTCGCTGGACGCGGCCTCTGGCGACGTACGCGAGCCCCCGTGGTGCCGACCCACACGCCTTCGCGCGGGTCGGCTGAAACGGTATAGGCGCGGTTGTCAGGGAGCCCCTCGCGCGAGGTGATGGGCGTAAACGGGGCGTCGCGGAGCCGCGCGAGGCCGCCGCCGGCCGTCCCGACCCAGAGGCTCCCCTCGTGGTCGCGCAGGAGCGCGAGCACGACCGAGAGGTCGGCGCCAGAGGCCGCGTCCAACGTTGAGCGCTCGGCGCCTCTGGCGCGGACGAGCCCGCCCCCCGCCGTGCCGACCCACAGCGTCCCGAGGCGGTCGACGAGGAGCGCCTCGGTCTCGAATCCGCCCGTGGCGTCCGCCTCAGGCCTCTGGCGCAAGACGCCACCGCGGAGGTAGCCCAGCGGGTGATCGCTCAGCGGGCCGATCCACAGCCCGCCCCGGGCGTCGGCGGCCAACGCCCCGACGGGCTCGGCCGCGGCGCCCCCGGCGGGCGTGTAGGACCGGATGCGCCCGCTGCGGATGCGCGCCAGCCCTCCGCGCGTGCCGACCCAGACGCCCGCCGCGTCGGTGAGCAGCGCGCGGATGTGCGCGTGCGGCAACCCCTCCTCGGTCCCGAAGCACTCGATCTCCGCCTCGGCCTCTGGCGGAGCCGCCGGGCGTCGGCACAGACCGTCAAAAGTGCCGATCCAGAGGGTGCCGTCGGCGCCAGAGGCGAGGGCCCCGACGGCCGGGTGCGGCAACGCCTCTGGCGCAGCGACGACGCGCACGGCAAGGTCGCGGTCCACGTAGGCGAGGCCGCCGCGCCGCGTGCCGACCCACATGCCGCCTTCGGCGCCGGGCGCGAGCGCGCGGATATCGGCGTTGGGGAGCCCGCCTGGACCGCGCGCGATGGGCGTAAACGTCACGCCGTCAAAGCGGACCAGCCCTTCCTGCGTTCCAAACCACAGGTAGCCGTCCGAGGACTGAGCGGTGGCCTCCACGCGGCTCTGGGGCAGCCCTTCTTCGTTGCCCCACGCGTCGGCGACGTACTGCGTCAGCGCCTTGCCCGGAGCCAGGTCGGCCAGGGTTGCGGGCTGCGCGAGCGCGAGAAGCGGGAGCGCCATCGCGCACGTGATCACGCACGCACAGCGCCAGAGGTGGCGGGTCATGGAGGCGGTGGAGCCTTCTCCCAACGATAGCCACGCCAGAAGGTAGCCACACGTGGCAACGCGCCGGCGTGTAGGAGAGGCGCCGACACATCCTGGCGAAACACACCTACTTGTACTATCGTGGGGCCATGTCGATGCTTCCGTGAACAGGCGTTTCGTCTGCACTCCACCCTCTCGGCTTAGTCACATGCGGTTTCTCTTCCCCTGTGCCCTGTGCGTTGCGCTCCTCGTCGGCTGCGATGCAGCAGGCCCCGCCTCGGGTGACGGTGCCCCATCCTCGGTCGCAGAGTTTTCGGTCGCAGAGTCGGCGGGCAAGCTCGGTCTCCTACGCTCGCCCTCTGGTACGACGGACCTGTTCGTCACCTTCGTGTCGAGCGTGATCAACCCTCTCGTCGCCTCCGACGAGGTCTTTCGAGGACAGGACGTGCGCCGCCGTGGCTACATCCAGGACAGCACGCCGGGCGTCGCGATAACCGTCTCCAACCGCGATCTCGCGCTCATCACGACGCTGCTTGAGATCAATCCCCTTGTCGCTTCGGTCGAGTTCGACATCTCGTTTGCGCTGCCTTCCCTCGGCGACCCCTACGCCCCATTGCGGCACGATTACACGGGAGGCCTCCGAGACCTCGCTCTCGGCGCGGACCCCACGTTTAGCGGCCAGATGACGCCGTGGAACATCGAGATGGTCGGCGGGCACCGCTCGTCCGCGGCCTCTGGCGACGGCACCGGCACGGTGGACGTAGACGTGTACGTCATCGATAGCGGCGTGGACCACCCGGACGTTCACGTCGTGGAGTCCGCCACGTTCTTCCAAGAGGGTGCCGGCCCCGGCTCCTCGCTCCACGGCAACCACGTCGCGGCTATCATCGCGGCAAAGGATGACGGCAGCGGCACGGTCGGCGTCGCTCCGGGCGCCCGTGTCCATTCGCTCGATGTGTTCGACGCCAGCGGCCAGGCTCGCATGAGCCAGATCCTGGCGGCGCTGGATCACGTGATCGCAGCCAAACGGGCCGACCCGTCGCGCCCGATGGTGATCAACATGAGCCTGGGCGCGAGCACGGGCACCACGGAACACAACGCGCTGGACCGCGCCGTGGAAGTCGCCCTCGCCGAGGGAATCACGGTCGTGATCTCGGCCGGAAACGACGCCACAGACGCCGCCCTCGTCTCCCCAGCGCACGTCGAAGACGCCATCACGGTAGGCGCCGTGGACTCCCGCCACCTGTTCGCGTTCGATTTCTCCAACCGTGGCCGCCGCGTCGACGTGCTCGCCCCCGGCGTCCGCGTCGTCTCCGCCGCCGATGGTAGCCGTTTCGCGCGCCTCGACGGCACGTCGATGGCCGCACCTCACGTCGCTGGAGCCGCTGCGCTGATCCTCGCGAAGGCCCCCGGCGCCTCCCCAGACGCCGTGCAGCAGACCATCCGGCGCACCAGCCGCAACACGGTCAATTCTCGCGCCCCTCAGACGACCGGTCGGACGCTCTGGCTGGCTCGCCTCTAGCCTCTGGCGCACGGACCTCTGGCTCGGCATAGTCCAAGGCGGCGTCTTTCCGCCAGAGGCCGAGCTTGCCCTGGAAAACGCCCGCGATCTGCTCGGCCCGGGCCTTTAGCAGATCGGCCTGCGCGCCGGCAAACAGGTCGTCTACCGTCCGATGGAAGCGACGCACCCAGTGCGCGAAATGCTCGCGCGAGAGGCCCGGCATCCGGGCGTGGGGCGCAAAAGGGCGGCCGCGGTACGCCCCGGTCTGAAACACGCTGGACGACCAGAAGGAGACCATGCGGGGCAGGTGCGCGTCCCAGTCCAGCCCCGCGAAGTACGGGCCCAGCACCAGGTCCGTCTCCATTCCGCGGTAGAAGGCAAGAACAACCGAGCGGACGTCGTCCTCGGTTTGGAGATCGGTCATGGGTCAGGCCGCTAGCGTGACGAGAAGCATCCGCATGGCCTCTGGCGCGTAAACGCTGTGCGGGACCGCTGCCGGCAAGTAAATCGCCTCGCCAGAGGCGAGCGTGTGGGGCGTTCCATCGATGGCCACCTCCGCCGTTCCGTGCAGCACGACGAGCAGCGCCTCCCGAGGCGTCGAGTGCTCAGTCACCACCTTCGCCCGCGGCAACGGCGAAGGTGGTGACCGAGCCCCCCACCGCTTTGAGCAGGAGGCGGCTTGCAATGGCGCCGTCTAGGAAGTCGGGGTCGGTGAAGAGCGAGGTGGTCATCGTTCAGACTGGATGGCCCTAGCATCGGCAGCGGCCCCACATTCTTCTGCGAGCGCGGGCCGCGACCTCGCGCCGGGCGCTTTCCGACCGCGCTGTGGGCACGGCCCCTACGCGCGTTTCCCGCAGCGGCGCCTGTAGGGCTCACCCCTACGTCCCGCCGCGGGGGCTCCCGGTGCGCGGTGGCAGGGGGGCACGGCACGGCGCGCGCCAGAGGCTGGCGATCCTCGTGGCGTTCGCTCACCTGCCGCCCTGTATGGCCGAGATCACCACGCCCCTCCCCGCCGCTGGCGGGGTCTCCTCCCACGCCTCTGGCGAGCGCGCCAGCGGCGCGACGGCCTCGCGCTTCGAGGTCTTCTCCTACGACGACCGGATCGTGCGCTACTTCGTCGTCGCGACGACGATCTGGGGCTTTGTCGGGATGCTCGTCGGGCTGCTGCTCGCGATCCAGCTGCCGTTTCCGGGCGCGAACCTGGGCGAGTACCTCAGCTTTGGCCGCTTGCGCCCGCTGCACACCAACGCGGTGATCTTCGCCTTCGCGGGCAACGCCATTTTCGCGGCCATCTACTACAGCACGCAGCGGCTGTGCAAGGCGCGGATGTTCTCGGACACGATGTCCAAGATCCACTTCTGGGGGTGGCAGGCCATCATCGTGAGCGCCGCCATCACGCTCCCGCTCGGCATCACGACGAGCAAGGAGTACGCCGAGTTGGAGTGGCCCATCGACATCGCGATTGCCGTGGTCTGGGTGGTGTTCGCGGTCAACTTCTTCGGGACGCTCTGGCACCGCCGCGAGAAGCACATGTACGTCGCGCTGTGGTTCTACATCGCGACGATCGTGACCGTGGCTGTGCTCCACATCGGCAACAGCCTCGCGTTCCCGGTCTCGCTCACGAAGAGCTACCCGATCTACAAGGGCGTGCAGGACGCGCTCGTGCAGTGGTGGTACGGCCACAACGCCGTCGCCTTTTTCCTCACGACGCCGTTCCTGGGCCTGATGTACTACTTCCTGCCCAAGGCGGCGGAGCGGCCCGTGTTCTCGTACCGGCTGAGCATCGTGCACTTCTGGAGCCTGGTGTTCATCTACATCTGGGCCGGCCCGCACCACCTCAACTACACCGCCGTGCCGGAGTGGGCCGCCACGCTCGGCATGGTGTTTAGCGTTATGCTCTGGATGCCCTCGTGGGGCGGCATGATCAACGGCCTGTTCACGCTCCGCGGCGCGTGGCACAAGCTCCGCGACAGCGTCGTCCTCAAGATGTTCGTCGTCGGCATCACGTTCTACGGCATGGCCACCTTCGAGGGGCCGCTGCTCAGCATCAAGACCGTCAACGCGCTGAGCCACTACACGGACTGGAACATCGCGCACGTGCACAGCGGCGCGCTGGGCTGGAACGGGTTCATGACCTTCGGGATGATCTACTGGCTCGTCCCGCGCCTCTGGCGGACGCCGCTGTGGAGCCAGAAGCTGGCGAACGCGCACTTCTGGATCGGCACGATCGGCATCCTGCTCTACGTCATCGCGATGTACGCCTCTGGCGTGACGCAGGGGCTCATGTGGCGCGCCTTCGACCAGGCCGGCCGCCTGGTCTACCCCGACTTCACCGAGACCGTCGTGCAGGTGATCCCGATGTACTGGGTGCGCATGATCGGCGGGTCGCTGTACTTGCTGGGCGTCGTGCTGATGATGGTCAACGTGTGGAAAACCGTCCGCCGCGCGCCAAAGGAGCTCCCCGATCCCGCCGTCGCCGTGCCTCGCCAGAGGCTCGCAGAAGCGTGATTCGTACCGCGTGAGGGGACGCACCGTGAGCCCCTCGCGCCCCACCGAGCCCCGCACTCCGCCAGCGGCCTCTGGCGCCTTCCGCCTAGCCGTTTCCAACCGGTGTCATTGCGAGCGTAGCGACGCACTCTCAAAACGCCGAGCACACACCCAGATCGCCACGTCGCTTCGCTCCTCGCGATGACACCTGCGGGTTTCTTCCGCCCCTAGACCCCATGTTCAACCGACTCATCCGCGCGAACGGCCGCCACCGACGCCTCGAAGGCTGGCCCCTCGTGTTCACCATCCTCACGACCGGCGCCATCCTGGTCGGCACCGTCGTCGAGTTCGCGCCCGTCTTCCTCGTGGGCGGCGCAACCGAGCCTCTGGCGACCGTCCACCCGCCGACGCCGCTCGAACTGGCCGGCCGCGACCTCTACATCCGCGAGGGCTGCAACAACTGCCACAGCCAGATGGTGCGGCCGTTCCGCCAGGAGGAGATCCGCTACGGGCCGTACACCCGCGCGGCGGAAACCGTCTACGAGACGCCGCACCTCTGGGGCTCCAAGCGCACCGGCCCGGACCTGATGCGCGTCGGCGGTAAGTACCCGCACCTGTGGCACGTGCGCCACATGGAGAACCCGCGTTCCACGAGCCCGGCCTCCATCATGCCGCCGTACCCGCACATGCTCACGCGCGAGACGGACTTCGAGTCGCTGCCCGGCAAGATGCGCGGCCTCCGCCGCCTCGGCCTGCCGTACACCGACGCCGAGATCGAGAACGCCGTCGCGCTGGCTCAGGCACAGGCCGACTCCATCGCGGCCGACGTGGTAGCGCAGGGCGGCCCAGACCGGCTCGCGCGGAAGGAGATCATCGCGCTCACGGCCTACCTCCAGCGCCTCGGGACCGAGTTCGACGGCTCGCCCGCCGAAGAGGACCGCGAGCTCCACGAAGAGCAAGAGGCCATCGAGGTGCTGACCGACGCCGCCACGCCAGAGGCCACGCCTGCCCAAGCCTCTGGCGCCGCCCCCTCCCCTCGCGCCAACTGACATGAAAGAAACCGTCCGCGCCCTCGAAACCGGCGCCCTCGCCGAGATCGCCGTGATCGCGTTCATGGTCGCCTTTGTGGCCGTCTGCGCCTACGCCTTCCTGCTCTCCAAAAAGCAGCGCGAGGACCTGAAGAACATGCCGCTCGACGACGCCATGCCTGCACCCGACGCCCCCGACGCGCACCCGCGCCCCCCGGCCTCTGGCGACGGCAGCCCATCCTCCGACGTCCCCCTCCTCGCCCTCTAGCCGTGAGCGACGCCTCCCCCCGCCCCGACGCCCCCGCCGATTCCTCCCACGTCCTCCCCGACGCGGCGCTGGGCGACACCAACGACCTCCTCATCGCGGGCCATACCTACGACGGCATCCGCGAGTACGACAACCCCATGCCGGGTTGGTGGACCGCGCTCTTTATCGCGGGCGTGCTCTTCGCGCCGGTGTACCTGCTCGGCATCAACGTCTTCGGGTTCGTGGACACGTACGAGGAGGACCTCGCGCAGGGCCAGGCCGACCTGGCGGCCCGCGCGGCCGCCTGGGCCGCCAGCGGCCCCGCCTTCGAGACCGACGCGCGCGCGCTCAAGCGCTACGCCGACGATCCGCTCATGGTGGCCGCTGGCGCCGAGGTCTTCGCCGGCACCTGCGCCTCGTGCCACGGCGCCGAAGGCCAGGGCGCCATCGGCCCCAACCTGACGGACGCGTACTGGCTCCACGGCGGCGCGCCAGAGGAGATCTACGAGGTCCTGAACGTGGGCGTTGTCTCCAAGGGGATGCCCGCCTGGGGCGAGTTGCTCTCCGACGAGGAACGCGCGCAGGCGACGGCCTATATCCAGTCCATCCAGGGCACGACGCCGCCCAACCCGAAGCCTCGCGAGGGCACGCGCTACGAGGGCATCTAGCCTCTGGCGACGGCGTGAGCCTCTGGCGCCAGAGGCGTGTAGGGCCCGCCCCCACACGCCGCGCCGGGGCGCACCGGCCTCGCCTCTGGCGTGCGACCGGCGCCCCGCACGCGCACCGGCCGAGAGCTTGCGAGAAACCCTCCCGCCCTCTGTGTCTGGCTTCGTTCCGCTCTCCGACGTCTCCGTCCTCGACCCGCCCGAGGACGTCCTCACCACGCTCCACGCCGACGGCCGCCGGAAGTGGATGTACCCGACCGAGAGCCGGGGCAACCTCTGGCGCAAGAGGCTCGTGCTCGGCTGGGCACTGATCGTGCTATTCGTGGGGCCGCCCCTCGTGAAAATCGGCGGCAAGCCGGCGGTCCTGCTGGACGTGGCGGCGCGCGAGTTCACGTTTTTCGGGACCACCTTCTACCCGACGGACACGCTCTATCTGATGCTGTTCGGCATCAGCGCGCTGCTCTCCGTCGCATTGCTGACGGCGCTTCTGGGGCGCGTGTGGTGCGGGTGGGGCTGCCCGCAGACCGTCTACCTGGAGTTCGTCTTCCGGCCCATCGAGCGCCTGATCGAGGGCAACGAGAACGTGCGCCAGAGGCGCGACGCCCGCAAAGACCCGACCTGGGATCGCCTCTGGCGCAAGGGGCTCAAGTGGGCAGTCTACCTCGCGATCTCGGTGGCCCTCGCGCACGTGTTCGTGAGCTACTTCGTGGGGTGGGAACGCCTCGTGCGATGGATGACCGGCCCGCCGGCCGAGCACTGGGGCTACTTCGTGCTCATGGGCGCCACGACGGCGCTTGTCGCCTTCGACTTCGGCATCTTCCGCGAGCAGATGTGCACCATCACGTGCCCGTACGCGCGCTTCCAGAGCGTGCTCATGGACCCGGACTCGATGATCGTGGCCTACGACCCGGGCCGCGGCGAGCCGCGCGGGCGGGGCAAGAACCGGGAGGCGGGGCCGGACGGGCAGCCCCTCGGCGACTGCGTGGACTGCTTCGCGTGCGTCCGCACCTGCCCGACGGGCATCGACATCCGCGACGGGCTCCAGATGGAGTGCGTCGCGTGCACGCAGTGCATCGACGCGTGCGACCATATCATGGACGCCACGAACCAGCCGCGCGGCCTGATCCGCTACACGAGCGAGAACGCGCTGGAGGGGCAGCCGACGCGCATCGTGCGGCCCCGGACGGCCATCTACGGCGCGCTCCTCGTCGCGCTCGTGACGCTGCTCGGGACCGGCCTCGCCACGCGGGGCTCGTACGACACCGACATCGGCCGCGCGGTTGGTGCCCCGTTTA
This sequence comes from Rubricoccus marinus, assembly GCF_002257665.1. Taxonomy (NCBI): domain Bacteria; kingdom Pseudomonadati; phylum Rhodothermota; class Rhodothermia; order Rhodothermales; family Rubricoccaceae; genus Rubricoccus; species Rubricoccus marinus. Next base: position 1,279,785 of record NZ_MQWB01000001.1, on the reverse strand, counting down.
TGGAGCTCCCCGATGGGACGGTCGCCAACCGGCTCCGCGTGCGCGTGCACAACCAGACGCCCAAAGACGCCACGTTTACCGTCGAGGCCGTCTCGCCCTCTGGCGCCCAGACGCGCCTCGTGGGGCGCCCTCCCGTCCGCCTCGCCGCGGGCCAGATGACGCGCGCCGAGGCCTGGATCACCGTCCCGCCAGAGGCCTTCAGCGGCGGGACCGTCCCGACCGTGATCCGCCTCACCTTCGAGGACGGGACGACCGAGGACCTCCCGTTCACGCTTCTCGGACCGACGCGCTAGGCCTCTGGCGCTAGAGGCACACGAGGCGCCACGCCTTGTAGGGCCCTCCCCTACAGCCTCTGGCGGTCGCGCCCTGCCCCCTCGGGGAGGGACAACCGGCGCGGTGCAGGCGCCCGCCTCCCGATCCTGGCACCGCAGTCCACGCTGCCCCACCGTTTCCGCGACGCGACCTCATTGGCCAGTGCCAGCAGAATCGGACGGGCGGGCCCCACACCTCCACCATGACACCTGCCGAGTCCCGCACGCCGCCGATCATCCCGCCGCACATCGGCTGGCCGCTTCTCGTGATTCTGCTGCTCGTGATGAGCCTCACGGCCGGGGGCCTCACGATCTACTTCGCCCTGTCCGACGGCGGAGTGCAGCTCGTGGAGGACGCGCCGTGACGGGAACAGACACCTGGGAGGTAGGCCTCAGGAGAGGGCCGAAGGGGCCTCTGGCGCCAGAGGCGATCGCGCCCCCTCAAGAGGGAGCGGTGAGCGAGCCGTCGCTCTCACCGGAGGCCGGGTGCTCCCACTGCGGCCTGCCCGTGGGCACCCGCCCCATTCGGGAATCGGGGGAGGCCTTTTGTTGCACGGGGTGCGCGCTCGTGCGTGCGGCGCTGCGCGAGGCGGGCTTTTCGGAGACCACCGACCGGCTGCGCACCATCGGCGCGGGCGAGCGCCAGAGGCCTGTCGCGCCGGACCCGCTGGGCGTGCGCGAGCTGGACACGGAACGCTTCCTGGAGGAGCACACCAAGCAGCTCGACGGCGGATTGCGCGAGGCGGACCTGGTGCTGGACGGCGTGCACTGCGCCGCGTGCGTGTGGCTCGTGGAGCGGCTGCCGAGCGAGATGGAAGGCGTGGCCGAGGCCCGCCTGGACCTTCCGCGCGGTCGCGTCCGCCTGCGCTTCGACCCTGAGGCCGCGCCCCTCTCCGAGGTCGCCGGCTGGCTCGCGCGGTTTGGCTACGCGCTGCGCCCCACGCGCGGCAACGAAGGCCGCCAGAGGACCGACGCCGAGCGCGCGCTGCTCATCCGGCTGGGCGTGACGTGGGCGCTCGCGGGCAACGTGATGCTGCTCGCCTTCGCGCTCTACTCCGGCCTGGCCGACGCGGGAGGGCCTCTGGCGGCCGCGGCCAAGTGGGCCAGCCTCGCGCTCGCCGTCCCGGCCGTCGTGTACGGTGGGGCGCCGTTTTTCCAGCGCGCGTGGGCCAGCATGGGCCTGGCGTGGCGCGCGCGAGACGTGCGGCGGCTACACCTCGATACGCCCATCGCGCTCGGCATCCTGGTCGGCCTCGGGCACAGCGCGTGGGCGACGATCTCCGGGACGGGCGACGTGTGGTTCGATTCCGTCACCGTTCTGATCGCCGCGCTGCTCACGGCGCGCTACATCCAGCTCCGCTCCCGTCGCCTCGCGGGCGACGCGACCGAGCGGCTCCTCGCACTTCTCCCCGCGATGGCCCGCCGCGTGACGTCGCCAGAGGCTCAACCCGGGGACGCGGCCTCTTGCGAGGCCGTCCGCCTGGACGAACTGCGGCGAGGCGATATTGTGGAGGTCGCTCCCGGCGAGACGATCCCCGCGGATGGCGTGGTCGCAAGAGGCGAGAGCCGCGTGGACAACGCCGTGCTGACGGGCGAGAGCCGCCCGGTCCCCGTCGCGCCAGAGGCGAACGTGGCCGCTGGCGCGACGAATCTGACCGCGCCGCTGCACGTCCGCGTCGAGGCCGTCGGCGAGGACTCGCGGGTGGGGACGCTTCTGGCGTGGGTCCGCGAGGCAGATACGGGCCGCGCGCCCGTTGTGCTGTGGGCGGACAGGCTGGGCGGCGTGTTTGTGCTCGCCGTGCTCGGGCTCGCGATCCTCACCGCCGCCGTCTGGGCCGTTCTCGACGCCGGACAGATCGGCCTCCACGTCGCGGCGCTGCTCGTCATCACGTGCCCGTGCGCCCTTGGCATGGCGACGCCTCTGGCGTTCGCGGTCGCCGGCGGGCGGGCGGCACGAGCCGGGATCTTTGTCAAGAGCGACGCCGCGACGCAGGCGCTGACCGAGATTGACACCGTCGTCCTGGACAAGACCGGGACGCTGACCGAGGGCGCGATGCGCGTCGTCGATCACGTCGGCGATGCGGAGGCGCTCGCGCTCTCGGCGGCGCTCGAAGCGCACGTCGCGCATCCTCTGGCGACAGCCATCGCGCACGCGTTCGCCCTCGCGCCAGAGGCCGTGACGCGCGTCCAGGCCGAGAACGGCGCCGGCGTCCGCGGGACAGTAGACGACCGCGAGGTGCAGGTCGGCCGCCCGGACTGGGTGGCGAGCGGCTGCGGCGCCGCGCCCGAGCCTCTGGCGTCGGCGCTGCGCATGGCGGTAGCCGAGGGCTTCACGCCCGTCGCGGTCGCCGTGGACGGCCTCTGGCGGGCCGTTCTCGCCATTGGCGACGGACTGCGCATCGACGTGCCCGATGTGATCGGCGCGTTCCGCGCCAGAGGCCTGGACCTCCACATCCTCTCCGGCGACCACCCCGAAACAGTCGCGCACCTCGCGCGGGGGCTCGGCATTCCGGCCGCACGCGCGCACGGGGGCATCGCGCCAGAGGCCAAGCGCGACCGCGTGCGGGAGCTGCAAGCCGCCGGGCGGCGCGTGATGGTGGTCGGCGATGGCGTCAACGACGCCGCCGCGCTCCGCCAGGCCGACGTGGGCGTGGCCGTCGGCGGCGGCAGCACTGCCAGCCTCGTCGCGGCCGACGTGTTCCTGACGCGCGCGGGCCTCGCGCCGGTTCTCGCGGCGATGGACGCCGGACGGACGGCCGTGCGCACGGTCCGTCGCGCGCTTGCGCTCTCGCTGGGCTACAACCTGCTGGGCGCCTGCGCCGCCATCGCGGGGCTCGTCACGCCGCTTGTGGCGGCCATCGCCATGCCCGTCTCGTCGCTCCTCGTCGTCGGGATCGCTTTGTCGCAGCGGGCGCCAAGCCGCTCGCCAGAGGGCTCTGGCGGCGCCCCTCTCCCCTTCCGCAGCCCCACGCCCTCTACGCCGTGATCGTCCTGTACCTCCTCGTGCCCCTGGCGATCGCTCTGGCGGGCGCGGCGGTCCTCGCCTTCCGCTGGGCCGTCCGCGACGGCCAGTTCCACGACACCGACACGCCCGCCCTCCGCATCCTCCTCGACGACGACTCCACCTCGGACCGATGACCCTTACTGCCCCCAAGCCTCTGGCGCCCGCGATGGGCGCCGCCCTCGACGCCTCCGCCGCCACGTTCGCCTGGGAATCCGTGCCCGGCGCGATGGCTCGCCTCCAGGTCAGCGACAGCCCCGGCTTCGCGAACCCGATCCTCGACATTGACGCCGGCCCCGTCTCGGAGATCACGCTCACCGACGCGCTTGAGCCGACGCAAGAGGCGCGCTTCTGGCGCGTCGGCGCCGTAGAGGCCTCTGGCGAGACGGCCTGGAGCCGCCCGCGCCCCTTCTCGCTCCCGCCGCCAGAGGCGCTGCCGGGGGTCCGCTCCCAGGCGGAGAAAACGCAGCAGGCCGCGAGCCGCGCCGCCCGGGCAGACCGGAAGGCCGCGCGCGGGTCCACCGTCGTGCCGGAGCTGCCTCCGCCGCCGCCCCTCCCCCCGCTGCCAACCGGCGCCACGATCTCGGGCGACCCGTCTGCGACCGACTGGCGGCGCGTGCCGGGCGTCCGCGTGCACGACCACGAGGAGGCGGCCTCTGGCGAGGAGCCGCGCGTGCTGGGACCGCTCGGCGGCGCGATCGCGGACGGCGCGGCGGTGACCTTCCGCTGGACCGGCGTGCCCGGCGCCCGCACCTACGAGATCGAGGTCGGCCCCGATCTTTCCGGCCCCACCCTCCGCATGGGGGGCATCACCACGACCGAGTTGGCGCTGAACGGCGTGCTCCCGTCCGTGGGCGACCGGCTGTTCTGGCGCGTCCGCGCCGAGGAGGCCTCTGGCGCCAGAGGCCCGTGGAGCAAGTACGGCCGGTTTTACGCGGGCACGGACCTCCAGGCCATCGCCTACCACGACCGGCAGGAAAGCGAGCGCGCCTACGCCCGTCGCGTGCAGGATCACGCCGCGCTCCAGAAAACCGCAGACCTCGACCTCGTCGCGCCTCACCAGCGCCCCATCGACTCCGAGGCCGAGACGATGGGCTACGCGTTCTTTATCGCGATGCTCAGCGCCGGCATCCTCATGCTCCTGATCGTGGCGATCGGCGGCATGGTGGCGTGGTAGCGCCAGAGGCCTGCGGCAGGCCTCTGGCGGCGCCCGCGTGCTCCTAGTCGGCGCCCGGCACGCACATCCAGTCGTGCGCAGCCGGGGCGGGCGCTCCGAGGTCGACAGCCATCGCGGCGCGGCCGATCGTGAGAAGCCCGAGGCCGACAATGAGCACGCCGCCGGCCCGCTGAAGCCACACCCGGCGCTCCAGCGAGAGACGCGAGCCGAGAACGCCCGCGAGGCCCAGCGCGGGCAGCGTTGCCAGCCCGAACGCGGTCATCGTGAGCGCGCCGCCAGAGGCCGAGCCCGTCGTGGCGGCCTTGGCGAGCATCCCGTAGACGAGCCCGCACGGGAGCAGCCCGTTGAGCGCGCCCAGCGCCAGCGGCACGCCCGGCGAACGGCTCCGAAGCACGCGCCGCAGCGCGGGCCGGAGCCACCGTCCCACCACGTCGCGCCCCGGCTCGCGACCGATCCGGAGCACGCCGCACAGCCCGAGGCCGATCACGACGAGCACGAGCCCCATCGCAACGCTCACGACGATCTGCGCGCCAGAGGCCGCCGCCGACGCCGAGACGCCGATCAGTCCGGCCAGCGCGCCGAGCGCGGCGTAGGTCGCCGTCTTGCCCGCGAAGTACGCGCCCTGCCGCGCGGTGGCCGGCCCCGCGCCGCGGCTGAGGACCGCCACCAATCCCCCGCACATGCCCACGCAGTGCGCGCTGCCCAGGAGGCCTGCGGCGAAAACGGCGGCGAGGTCGAGCACGGATCGGGAGAAGGTGTCATCCCAACGTCGCCAGAGGCCTCTGGCGGCGGGGAGAGGCGCCCGCGCGTGGGGCTGTAAGGGGTTCCCCTACAGCGCCGGCCGGGAGCCGCCTTGCTCATCGCCGGCATCGTGCAAATCCAGGTTCGGCGAAAGCGTCAGGGACGCCAGCGCGAGACCTCGTCGACATCCAGGTGCTCGCCTCTGGCGGTGTGCCAGGCGGCTCCGCCAGAGGCCTCGTCGGAGAGAAGCAGGCGCGCCGCCAGAGGCCCGGCGTCGGTATCGATGGTCACGGAGCGGCCGAGTTCGGGAAACCGGTCGGCCGTTTGGACCCAGGCCTCTGGCGCGAGGACCGGGCTGGGGCTCCCCGCCGGTTCGGCCGGGTACACGAGCACGTCAGGGTCCACCCGTTCGGCGACGCAGGTCTCGCCAGAGGCCCATCGAAAGGCCGTGGCCGGCAGGCCGCGCTGGGTGGCGGCGAGGTAGGCCGCGAGCACGCGGGGATGGGCGCGGCGGTCGGGCGTCGCCGTGAGCGCCTGGTCCAACGTGGCGCGGGTCCAGACGTGGTCCTGCCACGTAAACGCGCAGCCTGGGCCCACGTGGGCGAACGGACGCGCCTCTGGCGGCGGCGGGAGGTCGAGCGGCGCGGTGTCAACGCCCAGGCGTTCCAGGGCATCGCGGAGCGGGATGCCGTCGCGCAGGGCGAGCACGACGGCGATCTCGCGAGGCG
>NZ_MQWB01000001.1:1246375-1273514 GCF_002257665.1 Rubricoccus marinus | reverse complement strand
AAGGGCGGACAGCCGCCGCTCGACCCGTCCAGCGACACCGACGACAACCAGACCGACGACACCCGGCGCTTCTACGCCGACGACGCCGCGCAAGAGGATCTCGCCAGCACGAAAAAGCTGGACGAGATCACCGTCGGCGAGTACGACGCGGTGTTCTACCCCGGCGGCCACGGCCCGCTCTGGGACCTCGCAGAAGACAAGACCTCTATCGCGCTCATCGAAGACGCGATCCAGGCCGGGACGCCTGTCGCAGCCGTCTGCCACGCCCCCGCCGTCTTCCGGCACACGAAGGCCGCCGATGGCACGCCGCTCGTCAAGGGCAAGACCGTCACGGGCTTTACGAACTCCGAAGAGGAGGCCGTCGGGCTTACCGAGGTGGTGCCGTTCCTCGTCGAGGAGATGCTGAAGGACAACGGCGGCGACTACTCGAAAACGTCCGACTGGGGCGTGCACGTGGTTCAGGACGGGCTCCTGATCACGGGCCAGAACCCGGCGTCCTCCGGTCCTACGGCGGAGGCGCTCCTGAGGGCGCTCGAATCCAGCGACGCCTAGCCTTTCCCGCGTAGTTCGCGGCCCGCTTGGGGCGACGCGGCTAGCGTGCCAGCTCCGGCCCTGTGGAATACATCCCGGGGCCTGAGCTGGCATTTTTGTGTCCAAGAGGTATCCCACGAGGCACCCAGAACACGCACCCGCAGGCGAACAGCCGCCGCTTTCCCGACATTCCCATGCCTTCTGGCCCCCATGACGTTCGTCCGCCCGGCTTTGTCCGCGTGCGCGGCGCGCGAGAGAACAACCTGAAAGACCTGTCCGTGGAGGTGCCTCGCGATGCCCTTGTCGTCTTTACCGGGGTCTCGGGATCGGGGAAGTCCTCTCTGGCCTTTGGGACGCTGTACGCGGAAGCCCAGCGGCGGTACCTCGAATCGGTCTCGCCGTACGCCCGCCGCCTGTTCCACCAGGTCGGCGCGCCCGACGTGGACGCCATCGAGGGCTTGCCGCCCGCGGTCGCCTTGCAACAGCAACGCGGCGCGCCCACCGCCCGCTCGTCGGTAGGCAGCGTGACCACGCTGTCCAACCTGGTTCGGATGCTGTACTCGCGCGCTGGAACGTACCCGGAAGGGCAAGGCATCGTCTATGCGGAGGGGTTCTCGCCCAACACCCCCGAGGGGGCCTGCCCCACGTGCCACGGTCAGGGACAGGTGTTCGATGTCACGGAAGCCTCGATGGTCCCCGACCCCTCCCTCACCATCCGCGAGCGGGCTGTGGCGGCCTGGCCACAGGCCTGGGGCGGCAAAAACCAGCGCGACATCCTCGTCACGCTGGGAATCGACGTGGACGTACCGTGGCGTGACCTCCCGCCGGAAACCCGCGAGTGGATTCTCTTCACCGACGAGCAGCCGGTTGTGCCGGTGTACCGCGACCGGACTCCCGAGGAGACCCGCCGCGCTGTTGAGAGCGGTCTCCAGCCCAACTACAAGGGCACGTTTTCCAGCGCCCGGCGCCACGTCCTGCACACCTTCGGCTCGTCGAAAAGCGCGGCTATGAAGCGCAGGGCGCAGGCCTACATGGTTGCCGAGCCCTGCCCTACGTGCCACGGCAAGCGGCTGCGGCCCGAAGCGTTGGCCGTCACGTTTGCAGGGATCGACATCACCGAGTTCTCGCGGTTACCCCTGAAAGACGTCTCCGCGCTGCTTCGCCCGTACGCCGTCGGGACCGAGGACGGGCACGCGGACCTCGCGGAACGGCATCCCGAGCAAGCCTTGGCCCGGCAGCGTCTGGCGGAGGATCTCGTGGCGCGGCTGGACGTGCTGCTCAACCTGGGCTTGGGCTATTTGCAACTGGAACGTTCTACGCCCACGCTCTCGCCCGGCGAACTGCAGCGCCTCCGCTTGGCCACGCAGTTGTACTCCAACCTTTTTGGCGTGGTGTACGTCCTCGACGAGCCCTCGGCCGGGTTGCACCCTGCGGATACCGAAGCGCTTCTGGCGGCGCTCCTCGCGCTCAAAGCGGCGGGGAACTCCCTGTTCGTCGTGGAGCACGATCTCGACGTGGTGCGCCGCGCCGACTGGTTGGTGGATGTCGGGCCCTACGCTGGGGAGCACGGCGGGGAGATCCTCTACAGCGGACCGCCAGAGGGTTTGCGAGGCGTTGAGGCCTCCAAGACCGCCGCGTTCTTGTTCGCATTGGATCGGCAGGCTGAGCACGCGCCGCGCACGCCTTCCGGGTGGCTGGAACTCCGCGACGTGACGCGCCACAACCTCACAGACCTGAGCGTTCGGTTTCCTCTCGGCGTGCTGACGTGCGTGACCGGCGTGTCGGGCTCGGGCAAGTCGACACTGGTCAGCCAGGTGCTCGCGGACACGCTGTCGGCGCACCTCGGCCAGAGCAGAGCCCTCGGCAGCGGTGTGGCGCCAGAGGCCGATGTCTATGAGGAGGACGAGGAAGCCTCGGCACCCGGTACCCTCGCGCGACTGGGCGGCGACGTCGCGGCGTTGTCCCGGTTGGTACGGGTGGACCAGAAGCCGATCGGCCGTACACCGCGGAGCAACCTGGCGACGTACACCGGGCTTTTCGACCACGTCCGCAAACTGTTCGCCTCGACGCCTCTGGCGCGCGAGCGGCGGTACAAGCCCGGTCGCTTCTCGTTCAACGTCAAAGGCGGGCGCTGCGAGCACTGCCAAGGCGAAGGCTGGGTCACGGTCGAGTTGTTGTTCCTGCCGAGCGTGTACGCGCCGTGCCCGGTCTGCCACGGATCGCGCTACAACGCCGAAACCCTCGATGTGCAGTACCGGGGCCGCACCATCGCCGAAGTGCTAGACCTAACGGTGGAGGCTGCCTGGGACTTTTTCCAGGACGACGAGGCCGTCTTCCGCAGTCTGGATACCCTCCGCGAGGTAGGACTGGGATACCTCCGGCTCGGGCAGCCCGCCACCGAACTCTCAGGTGGAGAAGCGCAGCGCGTCAAACTCGCCACCGAGTTGCAGCGCTCTGGGCGGGGACAGACGCTGTACCTCCTGGACGAGCCCACGACGGGCCTGCACCCCGCCGATGTGGAGCGACTTGCGGCCCAACTCGCGCGGCTGGTCGACGCGGGGCATACGGTGATCGCTGTGGAGCACGACATGCAACTCGTGGTCGGCAGCGATTGGGTCATCGACGTCGGCCCCGGGGCGGGCGACGAAGGCGGCACCATCGTCGCGGAAGGGAGCCCACACGAAGTCGCGGAGGCCAGGGACAGCCGGACGGCGCCGTACCTGGCGCTGGCCCTGAACGGCGAGACGTGAGAGAGCCCCACGGACGCCAGAGGCCCTGAATAGCGGCGACGCCTCTGGCGGATGGTAGACGATTGCCACGCTCGGCAGCTGTCACGCGTTGGATTTGCGCGTTTGGGGGAGCCTTCTTAACCCGCGTGGTGGTCTTCTCGGCGCCAGAGGCTCTCCCCTACCGCACGGGCCTCTGGCGGCGATGGTCCCCGCCAGAGGCCAATCGCGTATGGAAGAGTGACGCCTCCGCCGCAATCCGATGATCCGCCTCGCCGCCGTCGCCGTCCTCGCGTTAATCGTTGCCCCCACGGCCCGCGCCGGCCAGTACACCTGGATCGCCGGCCTCGGAGGTGACTGGAGTAGCACCAACAACTGGGAGGGGACGTGCCCTCCCGATTGCGAGTACCCCAAGGAACAGGACGACATCGCGATCATCCCCGGTCCCGCGCGCATCACGCTAGACCAACCGATCACCATTGGCACCCTCATTCTGGGGCCGGGTGTCGAGTTGGTCGGGACGTTTGGGCTCACGGCCGGGGTCACGATCATTGAGGGCGACTTCACGATTGCCAACCCGCGCCTTACGGGGGGCGCGATCACCATCACCGCCTCGGCCAGGGGGAACGGTCCGGGCGTGCTGTCCGGCACGCAACTCACGTGTCACCTGGATGGCGGCTCAAACCTGTGCGACCTCTCGAACATCGAAATCGCGGTCCCGAGCGTGAGCCTTATCGGGAGCGCTAGCATGGCGCTCCATACCAGCGCTGCGCCATCGCTGGCCTCGCTCTACCTCGACAACGAGCCCCTCGGACCCGGCGGGCCTCCCCCCGGCTCGATTACCTTTTCGGGGCCTCCCGCCACCTTCGACCTGTCCAGCCTCACGCTGTTCGACCGGTTCTCATCGGTGACGTTTGCGGAAAGCGATGTGACGATCGCGGACGTGGAGATCCATCCCGAAGGAGACAACGGCCTTCGTGACATGGAGACCCTCCTGGTGACCGGTGCCATGCTGTGGGACGGCGGGACGGTCGAGACCCGAAGCGGGTTTACGCTGGCCTCTGGCGCCGTCGCAACCGCCAGCGGCAACGTGTTCGTTTCCGGGGCAATGGACGTGCTCGGCCGGCTGAACTGGGAGGCCAACAACATCACGCTCAACTCTGAAGGTGGAGAGCCCGACGCGGCCGACGGGCACCTCACGATCCAGAACGGCGGCGTTCTCAACGCGACGGTGATCTCGGGCACCATCAAGGGGTCGGGATCGCTGAGCGTGCACGGCCTCCTTAACGCGGCCTACGTCGGCCCGAGCCCCGACAAGACCATTCGCGTGGAGCCGGACAGCCTTCACTTCGAAGACGCGACGGTGCTCATCGTCGACGACACGATTCTCCAGCTTGGACAGCCCATCGGCCGCACGCCTCTGGCGATCATCGGCAGCCACTTCGACGTCGATGACGACGCCACGCTGGAGATCGCGAGCGACGCACTCTACTCGTGCGACGACGACACGTTTATCGGAAGCGGGACGCTTCGGTTCGAGGACGGAGGCTTTCAGACCGGCACCTACCACTGCGATGCGGACATTCACGTCGACCTCCTCGTCGGCCAAGCGGCCAACGGCGTTGCCGACCTCTCGGGCGCGACGGTCGTCGCGGACCGGATCGAGGTCACGGCGGGCACGCTCCGGCTCCCCGCAGAGACCCGGACCAGCATCCTCGTTGTGCCTGCGACGGTCGAGTTCGCGACGGGCAGCACGCCTCTGGCGCTGAGCGAGTTGCACGTTACGGGCACGGCCAGCTTTGGCGGGCGCCCCGTTACCGTTGCGGACGTGTTCTCCTTTGGCCTCTCGTCCGCCTCCCTTATCGAGGAAACGCCGCTTCTGAGCCTGAGCCCAGGCGTGGACGCCCAGTGGGATCGCGGAACGATCGCCGCGACAGAGATGACGGTTGAGGAAGGCGCGACGCTCGACCTCGTCGTCAACACCAGCGTCGTGGGTGGGACCCTGACCAACCACGGCACGATCCGCCACCTCACGGGCGACCTCAGCATCTCAGGCCGTCTCCTCAACCGGGGGCGCTACGCGCTCGAAGCCACAGGCGACGGCATCGACATCACCGGCGCCGGCACGTTCGAGAACGAAGGACGCTTTGAGCGGCACACGTCGCTCAGCCGCCCCGTCATCCGCGCGGCGTTCGTCAACCGGGACACGCTCGACGTCGACGAGGGCGAGATCGAGTTCGCGAACCTCGGCAACTCGACAACGCTCACGAACGAGGGCGTCATCGTGGGCCGCTCGGGCGTGATCGAGCTTCCAAACGTATCCGACGTGGGCGGGACGGTCAGCCCCGGGCACCCGGACGACCCCACCGACTGGCTCATCTTCCCGCAGGACGTGACACTGATCGCGGGTAGCACTGTCGAGATGGACATCGGCGGCACCACGGCCATCGCGGAGTACGATGTGGTCAATGTGGACGTCGACGGGGCGCTGTACGGAAGCGTTCAGGTTCGCCTCGTGGATGGCTTTGTCCCCGCCGTAGGTGACCGATTTGCCGTCATGGCTTGCGGCAACACGTGCGACGCCGCGCCAGAGGCCCTGAACTTGCCCGACGGCGTTCTGGGTACCATCGAGGTGTCGCCTCGCCTTGTCGAGCTGGTCATTGCAGGCGTGAGCGTAGACGCGGAGGCGCCTCCGGGCGAGACGCCAGAGGTGCTCCCGACGGTGTTCGCGTTGCACGCGCCCGCCCCGAACCCGTCCTCCGCCGCGGTGGCGATCGGGTATGACCTCCCCGTGAGCGCAGACGTACTCCTCTCTCTCCACGACATGCGCGGACGCCAGGTCGCCGTTGTTTCCGAAGGCCTCCGCCCCGCGGGACGCCACGCCGCAGAAGTAGACCTCAGGCCTCTGGCGCCAGGCGTCTACGTGGCCCGGCTCGCGACCGGCGACCAGGTGTTTGTGCGACGGCTGACGGTTGTCCGGTAAAGGGGATCGGCGCTCAAGCGCCAGAGGCCACGCCGCTGCTTGCCGCTGGCGTCCGGAAAGCGCCTGACGTGGACCTGAGAGGACATCCAAACAGGCAGTCCTCACGGCGACTCCGTGCGGAGGCGGAGCGTGAACCCGCCTCTGGCGTCTGCAGACGCCGAGCCGGCCAGGATGCCGTAGGCGCCCGAGGCCGGGATGACGTATCGGAGCCCGGCATTGAGCCCGAGGCCGCGGTCATCGTTGTGGAGCACGTATCCCCCCGTGTTCGCCAGCGTCAGGAACGGGTCGAAGTCCGAACTGAGCATCTCGACGTACAGCGTGTCGCCCTCCGTGAGCTCTAGCTCGTAGGTGACGGCCGGGCCGGTGTGATCGGGGGAGAGTTGGAAGATGCCTTGCGAGCCATCCAGCGTGCCCTCCACCCTGTGCCACTGCGGGGCCTCTGGCGCGGCATTCTCCGGCGGGCGGACATCGCCAGAGGCCTCGGCGGCGTCTTTCGCGAGCGCAGCCAGCAGGGAATCGGCGCGAGCGGCCTGCGCTTCGGCGCGAGCGAGCACCTCTGCCATCGCGCGGTCCTGCTCCGTTTGCTCGGCCTCGCGCCGTTTTCTGGCGAGGCGCTCCACGGTCTCGAACGCACCCAGGATGGTGCCGTAGGCCTGATGCGGCGTCATCGGGTCCAAGCCCAACAGCACCGACCCGACACGCTCGTCTTCGGAGAGATAGAGGCAGTCCGATCCGTCGCGGCAGACGAGGGCGGGCTGACCGTCCACGGCGCCGCCTTCGAGAGCACCGAACGGCGCCGCATACCGCGTTTCGCCCAGGGCGAACACCCACCCCCCATCCCCGGCATTGACGCGGAGGCCATCGGGGTGATAGAGGTAGAACGTGTCGGTGAGAAGGACGAGGTAGTCGTTGGGATCGGTGCTCTCGCCCTGGGCGACAAGCGCCTCGATTACCCGGCGGCGTACCTCCAGCAGGCGGATGCGCGTGGCGTTGCGCACACCGATGTCGGCAATGACGAACCGGCGCGATACCGTGGCCTCGGCGCCAGAGGCCGGGATGGCGCTGCACGCGGCGTCTGCGCAGGTCGCGATGCAGGCGTTCCCGTCCGTGCAGAACAGCTCGAGCCCGTCGTCCGTCTCGCGAAGGGCGGTCGTCCAGGCCGCAGCGCGGTAGCCGGCACCTTGGTGTCGGACCTGCCACCACCCGTCGTTGGTGAGCTCCCACGCGAGCCCGGCGCCTGTATCGCGGAGGCGCTGGGTGGTGGCGCGGACGAGCCACGCGAGGTCGGCCTCTGGCGGGAGGGCGAACTCATAAACGCCACCCGCGACGCGTTCGGGGGCGTTCCACGCCTCGCTGAACTGCGCCCCGCGCGGAAGCTCGATTACGATCTCGCACGATACCGACGGCGCATCCGGGTTGAGCACGACGCCTCTGGCGCCGGACGTCTCAGAGCGCACGGCACCGTCGCAGTCCGGGTAGACGGATTGCACGCGCTCGCCGCGCGGAGGTTGGATCTCATACCGCAAAGCCTGCCCCATCCGAAGCTCGACGGGGTCCAGGCGCGCGACAGCCGGATCAGCAGAGGGTGTCCCGCCAGAGGCCGTGGCGCGGGGCGAGGGCGCGTCGTCCCAACCCGTGGGCGGGAAGGCGAACTCGCAGCCAAACAGGGTGACGGCGAGGAGAGCGGTCCAGATGGGGTGGCGCATGGCTGTCCGGGCGGTGTACCGATGGAGGCTAGTGTGCCCGTCTGTGCCGCCGCCTCCCGCAGATGTGGGGGCAGAGTCGGCTACGGCGTGAGTCGCACGCCTAGCATCCAGCCGCCGTCGCCCACGGCGATGGTCAGCCCGTCGATGGCGTCGCGGTAGAAGCGCGCCTCGCGGTAGGCGTTGAAGCGGCGGGCAGAGGCGTGCGCGCCGCGCACGTTGGAGAGGTAGAACGCTCCCGCAACGAGCGTAGAAAGCGCCGGCAACACATAGCCAGTCGGGCCTCCTGCATCCAGTTCGTAGCGCCAGGCGGAGTACGCGCCGTAGCCGAGGACGGTCGTGAGGCCGAATGCCTGAGCCGCGTCGTAGACATGACCGCTGTAGAGCTGTCCGCTTCCGGGTATGGCGGCGCTCATGGCTGCGGCGAGACCGGGCGAGCGGGGCGATTGCGGGGGGCCGTCGCGCAGCCCGATCCGAGCCGCGGCGACCTGGTAGGCCGTCCCCTCGGGGCCGAACGCAGCGTCGGTGTCGAGCGGCTCCAGGTGGGCGATCGCGGCGGGGTGATCGCTCTCGTGGAGCGCGAGGAGCGCCTCGGCGATGGCGAGGCGGGCGCCGAGCGTGTCGCGGTCGGCGGGCTGGAGATCGGCGGCGTCGAGCGCGAGCGCAGCGTCCTCAAAGCGACCGTCCTGGAGCAAGAGCACGGCGTACTGCCACCGGAAGGTGCGACGGAGGTCGGGGAAATCCGTCGCGAGCCGCCGCAGAGCGTGCTCCGCCTCCGCATATCGGCCGGCGAAGAAGGCGCCGTTGAGAGCCGCCGTGCCGCTGGCGAGCCGCGCCGAGGAGTCGGCCGAGAGCTCGTAGTGCGCCATGTGGAAGGCGTAGCCCAGGAACGGCTGCTCGGCGCTCTCGAAGTGCTCCGCCAGCCGCGCGAGGTCGGCGACCGTGAGAGTGGCCTCTGGCGACAACGCACCGCCTGGGGAGACGGCGGCGGACGCCGTAGGACCGTTGTCTGATTCAGATGCCGACGCCGCGGCGTTGTTGGGGGCCTCTTGCGCCCGAGGCGCCATCGCCAGAGGCCAACTCATCAGGAGGAGGATGGAAGCGAGCGCGGTAGTTCGGGTGAAGCTGGCGCCAGTCTCGCAGCGTCGGGGCTGTGTTGGCATCGGGCGGGTCATACACGCGGGTTCGGCCATCGAGACGGAACGTGAAGGTGGTCTGGCCGCCGACGAAGGCGGCGTTCTCGCGGAAAAAGAGGCGGTCGATCGTCATCAGTGAGCCGGGCACGAGGCCCCACCGGCCGACGCTGTAGCGGGCGTACATCGAGCACGAGGGCCACGCGGGGCACGGGCGCGCCATCCGTGGCGACACCTCGCGCTGGTAGTAGCGGAGCGCCACCTGGCCCAGACCGGCCTCTGGCGCGTCGAGGGTGTGGAGAAGCGCGTCCTCCGCCCAGGTGGTGTCCGGGGCCGACCAGCCCCAGTCCCACCCGTCCGCTTGCGCGGCAGCGCCAGAGGCCCAGACGAGCAGCATGAGGAGTGGGGACCGGGTCACGGAACGCGAAGTGCATCGAGGAAACCCGGCAGGTCGGTTTCACGGATGGTGGTGTGCGTGCTCCCGAGCACGTCCAGCGAGAGGTGCGCGCCAGAGGCCGCCTCGCGCGCTTCCACGCGGTACAACGCCTCCCCGCCTATGCCGACGCCCCGACCCACGACAGGCGACGCGAACACCACCACGTCGGCGCGGGCAGCATCGGGCACGACGGTGGCTTGCGACGCGTCGCGGGGAGCGGCCGTCCCGCAGACCGTATCGCTGACGTACAGAAAGGCGATCGAGACGCCCACCATGCCTGCCGTCCACAGACACGTCGCCACGGGGTCGGCGCTCAGCGCTTCGAGGTAGCACAATGCGGACGTGCCTTCGAGGGGCCACAAGCAGGAGCGGCTGTCATCCTCTCCCTCGTCGACGAACACGAGCGCGACGCCATGGACCACGCCAGAGGCCTCTTGCGCGTGAAGTGCTGGGACGAGCGCGAGCAGGATGAGGAGCGGAGCGAGACGGATCATCGGGTCGGAGTCTGATGTGCGGGGGGCATAGACCCGACGGCCTCTTGCGCGATGCCGACACCACCCCTCGGAGTAGGCCTCTCGTCCACGGAGGAATCGGCGCGCTCCGGGTCTTTGCACTCGCCGCAGTCACCCCAGCCGATGTAGGCGCACGGGTTGCCTTCGCGAACGAGGCCGACGATCGCGGCCGCCCCGAAAGCGGCCGTCGCGATCCCGGCGACGACGTAGCACGCGGTCTGGTCTTCCTCAGAGCCAAGGCACTCGTCCCCTCCCGGCTCATCGTCTGCGGCGACGAGCGCGAAGGCGGACGGCACGCCGAGAAGTGGGTCGAGCGCCTGGGCCTCTGGCGCCAGAGGCGCGAGGGCGAGCGCGGCGAGCAGCGCGAAACGGGTCATCGGTCCAGGGGGCTGGCGTCGTTGATAGAAGGACACGTCTCTGTTTCAGCGAGCCGAGGTCCGAGGGCGTGGGTCCACGAGTCGGCGGAAGAGACTCGGTTCTCTGCGCGCGTCAGCGGCGCGGCTCCGCTCTCCTGCACGGCTCCGGTCACGCCGACGCCTCGGCGCTGGAGCAGGCTCTCGTCCGAGTGGTCGGGTCTGAACCGTCTGGCTCCATCCCCAACGTCCACGGCCTGTGGCGCATCGGCGCACAAGACTGGCGCGAACAGAAACCCGACGCCGATGGCGACCCCAGCACCCACGATGCACACGGCCTCGGAGGTTGAGAACGGGCACCCGTCCGCATCGATCTCGTCGCTCGTGGACTGAGCCCGTGTAGGAGCGGCGACAAGGACGAACGCGAGGAGGAGTGGTAGAAATCGCATCGGATGATCGAAGGGGAAGCAACGGGGACCTGTCACGGCAACGCGTCGAGCCTCTGGCGGAAGACGCCCGCCGTTTCCGCGCCGACGATCCGCTCGCGGAGCACGCCAGAAGCGTCGATCACAAACGAGACGGGGCGGGCGCCCCGGACGGCGGCGTATGGCCCCACGAATTCCTCCAGCGATGCGTGGGCGTATACGCCCGCCGTGGGCTGGTCGGCGAGCCAGGCACGCAGCAATTCTGGCGGCTCGTCGCTGACAAAGACGACGGCCAGCCGGTCGGGCCTCTCGCGCTGCAAGCTGTCGAGCGCGGGCATCTCGGCACGACACGGCGCGCACCACGTCGCCCACGCGTTGAGAAGGACGGCGCGGCCCTCGAACGCCGCCAGGTCCAGCGGCTCACCGGTCCGCACGTCGGTCAGCGCCAGAGGCGGGGCGGGCTCGCCCAGTCCAGTCGCCGGCAGCCGACCGGCCACGGTGCTCGCCAGAGGCGCGCAGCCGACGAGGCTTGCGAGGGCGGCGAGCAGGGCGAGAGCGTAGGGCACCGATCAAGGAGGGGACGCTCCAGCGTAGCGGCCCACCGGCTCGCGCGTGTCCCCAAGAATGCGGGGGGTACCACCGGCCCCGAAGCCCCTCTCCGCTAGAGGCCTCTTGCGAGATGTTCTCGCCGCACCTGCTAGGTCATAAAGGGTTTGGGGCTTCTGCGTTATTCTCCGACGCGTTTGACCTCCGATCCGCCCCGTGCGCCTCGCGCTGCTCGCCGTTCTCCTCGCCTCTGGCGCCGCCCATGCCCAGCCGCTCCTCGACGTTCTGACGCGAGCTGACGGGCTGCCGTCCGACTACGTGCTAGCAGTGCACCAGGACCGGTGGGGCTTTCTGTGGTTCGGGACCGACGCGGGGACTGTCCGGTGGGACGGGCGCCGCGCGCGAACGTTCTCCATCGACGAGGGCCTCCCGCACCCGTACGTCAAAGGCTTCGCCGAGACCGCGGACGGGACGCTCTGGGCCGCGACCAACCGAGGCCTCGCACGCCGAACCGTGACCGGGTGGGAGGCCCAGGACTCCCCGCTCGGGGACTCGCCCATCGGGGGCATCACGACAGATGATCAGGGACGGCTTCTCGTCTCAAACCGGTTCATGCTCGCCCGGCTCGAAGACGGCCGCTGGCGATCGCTGTACCGGGAGACGGGTCTCGGGCGATGGGACGCGCCGCTTCTCGACGTCGGCGACGGGCGGATCCTTGTGAGTGGCTTCCACGAGGCCCGTGCGCTGCTCCTCACACCGGAGAACTCTGGCGCGCCAGAGGCGGGATTTCGCGCTGAGCCTCTAGCGATCGAGGGAATCGGCCCGCTCACCCCCGGTACGTACGTCGCCGTCTACCGCATCGGGGGGCGGCTCATCGGCGCCATCCTTTCGGAGCGGGGAAAGAGAGAGTTGGTACCCCTCCGCCTCGACCTCAGCGCAAAACGGATCCTCGCGGGGGCACCGCTCCTGGATGCGCCCATCCCCGGTCTGGCTGGGCACGGCAGCACCACCTATGTGTTCGGGTCGGGCGGGATTCGAGAGGTCGACCTTCAGTCCGGCACCTTCAGCCCCTTCATCCTGACGGACCACGTAGTCACGACGGCCTCCGACGGTGAGGGGGGCGTGTGGGTCGGGACGTTCGGCAGTGGCGTGGCGCGGATCGGCGGCACGCACCTCACATCGCTCACCGACCGTCCTGCCCGCCGCATCGCGCTGGCGGGCGATGAAGCCTGGGCGGCCGGAGTGAGCACGACGATGCACGCCGATCTCTCCGAGCAGGAACCCAGGGTGTGGTCCATTAACAAGACGGGCCCACGGTCGGTGACGGTCACCCCCGACGGGCGGTTTCGGCTCTCAGGTCAGGCCTGGCTCTTCGCGCCGACGACGACAGCCGAGACCAAGCGCGGCCTTCGCGGTCAGAACGGCCTGCTCAATGAGGTGGAGGACGGGAACTGGGTGTCGGGCTCCGCCGAGACGGCGGATTCGCTCTGGCTCGGGAGTTACGGCAGCGGCGTGCGCCGCTTTCTCAAGGCCTCTGGCGCCCTGGTCGAGGTCGACACCGTCTCCACCGCGGATGGGCTGCCCACCGAGACCGTCGAGGATGTGGTTCGGACACGGGCCGGGACGTGGGCCATCACGCGCCAGGGCCTCGCCCTTGTGCGTGGGGGGCGCGCACGGGCGCTCGGTGTCGCCCAGGGACTCCCGTCGTCAGCCGTGTACTCCCTCTACGAAGCCCGCGACGGCACGCACTGGGTCGGGACGAACCATGGCGTGGCGCGGCTTGCGCCAGAGGCCCTCCAGCCGGGCGGGAGGTGGCGGGCCGAGGCCATCGGCGCCCAGGAGATGGAGGGCGAGGCCGTCGTCGCGTTTTTCGAGCGGGCGCAGGCGCCAGAGGCGGTCTGGGCCGTGACCACGCGAGGCCTCTGGCGCATCGAAGGAGGCAGGGCGCGGGCCGTCGGGGGCTTCCCGCTCGTCCGGGACCGCCGCGAGACCATCGAACACGCGGCGTACCACGCGCCGTCGGACCGCCTCCTGCTCGCGACCAGCGCGGGCGTGTCCATCGCCGATCTCGGCGCTCTCCCGGCGTCGGCGCCAGAGGCCCCGCCCGCCGCCATCGTGGGCGCGCGCGTCGACGGCGACGAAGTGCCGCTGGCGGGCACGCCGCGCCGGGCTCGTCTCGCCGACCTCGTGCCCGGGCGGCACCGCGTCGAGATTGCGGTGGCAGCGCTCCAGTTCTCCGGAACGGGGCGCGTCGAGTGGCGCACCGAATCACGCGGCGCCGACAGCCTCTGGCGCGAAGCCGTGGACGGGCGCATTTCACTCGAGGACGTGGGCGCAGGGACGCATGTCGTCGAGGTTCGCGCGGTGGCGCCGGGCGGGGCCGTCTCGCCAGAGGCCGCGCGCGTCATCTTCAGTGTGACGCCGCAGTGGTGGGAGCGCCGCGCCGTGCAGGCGCTGCTCGCTCTCGCGATGGTGGGGCTTCTCGTCGTGGGCGTGCGCTACGCCAGCCAGCGGCGCCTGCGTGCTCGCGTGCGCCAGTTAGAGGTCGCCGAGCGCGTCCGCGCCGAGCGCGAGCGGATCTCTCGCGACCTCCACGACCACGTCGGCGCCGAGGTGGCGGCCATCCTCACTCACGCCGAGGTCGGCCGCCTCCGTGCCTCCGCCAGAGGCGACAACGCCGACGACCTCCGCGAGGTGGAGCACCGCGCGCGCCGCACGATGGGGAGCCTGCGCGAGGCCATCTGGGCGCTCGGGCAGAGCACCCTCACCGCCTCCACGCTCGCGGCACGGCTGGAGCGGTTCTCGAACGTCCAGACCGGCCCCCTCGGGTTTACCGTCGACGTTCGTGCCACCGGCGACTCGGACCGGCCTCTGGCGCCTGCGCAGGCGCTCGCGCTGTACCGCATCGGGCAGGAGGCGATCCGCAATGCGGCGCAGCACAGCGGCGGCAGCCATCTCGACATCGTCGTCTCGGCCACGCCGCGCTACGCGTCCATCACCGTCCGCGACGACGGGAGCTTTGCCTCCTCTGGCGATGGCGCTCCGCCCAACCCGGGAGCGCCCGTCGCCAGAGGCCTCGGACTGCGCAACATGCGCGCTCGCGCCGAGGCGGTCGGCGGCACCTTCGCCCTCGCGAATGGCGGCGGCACGACGATTCGCGCGGAGATCCCGCTGGTGGATTCCTGAGGTGCCGCCCCTGGAGGCCGTCAGTCCCGGAGGCGATAGCTCCGGTCCACGAGGTTGCCTACCCGCTTCCCGGTCCAGGTCTCGTTCTCTGGGCCTCCGCAAGCGGCCCACGTCCCCTCAAACCGGCTCGACTCGGCGTTGAAGACGAAGGTGAATGTGCCGTAGTACGTGCTGCCCCCCAGCGTGTAGCCAAACTGGCGCGGCGTACACGTCCCCTCGGCGCGCACCTCGACCCATTCGCCACGGAGCACCCCGTTCGCGTAGGTCCCCTCGATCCGCCCGCCATCAAGCTGGTAGCCCCCGGTCACGCGGCCCGAGGGCGAGGCTGCAGAAAGCCTCATGCTCCCAAACGTCGTGGCGTACTCGCCCTCCGGGATGCGCGAGGGATCCGCGGGGGGCACCGCCGAGCACGCCTGGAACACGAGAACCCAGCCGAGCGCAGCGGCTTGAGAAAAGCAAGCGGTGGGGGACGTGCTGCGACGCATGGGCCTTTACTGGCGAAGCCCGCCGATGCTCTGATTCAGAGGGCCATCCAGGCATGTGCCGCGGTTGCCACGAAGGGTCGCTGTGGCGCCCGCATCCCGCAGTTCGAGTTCGAATCGGCCGTAGTGTGTCGAGCCCCCGCTCGTGCGCGGGCAGCGGCCCTGCGTCTCCACGTCCGTCCACACGCCGGTTAGCGTGGAGCCCTCGATCGTGCCTGCGAGCGACACCAGCGGCTGGCCTACCTCGTCGAGGCTGCCGATGAACTCGCCCTTGGCGTTTGGAGGCAGAATCATGAGTTCACCCTGGCCCGTGAGGTAGATCCCGGCGGGAGGCCCGGCATTGGGACTGGGCCGAACGCCTCCCGCAGGCACCACGAGGGCGTTCAGGCTCGATCCGTCCGGTCGAGACCCCTCGTAGGAGCCGTCCCAGGATTCAGTCTGTGCCCCGTCCTCGCAGTACCCCCACGTGCCGTCGAAGCCGCTCAGATCCTCGTTGAACTCGAACGTGAAGGCCCCGTAGAGCGTGAGGCCGTCCTCGTCGGGATCGCAGGTCCCCTCTTGGAATTGCGTCGCCCAGCGCCCTGTGAGCGTTCCGTCCTGGTACGTGCCGCGGATGCTGCTGAGGCTGGTGGCGTCCGCATAGGCGCCTTCGACGACGCCCGACCCGGTGGGCGCAGTCAGGGCAAGCGTGCCGTAGTCTGTGTCGTACAGACCAGAAGGCGCCTGACCGGGGTCCGCAGGGACGTTTCGGGAGCCCGAACATGCGGCGAGCGAAAGGACGAGGCAGAGGAGAGCGAGACCACGCATAGCACGAAGGATGGAGGGAGCACCAGTCTCTTCCCGAGTGAGCCACTACGCCTCCCCACATCTTTGTGGGAACGGCTTCGCCTCGGCTCCACGCTCCCGCACCTTTGGGGGCGCGGTCTCCGCCAGAGGCCCGAACTTCCTCCATGCTCCGCATCGCCCTCGCTGAAGACCACCCCGACCTGCGCTCCGGCCTTGTCGAGAAGCTGTCCTTCTTCCCCAATGTGGAGGTCGTCGTCGCGGCGGAGAATGGGGCGGAGCTTGTGGCCGCGCTTGGCCTCTTGCGCGAACCGCCTGACGTGGTACTCATGGATCTCGAGATGCCCGAGATGGACGGCGTGAGGGCCACGGCCGAGCTTGCCCGCCGGTGGCCCGAGGTGGCCGTTGTCATGCTGACCGTCTTCGATGATGACGCGCGCGTGCTGGACGCGCTCGACGCCGGGGCAACGGGCTACCTGGTCAAGGAGACGCCCATCGAGGCGATCGTCGGCGCCGTGCACGACGCCGCCAGAGGCCGCACGCCTCTAGCCAGCGAGGTCGCTGGGGCCGTCGTCCGCCACCTCCGCGACGCCCGCGCCCAAACACGCCAGCGGGAGGCCGATGCTCACGCCCTCGGCCTGACGACACGGGAGCGCGAGGTCCTGGTCCTCCTCGCCAGAGGCTATACCGACGACGGCACCGCACACGAACTCGGCATCAGCGTCCACACGGTGCGCTCGTACACCAAAACGCTGTTTCGCAAGCTGGATGTCCACAGCCGCGCCGAGGCCGCGCGACGGGCCGCCGAAGTGGGCTTGGTCTAAGCGATGATTGCGCTTGGCGAGCACCTCTTGGCAGTCCCGCGTGGGAATGTGGGCGTCTCCGAGGCCAGTTGCGCAGTGGAGACGCTTCCGCGTTCGCCATGCTGGGGAGTACAACGGCTAGGTCAGCGTACTGGGCGCGTTTGAGTACGATGCGGCCGCACCTGAGGCCAGACCGTCACGTTTACGCTCGTCTAAGAGGTAGGATGTGCCTGAGGAACCCCGAGCGGGCAACCTCAGCGCACGACGGTAAAGCGCTGCATGCGCGGCTCGCCACCTGAGACCAGCCGCACCACGTGCACCCCCGCCGGAAAACCGCGCGTGCCCAGGCGCGACGATGGAGCGCGCCTGCCCCTTGGGGAGGCGCTGGGTACAGGAGGCTGATCTCTCCAGGGGTCGTACACGCCCTCGGCGTACGCGGCCTCCCAACGTTGCCGTATGCGCTCGGCAGCGCGTCCCTCGCGGACGCCGGTGGTGACCCACTTCCGGGTCGGAGTGCGGGAGCGGTCGTAGAACTGCACGGCGTAGATGCCGGTGTTTCGCTTCAGGAGGGTGGCCATGGTCGTGCCCAGCGGGAAGTAGACGACGCGTCTCCGTAGCAGCAATAGAGCAGCAGTCCCGGCAGCAGCGCGGCCGCCAGAGGCCCGGGCAAACGACAGGGCCTCCCAAGAATCGCTCTTGAGAGGCCCTGAGGGGTGCCCGAGACTGTAGCACGCGGCGCTTCCGAAGGAGACCGAGGTATACCGGAATCGTCCCGCGCTCATGTTTATGCGCGGGTGTGACACTCAGAGGCGCCGTTTGATTCTTACATAGAGGGACAAAACCTGTACCCAGGCCTGTACCCGTGGCGACCATCACCCCCCTCCTCCGACTGCCCAAAGCGCGCCCCGATGGACACGCGCCGCTGTGGCTCCGGTTCTCCGACACCCAGCGGACGGTCTATCTCTCGCTCGGAGTTTACCTCCACCCTCGCTTCTGGAACGACCGCAAACGCGAGGTCCGCAAGGGGCACCCGCACGCGGAGCGGATCAACGGCCTCATCACGAAGCGGCTGGCAGAGGCCGAGGACGAGCGGCTACGCCTCATGGTGGAGCGCGAGCCTGTCACGCTCGACGCGCTCCGCAACGCGCTGGCGCCGGAGCGGGTGACGGCTGAGGAGCCGGTGTGCTTCCTCGCCTACGTGGAGCGGTTTCTAGAGGGCGTGGGCAAGGGAGGCAACGTGCGCCGGGTCCGTCGCGAGTCCGTCGTCGTCGGCAAGCTCAGGGAGTTCGCGGCACCGGACGGCGCGGCGCTCCCCTTCGAGCGCATCACGCCGGAGTTGCTTCGGGACTTCGAGGCGCACCTCGTCGGCGTGAAGGGAAACAAGGCGTCTACTGTCCACGCCAACGTGGGCATCATCAAGATCCACTACCGGCGGGCGATCAAGGAGGGCCTTGTTGCTCGCGACTCGGACCCGTTCTTCTCCTACTCCCCCGGCCGGGCGCAACGACCTGAGAGACCCAAGCTGACCGAGAAGCAACTCCGCGCGCTGGAAGGGCTCGACCTCGGCGCCAGAGGCCCTGGCGCGAGCGTGGACTCCCGCACGCGCGACGCCTTCCTCTTCTCGCTCTACGCCGCTGGCGTGCGGTTCGGGGACCTCGCCAACCTCCGCGTTGGGGACGTGACCGCGGACCCGGATATGCCGGGGGCCGTGCGCCTCTCCTACCGGATGAGCAAGACCAAGAAGCGCGTCGCAGTCCGTCTCATTCCCCAAGCCGCTGCTATCGCGCTGGCGTACATGACCGACGCCAGAGGCGAGCCGAAGCCCGCCGACGCCTTCCTCTTTGGGATGCTCGACGGCTACGACCTCACGACTGGCGAAGGAAGGCTCGCGGCAGTTTCCAGTCAGAACGCGCTCGCCAACAAGTCGCTCAAGAGGCTGGCGAAGCAAGCCGCGACCGAGGACACTCCGATGCCGGATAAGCTCTCGTTCCACATCGCGCGGCACTCGTTCGCGGACCTCGCGCGGAAGGCCGGGTGGGACGTATACGCGATCTCGAAGGCGCTCGGTCACTCGGGGCTCAACGTCACCGAGCATTACCTCGCGGGGTTCGACGCTGCGACGCTCGACGCGCAGATGGGTAGACTGTTTTCTCCGAGTTCAGAGGCCGTAGGCAATGAGTGAGCCCAAGCCGGCAGGAGTGACCTGTAGCCCCGCGGCTCTCCAGCTTCCTGCTGAGGATCGTACGTGGCTCGGAGGGGAAGTATCCGGCCAGTCTTACCCTAACAATGAGATCAAGCCGCTTCCTTGGCTCAGCGCTGAGGAGCATGAAAGGCTCCTGTCATGGACATGGGACGGGTTCACTCAGATTCTAAGAACTGAAGGCTATGCTGCTCTGAGCAGATTGAGAGAGCGTTTGAGCGCCCTTAGAGACCTAGAGGAGGAGCGGGCGACACTCTTCAAGTCGATAAGTAGGCAGACGGCGGCAGACGCTATTTATCTGAATCAGCTAATAGAGAAGTACGGGCGCGACACCCTAGTGTGCGACGTAGCGGGAACGGATGGATGGGAACTTGTAGGAGAGTGCGTAGCCGTTCGGCAGCAAGATGTGGAGATGCAGGATCGCCGCCGCTCATTCATGATCGTCGCAGATGTGACATGGGGAAAGGCTTTACAAATTGTAGAGAGTGACCTCGAATCCTACAAACCCTGGCTGAAAACCAGGACTAACGAATACCTCTTGTCTGTATTTAGAGACGAAACAATAGAAGAGGTTTGCCGTCTATTTGAGTTATATGGTGTTGTTCACGACTGGATGGATCGTGAGGGACTTCGCGAGACAGGCCATCATATCAGAGACTTAGAACTCGTCCGTACTCTTTCCAATAGTTCTCTCCGCTTGTCGTACATCAGCAACGACCTGTTCGACGCTCACTACCACGAAGGCGGCTGGAGGGCGGTCGCAGCGGCATTCCGCGCGGCGTGGAAAGACGCTGGGCTCGACGCGGCCTCTATGCCGTACGATGAGGCGAATCCCGACGAGATCAACCGGAAAGTGAGCCGGTATAGAGAACGAATGGCGGCGCATCGGAAGCGCTCTGACAACGTTGGGTGAGGACTTGCCCGGAGGACTGTCCCGGCGGGCAAGGGGTTCACGTGGGCTCGCGCGGTTGCTTGCGTCAGCACCAACCCGCAGCCCCATGGATTCAATCGTCGTCACGTCCGAGGCCAAGCTCCGGCATCTCATAGATGCCGCCGTAGATGCCGCCGTCTCGCGCACGGCGCCACGCCTCACGCAAGCGGCGGAGAACAGGCCCGGTAAGGGCTGGCTCACGAACCGCGAGGCTCAGGACTACCTCGGCTTGAGCAAGGCCACGCTCGCGCGGTACCGCTCCGAGGGGATGCTCCCTTACTCGAAGATCGGGGCGAGCGTCTACTACCGACTGGCTGACGTGGAGGGGCTTCTCGAAGCCTCTCGCGTGTAGACCGCCATTCCCTTCAGGCGACTACCCTAATAGGTGGACGCTGGTGGGTAATCGCCGGTCGCGAGGTCATGTACGACCGTGTCAACCTCACTATCTACGTCGAGGAGCCGAAGCGGCTACGCCAGAGGCTCCCTCCGCTGGACGAGACGCACTCGGCGGAGCGGGGGACGTTCGCCTACGCGGGCTATGTCTGCGGCTTGCGTCTCAGCCTTCACGGCCACAACCTCCGCGTGAGAGGGAGCCTGCCGGGCTTCATCGGCGCCGGATTCCCGCCCGCGACTGTTGCGACGGTGGCTCGCCAGAGGCTAGAGGAGATGCTCGGGATGGACATGGGAGCCGCCCGCGTCTCCCGCCTGGAGGTCTACGCCGACCTGCCTCTGGCGCACCCGCCCGCGGCGTACCTCCCCTCCTACCTCGCGCTCTCGCGGCACGAGCCAAGCCGTTACCCTGGCAAGAGCGTCACGTTTGTGACGGCGAAGCGGACGGCGATCCTCTACGACCGCTTTGTCAAGACGGGGCGTGACGTGGACCGAGGCATCGCGCGTTTCGAGGTGCGGCACATGAAGGGCGGCGTCCCGCTCCTCTTTGGCCGCGTCACCACGCTGGCCGATCTCGCGTTGCCCGCCTTCCGCCGCACCGCCGCCGACGAGTGGGAGCGGCAGTACCACGCCATCGAGAAGGCCCGCGCCCTCGCGCCTCTGGCGGAGACGAAGGACTACGCGCGGTGGCACCTCCTCCACGGATACATCGCCAGAGGCCTGGATACCGTGCTAGACGAGATATACGGGTTTAGAGTCTCTGGAACGCTCGGCAAGTCGCAGACAGCGGAGATGCGGCGTAGCGTGCTCGCGCTCGTGAACGATCCGAGGCTCACAGCGCCGTGCCCGCTGCTCGCAGAGGCGGATGCTCTGATACGGGAGAGCGCGGACAGGATGCGCGCCTGAGCCTCTGGCGCCAGAGGCTCAGCATATGCAGCCTAGCGGGCCACCGTTGCTCGACCCGATCCCATCTCCATGCCTTCAGGCGTCTGCGCCACCACGCGGTAGATGTACGGGCCCGGGACGAGTCGGGAGAGGTCTGCCTCCACCGTCTGCCCTGCGCCGGCGCCGACCACCCCGCCCTCCACTCTCAGCACGAGCCGTCCCAGCGTGTCGTAGAACTCCACGTCCACCTTCGACGACGCCGGCATGTCGAGAGAGACGGTGAACCGTCCTCCCGTCGGGTTCGGGGCAGCACTCCGAAGCGCGAACGCAGTCGGCATCCCGGTCTCGCTCGCCGTCATGGCGCGCCGCTCCACCGTCAGAGAAGAAGAAGGGCCTGGTGTGGACGATGTCCCGTCAGTGGTCACCACGCGGTGATAGAGCTCTATAGCGCCCCCTGGCTCCAGGCCCACCCCCGCGAGGATGTCCGCGAGCTCCCCGAAGGTCGTCTCCGCCGTCGTCTCTTGAGTCTCAATCGCGAGCGGGGTGTACGAGAACGAGTCCGAGTCCGAGAGCTCCCACCGGTAGGTCACCGCATCGCCGTCAACATCGGTGGAGGTCGGCCACACGATCGTGACGGGTGTGGACTGATCCCCGACCAACACGAGCGTCGCGCCCGGCGCAGGCTGCGTGACCGTCACGGCGCGCGGGGCGTCGTTGATGGGGCGGACGGTCAGAGCGACGGAGGCCTGTGCCGTGGCGCCTGCTACGTCAGCGACGACGTATGTGAAGGCGTCCGCTCCGAAGTAGTCCGGGGCCGGTGTGTAGAGCACGGCGCCGTCCGCACCAATGGTAGCGGACCCGTGCTGCGGACGTGAGACGGACGCGACGACGAGGCCTCCCCCGATGCGGCTCTCGTCGTTGGCGAGCACGTCGATGGTGAGGGCAGTGTCCTCGTCGGTCGTTACGGTCTCGTTCCGTGCTAGCGGCGAGAGGTCGGAGACGGCTATGATGACTCGGGCCTGCGCAGAGCCGCCGTTGCCATCGGACACGGTGTAGAGGAAGGAGTCCTGCCCGGTGAACCCCACGTTGGGTGTGTAGGTCACAGACGAACCCCCAGAGGCCACGGCGACGGCGCCAAAGCTCGCACCACCTGCCGCGATGATTTCGAGGGGGTCTCCGTCGATGTCGGTGTCGTTTGCAAGGACGGCGACGGTGACGGGGGCGCCCTCTCCGGTCGAGACCGCGTCGTCTACCGCCAGAGGCGCGTCGTTGACTGAGCGAATGGCAACGGTCACAGACGCCGTGTCCTCAGCGCGAGCGGCTGCACTCAGGGAGCCGACGGAGCCGTCCCCATCATCCACGGTGTAGGTGAAGGTGTCCTCTCCGTTGAAGTTCGCCTCTGGCGTGTATGTGACCGTCCCATCGTCGTTGAGGACAGCCGTGCCGTGCTGTGGGCTCGTGACGGCGGTGACGGTGAGTTCTGTCCCATCGTCGGGGTCGCGGTCGTTGGCGAGCACGGCGACGGTGACGGGCTGGTCCTCGTCGGTCGCGGCCCGGTCGTCCACGGCCACAGGCGCGTCGTTAAGGCCACCGACGTTGATCCTCACAGTCGCTGCACTCGAGAAGCGGCCGTCAGTGATAGCGTAGACGAAGGCGTCCTCACCCACGAAGTCTGTCCCTGGCGTGTATACCACCCTGTCGCCCTGAACCACGGCTGTCCCGTTCTGAGGGGCATCTGTGATCCCCGTGATTTCAAGAGCGTCGCCGTCGGCGTCCATGTCATTGGCGAGCACGTCGATTACAACAGACGTGTCTTCTGCTGTACTAGCCTCGTCGGCGACGGCGACGGGGGCGTTCTCTTCGTCGGTGACGGAGAGCGCAAACGCCTGCACGGTGCTGAGCGTGCCGTCGGTTACCGTCAAGCGGATCTGAGCCGTGCCCACATCGGCGTCGGCGGGGGTGCCAGCTAGCGTGGCCGTCCCGTCAGCGTTATCGGTGAGTGAGAGCCAGTCGGGAAGCCCGCCAGCGGTAAACGCGACCGCGTCGCCGTCCACGTCCACTGCGGTGGCAGTGTAGGAGTAGGGCTCACCTTCGCGGACGGCCGTCACGGGCTCGGAGGAGAAGACCGGGGCATCGTTGATCTCCCGGACTGTAACGGTGACGGTGGCCTGGGCCGTAGCCCCCGCGGCGTCGGCGACGGTATACGAGAACACGTCGGTGCCGCCGAAGTTGGTGGCCGGGGTGTAGGTGACAGTCGTTCCGTTGGTAGAGACGGCGCCGCGGGCGGGCTCTCCGAGGGAGACGACCGTGAGGGCGTCGCCGTCGGGGTCGGAGTCGTTGGCTAGGACCGAGACCGTGACGGGCTGATCTTCATCCGTCATAGCCTCATCGTCTACCGGCCGCGGCGCGTCATTGACAGGCCGGACAGTGACGCGGACGGTAGCGGAGGACTCTGCTAGAGAGGCGTCACCTCGAACGTTAACGGATCCCACGGGCCCATCACCATCGTCCACGATGTATCGGAATGAGTCCTCCCCGTTGAAGTCCGCCTCGGGCGTGTACGTCACGGTGCCATCGTCGCCCACGGTGGCCGTCCCGTGCTCCGGGCTCGTCACGGCAGTGACCGTCAGCGTGGTCCCGCCGTCGGGGTCGCGGTCGTTGGCGAGCACGGCGACGGTGACGGGCTGGTCCTCGTCGGTCGCGGCCCGGTCGTCCATAGCCACGGGTGCGTCGTTGCGACTGACAACAGTGACTTCAACACGGCCAAACGCTTGGTCCTCCCCGTCGAAAACCGTGTAGTTGAACGTGTCCGTACCGAAAAAGTCTGGGTTTGGAGCGTACGTGACGGCGAGACCGTCCGGGCGGACAGCAGCGACGCCGTTGGACGGCTGCTCCGGGATGCCGACGACCGACAGCACGTCCCCGTCGGGATCTGTGTCGTTGTCCAAAACGGAGACGATCACTGGAGTGTCTTCCAGCGTTTCGATGATGTCATCGACAGCCAATGGGGGAGTGTTGCGGAACACAAATGGAACGCTGTACGCGTAAGCCGCACCGGAAGAGAACGCGCCTTGACTGTCTACGCCTGACGCCCCGACGATTCCACGGTCACCCGAGAGAGAGACGGCTCCTCCGAAGAAGTCCTCAGTCCTCGCGGTGCTCGCACGGAGCACTGCCGTTTCTAACCAAGATGTGCCGTCGAACTCGAAGGTGTACGCAGCACCAGCGTAAGTCATGCCATTGCTGGGGCCGTCTTCCGTATACGCCCCGACGAGCGCGCGATCACCCGAGAGTGACACAGAAAATCCGAATCCGTCGTTCGCCTCGCTGTTGCTCGCGCGCAGGGTGGCCGTTTCGTTCCACCCTCCGCTTGAGAGGTCAAAAACGTACGCCGTTTCGTCATCGTTCGTCCCGATGAGCGCCCGATTGTCTGATAGCGATACCGACCACCCAAAGTCTTCGATACCGGTGTCGCTAGGTTTAAGGATAGCAGTCTCTGCCCATGACACACCGTCGAACTCATAGACATAGGCAGCCCCGTCAACGCGTACCCCTTCCCTCACTCCTTCTTGCGCGCCTACGAGCACACGGTCACCTTGAACAGCCACACCCTCCCCTGTCCCCCCCCCGAAGAGGCTGTACTCCACAGGAATGGCGGCGCGCAGAATGGATGTCTCGGCCCACACACCTCCTGAAAAATCAAAAACGTACGCTGCCCCAGCTTCTGTCGTGCCATTGGATGGTCCATCTTCTCCATTCGCCCCGACGACTGCGCGGTCCCCTGAGAGCGACACGGAGATCCCAAACTCGTCCTCCGACTCGGCGTTGCTCGCGCGGAGAATCGCCGTCTCAGACCACGATGTACCGTCGAAGTCAAAGACGTAGGCCGCGCCGGAGCGATCCATCTCATCGCTTGGACCATCATCCCCCAATGCCCCAACGAGCGCACGATCACCGGAGAGTGATACCGAAACTCCAAAGCCATTAGGGGTCTCAGTGTTGCTGGGGCGTAAGATCGCCGTTTCAACCCACGACCTTCCGTTGAACTCAAATATGTACACTGAGGCGTTCCCTGCAGCCCCTATAATCGCGCGGTTTCCATCAACCGACACCGCCCTGCCAAACCTGGCTCCTTCCACCCTATTTCTCGGAACAAGCCGTGCGTCTTCCGTTCGGTCAGCTGTCAGTGCTCCAAAGGAAGCATCCACGGCGTCAGCGAGCGCGCGACCTTCAGCAGCATTGAGCCCGGCAGCATCGGCCTCGGCAAGAAGCGGATCAGTTGGCTGAGCGTAGGCCTCTGATGTGAGGGAAGCGAAGAGGAATGCGACCAGAGCAAGACGCCAAGAGCCGACAGGGTAGGAAGGGATCATTGTCAATAGCCACGAATGTTCAAATCTGCGGCGCCGCTGGCGCAGAATGATGATAGCTCTTCTTGCAGCGGATACAGAGTACAGCCTTGCGTTTGCAGACCTTCTTGGAGGCGAGGCGGAAGTGCAGTTCGCCAGCGGCTGATGCTAGCACTTGAGATGCCTCTTCGCCCGATTGATGGGTCCCCTTGCCTTACACGCGCCGCCAGGTTTCCCGCTTGCCAGTCGAAGATAGTGCATCTCCTTACCAGAGGAGCGACCCATTTGCATGGGTTGGTCGTGTGTATCATTGTATCTTTCCGAGCAACAAAAAAAAGCCAGACAGATTGGACAATGGCTAGAGCCACACGGCAATCACCCACACTCCTTTCACACGGCTTTTAGCCTCGTTAAACAGACCGGGGGGGGGGGCCTCTGCACTCATGCCTGAGAACATCACGCCCGACACCAAAACGCACCTCGCGCGGCTGGCGAAGCGAAACCGCCGCAGCCGAGGCGACCTCGACGGTGCGCGAAAGAAGCTCTACCTCGCCCTCGAACACGCCGAAGCGGTCATGCGCGACGCCGCGGCCTCTGGCGACGGCGCCCTCGTCCTGAAGGCCGTCCACGCGACGACGCAGACGACGGCGGCCTTCGCCAAGATCGTGGAGGTAGGCGAACTGGAGGCCCGCCTCGAAGCGCTGGAGGCCGCGCACGAGGCACAGGCCACGGCGCCCCCGGTGGACGCCTCCCCTGCCTCCGCCAGAGCCTACGCCTGACGTGCCCCGACTCCGCGCCCGCCTCGATACCCTGGAGCGCCTGAGCAGGACGCCAGAGGCCTCTGGCGCCTCGCTCGCCTCTGCCCTCGCCCGCGTGCGGACGTGGACGCCAGAGGCGCAGCGGGAGGCCTACGACGCGCTCCTCACGGACACCCCCCGCCCGGACTGGCTCCCGCACCTCTCGGCCGGTCAACTGGCCGAGTATTACAGCCGCCTCGCCCGTGCCTAACCCGCGACTCCGCCGCGTTGCGAAGATGGAGATGGGCACCCGCGCCCGGTGGGATGCGGCGTGGACGGCGTTCTGGGCCGACGTGTTCACCGGCGTCTCAGACGACGCGCTAGACGAGTACCTGAGCGAAGCCGCCCGGCAAGAGACGATGGACCCGGACGCGCTCGCGGAACGCCTCGCGGACCTCAACGCCGCGCTGGCGAGCATCGCAGAGGGCGCGCCATGCCAGGAGGAGACGCCAGAGGAAACCCGAGAGCTAGACGCCTGGGCAGAGACCGTGGGGCGCGTGACCGAAGCGACGCGCGACGGCGGGGACCTCGCGCTCTGGCCTCACCTCTTGCCCTCGCCGCCCGCGGAGTGCCCGGGCGAGCGGGCGTACGTCTCCGCGCTGTTCGCCGACGCGGAGCCCGGTAGCGCCGCGCGTGCCGCGCTCTCGTGGCCGCTGTACCTCTTCGCCTTCAACGACGCCGTGCGCCGGGCGTCTCGCGTGCCGCCAGAGGCCGCGCGGGCGCCGAGCCGAGCGGGGGTCTCCCCCCCTGTAGCACAACCGCGCCACGCTGGCGAAGCCTCTGGCGCCTGAACCGATGGGATGGGAACAGCGCGGCGCGCGGGCCTACTACTACGCGAAGGAGCGGACGCCAGAGGGCCGCGTCCGCTCGCGCTACCTCGGCTCGGGCGAGGCCCCGCGAGAGGCCGCCGACCTCGCGGCTCAGTCCTGCGAGTGGGACCGCGCGCTCTCCCGCGCCGGGTGCGGGGCGTTCCCCCAGATCGACCGCG
>NZ_MQWB01000001.1:1216354-1246030 GCF_002257665.1 Rubricoccus marinus | reverse complement strand
GGCAAGAGGTCAACGCCGTGCGGGACGCGCTGGCCGCGTTCCCCGCCGAGTGCTTCGGCTCGCTCTCGGGCGCCCTCGCCCGTCGCGCCCTAGCGGGGTTCGTGACCGGCGTGGACGTGGAGGGCACGCCCACGGACGCGACCGGCGCCGCCGTCGCGCTGGCGGAGTTGGAGATCGAGCGCCACGCGGCGGAGCTCGCGCGGCCCGACGACGGCCCCCTCGTGCGGGCGGCGTGCGAGCAAGCGGCCAACGCCCGCATCGTGCTCGACAAGGTGACGCGGGGGTACGTGTCGGCGCTTTCGGGCTCGTACTTCAACAACGCCGCCAGAGGCTGGGAGAACCGGCTGAGCGCGGCGCAGACCCGTCACGTCCGCGCCCTCGCGACGGTGGCAGCGCTGCGGAAGGCGGAGCGAGAGGAGGCCCGGGCCGCGGATCGGCACGAGAGCGAGCGCCTTCGTGCTCAGCGCGGGGCTCTAGCGGCTCCTCGGGCACACCGGCGCGGGCTCTACTCGGCTCTCTCGCCAGAGGCCTCAGAGGTGCCTATGGCATTGCCCGTGCATTCGGGGGACTCTATGCCGGACCCGAGAGAGGTGAACGTGAGCACGGCGTGAGCGGCCTCTGACGGTGGTTGCGTTGAGGGACACGCGACGGTTTTGGACTTTGCAAACGCGAGGCATTCACCGGACGTGATTCAGCCTACATCAACCGTGATCATATAGAGAGAAATCATGGTCTAGCCATACTACTCGGAATATCTCTCTCTCACGGTAGCCCACCATCGGCTTCTTGCCGCTGAATCGGAATGCAAGAAGAGTAACATCCTCAGTGATCTGCTCTGGAATT
Organism: Rubricoccus marinus; assembly: GCF_002257665.1. Lineage (NCBI taxonomy): Bacteria > Pseudomonadati > Rhodothermota > Rhodothermia > Rhodothermales > Rubricoccaceae > Rubricoccus > Rubricoccus marinus. The sequence goes on along the minus strand of NZ_MQWB01000001.1, from coordinate 1,245,187 downwards.
CCGGCATTGATGCTATCGTGGGTAATCTTCTCGCTACCGAGGCCGTGCCGATGTGCGGACCGGAGCTGCTTCCACGACAACTTGCTCCTAGTAACTTGCGCCATCGCAAACGAAGCCTTGTCCTCGGGCGAACAATCGTCCAAGTGATAACCCTTCTGAAGATGCCGGAGACAAAAAGCCGGGCTCTCTTTGTCGTAGTCCTCAGGCACGGAGGGGGCCTGGACGTGCGCCCCGCGCTGCGGTTTGGGTTGTTTGAACCTACGCGCCAACGACCTGAGTATCGAAGTACGCCTTGATTGAATCGCGTGTAATCACTGCACTACGCTCGGTCTCTTTCCATGGGGCCTCGTTGTGAGTGAACTTCATCAGCGCAGTCGCGGTGTACTGCCCATATACAGAAAACACCTCATCTAACACCTCCTGTACATCCGCGTCATAGTCTGTGAGATCGAAGCCTTCTGGCTCCGGAATAGCACCACGCCCGTACTGCTTGTACTCATGATATACGTCTGGGACCACAGGTCCATACTGCCATGCTTCAATTGGGTCTTCAAACAACGGTTCCTCTCGCAAAGCGAGGTGTAGACCCTGGGAGTAGTAAAGAAGCTTCTGGAGCTTGAGGTTCGTCATCACATCACCCTCTTCTGGCTCAGTGCGCCAGATAAAGTAGCGAGCGATGTCAGAGGCAGTATGCATGGGACCGCGGACTTGGGCAGCGAAGGTAAAGCGCCGCTGAGTAACAATCAATGTGGGCGCCAAGGAGTAACGAGTGGTATCCCCTAATGCAACCTTGAGGTAAGAGAGCAGGTTCGGAGGCGGCAGTGACGGCTCAGTGTCACATATTCGCGTCATGGCACGGGGTTTCGCCCTGTCTTTAAATCCACGGAGACGCTCTAGTGCAGGGACGCAGAGAAGACGGCTGCTCCGTAAGTACACGGCTTTAGGCGAAGCACATGAGACGCGAAGCAATGAGCCCATGTAAACGACGCCACCCTATCTCCGCGGGCACGGTGCAACAGCTTCGCCGTAGGTTGCGAGATGCCGAGGAAGCCGTCCCACCACCTCCGTAGCCTGCCTCTAGCGCTTGCGGCTACACTTTCACCAGAGGCCAAGCGAGACCTCGCGGACTACCGCACTGGGCAGCAGCGACGACGACTCGCGCGGGACGCTGGCGGCTGGGCTGCCGACCCCAACGGCGTCCCGCCCTTCCTCGAAGCCGCCGAAGCCGAAGCGACCCGCGCCGCCGACCTCTGGCGCTCGCTCAAACCCCGCTCTACCGAGACCGAAGCCATCGCGCTCGGCAAGCGGTTCGGCCTCGACGCCGGAGGCACCCGCGCGGCGCTCAATGCCTTACGCCGCGCGGAGCTTCTCACGCACGGCCCGGACGGGTACACCCCGCAGGGACCGGGCAACGTCCCCTTCTGAGCACGCGCCCCGCCGGCCTCTGGCGCCAGCGGGGCGAATCGGCTCAGGCGCCCGCGGCCTCGATGGCCGCGAGGTCGCCGGACTCGTAGGCCGCTTCGAGCGCCGCCTCGTCCGCGTCCCGGTCGGCGTGCGCGTCCACGATGGCCGCGCTCACGCCGGAGATGACGATGTTGACGCCGCGCGTGGGTCGATCTGACTCGCCACCCGTCACCGCCGTGACGTGGACGCGAACCGGCGTGGCGTCCGTGACCGTCCCGGCCTTGCTCGCGTTGAGGAGCGGGAGAAGCCAGCCCGCGTGCTTGTCTTGAACGTGCCCAATCACGTAGCAGCCCGCGCGCCCGTTCGGCGCGGCGAAGACCGCGATGCCGGGGCGTCGACCCTCGGTCGTCGCGTGTAGGACGCATGGCACGAATGCCGCGCCCGTCTCGTCCATGTAGTCCGCGAGCCGTCCGATCCGTGACGCCAGAGGCCGCACGCCGGTCAACTTGGACGGGATGGCGAGGGACGACCCGCCCGCCCTCAGGCTGTACGCTTCGGCCTGCTCCATCTTGGCGGAGAGATCGAAGCTCACGCCAGAGGCCCGGATGTGCGCGTACACGATGGCGGCGTCCTCCTCAATGGCCTCCTGACGCGCGAGGATGGGGAAGTCGGCGGACGGCGCCGGGCCGCTTGCGGGGGCGTGCGCCTCGCGCTCCGCCTGCCCCTCCTCAAAGGCTTCGGCGTAGATGTCGTAGGCGCCCGCGGGCGAGGTAGGAGCGTTGAACGCTTCGCCGTTGAGACCCGCGCGGTAGCCCGCGTCTCCGATCTCGTCGGCGTGGGCTGCGGTGGCGAAGGAGGCGTCGTAGAAGTCGGTGCGGTTAAACATTGTCGGATGGCGCGTTGGCCGGTTGCTGTACTCACATGGTAACAATATTTGTTACTCATGTCAAGAACAAACCGGCCCTGACCGTATCTTTTTTTGTTACCAACACCACCGTCAGGGCCGTACCTTGTGGACACACAGCAACCGGCCCCATGCCCACGCCCCGATACTCCGCGCTCCGCGCGTTGGACGACCCCGAAGACCTCCGCCGCTACCTCGACCTCAAAGAGCGCGTGCGCGCGCTGACCGCCGAGATGAAGGCGCTGGAGCCGACGATCTACGACGCCCTAGAGGTGGAGGACGACGGCCGCGCGGAGGCCCACGGATTCTCCCTCGAAGCCGCCGTCACCCGCTCCTACGCGTACCCTCCCGCGACGCAAGAGGCCGAGCGCGCCCTCCGCGAGAGGAAGGCCCGCGACCGCCAGACCGGCGCCGCGACCGTCAAGGCCGCGACGGGGTTCGTCCGCGTCACGCGCCAGAGGCCGGACCCCGCCGCCCTCGAAGCCGCCGCCACATCGGCGCTCGAACACGCCGCGAAGCTCGCGGCCTAGCCATCCCCTCCTATGGCCTCCACCGACGCTCCCACGCCCCGCCTCCGCGCGGGGTCCTACTACACCGCCGCCGAACTCGCCGTGCTCGCCCGCGACGCGCTGGAGGCCTCTGGCGAGACGCACGCGAGCGCGGCGGAGAAGCTGGGCAAGAAGCGGCCTGCCGTCTCCCGCGCGGTGAACCCGGACACGGCGAGCCCCGCGCTCTGCCTCTCCATCCTAGAGACGTTCGCCGGGTACACCGCCGACGCGCCCGCCTACAGGCTGCGCAAGGTGGAGGGCTAAAACATCGGCGGCCCGCCCTCGCAAGAGAACGGGCCGCCGAAACAGCAACCGGCGCGGCTACGCGAGCCGCCCGATTGCGTGCAAGCTAGCTCTACACAGAAGCCGCAGACTACGGACCATCTTAGCGGACGAGTGTCACCCGCCCTGCCCGTACCTCCTCGCCCGTGGGCAGCGACGCCGTCACGCGATAGGCGTAGATGCCCGGTTGCAGCGCGCTAAGGTCAATAGCAAGTGCTACGTCTCTGCCTGCCGCTAACTGCGCCTCCATTTCGTGCATCTGACGGCCGAGCAGGTCGAAGACCTCGACGTGAATGGCAGACGCACTCGGTAGGTCTACGAGCACCGTCAGCGCGCCGCGCGTCGGGTTCGGCGCCCCTGCGGAGAGGCCGAACGCCAGAGGCGCGGAGTCTTCGCCAGCCGTCATCACGCCACGCTCGATGGTCAGCGCCGACGCCGTCCCCGCCGTCTCCAGCGTTCCGTCTGAGCTCACCACGCGTTGGAACACCTCAATGCTCTGTCCAGCGCCGATGCCGATGGTCGCGAGCGCGTCCGCGAGCGCGCCGTAGGTGGTCTCCGCGCTCGTCGTAGAACTCGTGACCGTAAGGAGCCTCGTAGCGAACGACGCTGTCGAGGCCAGCTCCCACCGGTAATCAACCGCGTCCCCATCGGGGTCGGTCGCCGCGCTCCACGCCAGAGGCACGGGTGTCCCCTGATCGCCGGAGAGCATGAGCGTGCCGCTCGGTGCGGTGACGACTGAGGCCAGTGGCGCGTCGTTGACCGATGTGACGGTGACCGTCACAGTGCCTGAGGCCGAGCCTCCGGTGTCACTGGTGGCGTACGTGAATGTGTCCTCGCCCGAGAAGTCGGCCTCTGGCGTGTAGAGCACCGTCCCGGCGCTCTCGACCGAGACGGTCCCGTTGCTTGCGCCTGAGACGGAAGCCACCGACAGCGGCTCGCCTACGCGGCTCTCGTCGTTGGCGAGCACGTCAATAGAGACGGCGGTGTCCTCGACCGTCGTCGCCGCGTCGTCGCGCGCTACGGGCGAGAGGTCGGAGACCGTGACCGACACCCTCGCCTGCGAGGTGCCGCCGTTGCCGTCGAAGACGGTGTACAGGAAGGAGTCCTGGCCGGTGAAGCCGTCATCTGGGGTGTAAGTAACGACCATCCCTCCAGAGATGGCGACATCTCCGAACGACGCGCCGCCGGCAGCATTCACTCTCAGCGCATCGCCGTCGGGGTCGGTGTCATTGGCCAGCACCTCGATGCTCACGGGGTTGTCCTCGCCGGTGGACGCCACGTCGTCGTTCGCGACGGGCGCGTCGTTGACGGGCGTGACCGTCACGCGGACGGTGGCCTGCGAGGTCGCCTTCCGAAGCCCCGTCGGGCTCCCGACCGGGCCCTGCCCGTCGTCGACGGTATACGTGAACTCGTCGGTGCCGTTGAAGTCGTCCTCTGGCGTATAGGTGACCGCGCCGTCGTCGTCGACAGTCGTGGTGCCGTGAGCGGCCTGGGAGACCGACGTGACCGCAAGCGCGCTTCCGTCGTCGGGGTCGGAGTCGTTGGCGAGCACCTGCACGACGACAGCCACGTCCTCAGCCGTCGAGACGGCGTCGTCTACCGCGATGGGCGCGTCATTACGCCCGCCGACAGTCACGGTGACCCGCGCCGCGCTCGTGAAACGGCCATCGGTGACGGTGTACCGGAAGACGTCCGTCCCCACAAAGTCCGCAGCGGGCGTGTACCGGACTCCGCCGTCTGCGAGCTCCGCCGTCCCGTTCTGCGGTGCCTCCGAGACGCCCGAGATCTCCAGCGCGTCGTTGTCGGCATCGGTGTCGTTGGCTAGCACATCGACGGTCACCGCGGTGTCCTCTGGCGTCTCCGCCGTGTCGGCGTTGGCTACTGGCGCGTTCTCTTCGTCCGTCACCGAGAGCGAGAACTCCTGGGAGGTGGCGTCTGTCGCATCTTGCGCCGTCAGGACGATCTCGTAGGATCCGACCTCTGAATCTGTAGGCGTGCCCGTAAGAGACGCTGTGTTGTCGCCGTTGCCCGTGAGCGTGAGCCATGACGGGAGGTCGGTGGCTGAGAACGACACATCGTCTCCATCGACATCGGTGGCGACGATGTCGTAGCGGTAGAGCGCGCCCTCACGGACGGTCGCGACGGGCTCAGACGTGAACACAGGGGCGTCGTTAACAGCACGGATGGTGACTGTCACCGTCGCCTGCGCCGTGACGCCAGCGGCGTCTGCGACTACATACGTGAACTCGTCGGTGCCGTTGAAGTCGGCCTCTGGCGTGTAGGTCACCGAGGTCCCATCGGTCGAAACCGAACCGCTGGCGGGGTCGCCGAGCGCGGTGACCGTGAGGTCGTCGCCATCGGCGTCGGTATCGTTGGCCAGCACGGCGATTTCCAGAGCCTCGTCCTCGACCGTGCTTACAACATCGGCCTCCGCCAAAGGCGCGTCGTTGACGGGGCGGACCGTGACCGTGACCGTCGCAATGGAGCGCGCCCGCTTCACAACGCTTTGGGGAGAGCCGACAGGGCCGCCGCCATCATCGATGGTGTAGTCGAAGCGGTCCGTGCCGTTGAAATCGGCCTCTGGCGTGTAGGTGATGGTCCCGTCGTCGTTGAGCGTGACGGAGCCATTCGAGGGGTCCGAGACGTTGACGATGGCGAGCTCGGTGCCTGTGTCGGGGTCGGAGTCGTTGACGAGGACCGTGATCGTTACAGCTTCGTCCTCGTCCGTAACAGCCACATCGTCCACAGCGACGGGGGCGTCGTTTAACCCGTTGACGGTGATCATCACGCGGCCAAACGTGTCTTCAATCCCGTCACTAACTGTGTACAGCACGAGGTCCTCCCCTAGGTAGTTGGCATTGGGTGTGTAGACCAGGAGTCCGTTCTGAATTCCGGCCACGCCGTTGTCAGGCTGCTCAGGTATGCCAGTGATCGAGAGGTCATCGCCATCGGGATCCGTATCGTTGGCGAGCACATCGACCGAAACCGTGACATCTTCGCTCGTGGTCACCTCGTCGGTCACCGCCACAGGCGCGTCGTTGACCGGCGTGATAGTGACATCAACAAGCGCCGTTGCCTGCTCGCCGCCGCTCGTGACCACATAGACGAACTGGTCGGTCCCAAAGAAGTCTGGGTCGGGGACGTAACGGATGGAGTCTGGAGCGGACGCCGAGGAGAGGACGGTGAGCGTGCCGTGGCTCGCACCCGAGGCTGACATGATGGTGAGCCCGTTTCCGGTGTCGTTGTCGAGCACGGGGATGACGGCAGTAGAGTCCTCGGCGATGGTGACGGCATCGCTGACCGCAGTCAGCGGTTCGCTCACTTCGAAGTCGTACGCCGCGCCAGAGAAGGTCATCCCGTCCTTGGGGCCGGCCTCCCCAGGCGCGCCGACGAGGGCGCGGCCGCCCGAGAGCGACACGGAGGACCCGAAGAAGTCGCCAGCCCCGGCGTCGTTCGCGCGGAGCACGGCGGTCTCGGCCCATGCCCCGCCGGAGAGCTCGAAGACGTAGGCCGCGCCAGAGGCGTTCTCGTAGTTCTCCGGGAAGTCCAGCAAGTACGCGCTGACGAGGGCGCGGTCGCCCGAGAGCGACACCGCGACTCTAAATATGTCGCCCACCTCGGCGTCGTTCGCGCGGAGCACGGCGGTCTCGGCCCATGCCCCGCCGGAGAGCTCGAAGACGTAGGCCGCAACAGAGCCGCTCGTGCCGTTCGACGCGCCGCGCTCCCCAGGCGCGCCGACGAGGGCGCGGTCGCCCGAGAGCGACACGGAGGACCCGAACTGGTCGTCCACCTCGGCGTCGTTCGCGCGGAGCACGGCGGTCTCGGCCCACGACGTGCCGTCGAAGTCGAAGACGTACGCCGCCCCAGAGGATCTCGTGCCGCCCGTCGGGCCGTCCTCCCCAAGCGCGCCGACGAGGGCGCGGCCGCCCGAGAGCGACACGGAGAAACCGAAGAAGTCGCCCGCACCGCCGTTGCTCGCGCGTAGGATGGCGGTTTCGGCCCACGACGTGCCGTCGAAGTCGAAGACGTACGCCGCCCCAGAGGATCTCGTGCCGCCCGTCGGGCCGTCCTCCCCAGGCGCGCCGACGAGGGCGCGGTCGCCCGAGAGCGACACGGAACGCCCGAACTGGTCGTCCACCTCGGCGTTGCTCGCGCGTAGGATGGCGGTCTCGGCCCACGACGTGCCGTCGAAGTCGAAGACGTACGCCGCCCCAGAGGATCTCGTGCCGCCCGTCGGGCCGTCCTCCCCAAGCGCGCCGACGAGGGCGCGGCCGCCCGAGAGCGACACGGAGAAACCGAAGAAGTCGCCCGCACCGCCGTTGCTCGCGCGTAAGATCTGGTCTTCGTTCTGGTCGGCCATCTTGTCCACGGCCGCCTCCACGGCGTCGGCGAGAGCGCGAGCTTGGGGCGCCGCGAGGCCCTGCGCCTCAGCCTCAACAGCGAACGATGTGGCCTCTGGCGAGAACGTCTGAGCGGAGGTGGTGGGTACTAGAAGCGCTGCAAGAAGTGAGAGCGCAGCGAGATGGAAAGGGATGCGCATATAGGCTTGCAGCCTGAGGGGACAACTTGCGTTCGAGTGCCAAAGCTAAGCGTTTCAGCTAAAATTGCTGCCGCGCCAGAGGCCGAGCCCACTTCTGCCGACAGTGTGGCCCGTGTGAGGTTCATCCGTGTCCCCGAGGGAGCGCCATCAATTGCGCCTCGTTGTAACGCGGCCTGTCCGTTCGGCCACCGCATCCATCTCTACCGCTCTTGGAACTGTGGACCGAATTGCTATCTGGCGCCCCTTAGCCGTCGAGCAAAAATTTCAAAAACCTGTACCCGATCCTGTACCCGCCCCAAACAGAAAGGCCCCTAAGTCGTTGTGACTTAGGGGCCAAGCCCGAAGGCTAAGTGCCCGAGACTGGAATCGAACCAGCACGTCCGTGAGGACACACGACCCTGAATCGTGCGCGTGAGGACGAGGAACCCGCACGTAGGCCTCGTCAGAGGCTCTTCAGCGGCGGCGCTCTGGGCTGCTGCAGCATGACAGCAGCAGCCCCGACGGCGCGTCGACAGGTGGTGAAAGGACGAGCGCCATGGTACCACAGCGGGGGAGCCGCCGGGTCTGTCACGACGGGGCCGGCCGGGCGCCGGTTGAGCGCTGCGTCCGCCCGGGTGCGGTTCGGGCGGGCTCGTGATCCGGTTCGGGAGAGCGATAGGTTTCGCCCCGAGACTTCCGCTTCCGGCTCGTCTTGATCGGGCCGCCGGCATCCTTGAAGGTCTTCCCCGTCGCGACTGCGCTGATCGCCGACCCGGAAACGCCGTAGCGCTCGGCGAGCGAGCCCCGGGTTGGGGGAGAGGGCCCGGCGAGGGCGATCCGGATCGCGAAGGCGTCGGCCTCGGTGAGGACGGCTGTGTTGTGGCGGCCGTGGCGCACGGTGTCCCGGCAGTTGGCGGACTGGCCGCCCTCCGTCGTGAGGTGGGTCTCCTCGCAGCACGAGGGGTTCCCACACAGGTGCCGCACGGGCTCGCCTTTCGCCACAGGACGGTCTGCCAATTCCAGGGCGTACACGTACGCGTAACGGGTTACCCCGTCTATCGAGAGGCGTCCACGCCCCGCCTTGCTCAGCGCGCCGTTCCAGACCCGGCAGCCGTTCTCGTCGGGTTCCGCCACCTTCGCCCAGAAGCGCGCGCGGTCCTTTTCGGAATACGTCTTCGGCTGGGCCTCGCGCCGCGGCCCCGTCGGGGTGCGGCGACGTGAGGGCTTCTTGTCGGGCCCGATCATGTTGCCGCCCCGTCCGGGGTGGCTGCGTTGAGCGCGGCCGCTTGCTCGCGGCCTTCGCGGGCGGAGACTCCCTTGCTCACGGCCGTACCCCTCGTCGATGACAACGACAGGCGGTGCACGACATCGCGGCAGGGTCGGCCGCGCGTGTCGAACGAGGTGCGGACGGCGTAGTGCTGTCCCTCCTTCCAGTTCGTGTGCGACTTGGTCCGGCGCTCAAGGGAGAGCCGGGCGGGGATGGGCGGGGCCGCACGCGCGCACCGGTCGGCCGCAGGCTTCGTGGGCTTCACCTCGTTGCCGTCAAGGTCCGTGATGATCTCGCGGCCGCTGAACACCGGGGCGTGCTTGCGGCGCTCGGCTACGGCGGCTCGGGAGTTGTATCCGAGCCCGTGCGAGGTCATGAGGTGGTGACAGGGGTCGCCGGGGTAGAAGTGCTCCTTCAGCGAGTACGAGAGCCACGCCGCCAGGCCTGTGGCGCCTCCGTAAACCGGTTCGGCTTGGTGGGCCGCCCCGCCACCGGAACGGTACCAGCCTCGTACGATGGCGTCCTCCGGGTTGGGCAGCGGGCAAGAGATGACGCCGTGGATGTGGGGGTGCTTCTCCTCCCCGCGCTCGACCGCGACGACGTATTGCAGACGCTCGCCGGCGCGGCGGCAACGCTGGGCTAGGTTCTTGGCGAACGGCACCCACACAGACCTCACCAAGGCCTCCTTGAACGGGCGGAACGCCGTGTCCTCGACCGCCTTCGGATCGAGCGTGAGCGTCACCGCGATGAGGCTAGGAAAGGCCTTTATCGCCTCGGTGAAGTGGGCGACGTGAGACCGCTTGCCTCGTGGGCCGCAGACGGGGCACCGGCGGCGTTTGCACGGGAGGACGGCGAACTCCCCGGTATTGGGGTCGAGCAGGAGCAGCCCGCTTGACGGGCACGCCTGGGCTCCGGCCTTGTACGTAGTAGAGGAGGTAGCCCGTTCGAGCGGACGACCGGGCAAGGGTGTGGCTGGGGGCACGGCCGTTGGGCCTGCCCCGGGCATACATTGCTGCATGGAGGAAGTGTCTTGGTTAGGAAAAGACCCACCTCTCCGGCCTCGGACGACGGCAATCGTCCGGGGCCGTTCTGTGACGGGATGTCACTTCGTGGCGGGACTCAGAGCCTACTCAAAGGTTGTGTACTGCGGCATCCCCCGCAGGGGGGATGGCAGCATGTGCAAACCCATGTTCAATAGACGAAGCTATGATGCGGTTGGACTCCTCCGTGCCTGCGTGGGTACAGAGCTCTGTCCGCTCGACCGTCCCTGCCGCTGTCGGGACCAGCGTCCATGGTGGAGCGCGGCCGGTCCAGCGCCACGACGGAGGCGCGCGGTCAGAGAGTGGGAAGGCAGCGCAATGGCCTCTACCGCCGTGGCGGGCATACGTGCTGGTGCGTCTACCGCACGGCCGTTGCGCCGTGCATCCCGACGGCGCCGCTGCTCGAGGTCGTTCTACCTCGTGTGGACAAGCCGCCTCCGGACGGCCAAGCCCCCGAGGGCGATCCGGGTGAGTACATGCCCGATGACCTATCGACCGCCGGGCAGCCCCGCACACCGCTGCATACCATCGCGGCGACCGTGGAGGTGGCGGTACCGGCGACCGAGGACACGCCGCGCTCCTAAAGCGATACAGGGCCGATGCACATGAGCTCGAGGAGGTGGGTTACGATCCGGTCGATGGCCGAGAGCTCGGCGCTCAGCGCGTCGTCGCAGCCGCCGGCCCAGCCCTTCAGGTACGGCAGCGAGCACCGCGCCGTGTCGAGCCCCAGCGCGGCCAGCGCGACGTAGGCCGCGCCCTCGGCCTGGAGTTCGCACGAGGCCCTGGACGGCCTCCTCTGGCCGCCAGAGGCCTCGTCCGTGTCGAGGGCACCGGGAGCGTGGGCGACGGCGTGCGCGAGCTCGTGGGCCAGCACAGCGGCCCGGTCCGCAGGCGACAGCCCCGCCCGGACCTCGACGGTCTTCGCGCCGAAGCGGCACCGCCCGTCGGCGTACCCCGTGTCCGTCGTGACCACCTCGTAGCCGACGGCGCGGACCGCGGCCTCAATGCGGGGCACGAGCCCGGCGGGTCCGGCCGCGTCCAGGCGCTCGGCCGGCGGCACGTAGACGAGCGCGTCGTCCGCCACCGCCCGCGTCTGCGCGTAGTCGAAGACCACGACGGCGCGGAAGCCGTACGGCACCCGGCGGTCCGGGTCGGCGCCCGAGGCGACCTCGGCCGCGGACGGCCGGCGCAAGAGCGGGGCGAGGACCGTCAGGCCCCGCTCGCCGCGCTTGACCTGGCGCCCGTGCGCCTTCCACGACCGGAAGCCCATGCAGTGCCGGGCCTGGGGGTTCTGGAGATAAAGCAGCAGCTTATTCCGCGCGCTGTAGTCCGTGAAGCGGGCGCAGAAGGCGAGGTAGCCTTTGAGGCGCTGGGGGTCCTCGCGGACGGCGTCGAAGCCCGCTGCGAGCCGCGCGCTCGCCTCGTCGGCGCGGCGCTGCCCGGCCGTGCGGTCGCCTGCGGCGGTGAAGGAGAAGCCGAGCTGGCCGGCGGCGGTCGTGGGGATGATGGTGTCGTTCATGTCGGGGGTTGGAATGCGAGAGGCCGGCGCCTCCTGTTGGGGAAGCGCCGGCCTCGGGTGTGGGAAGGGAGGTTTGGGCCGCGTCAGGCCGCGGGCGGCACGTCGCGCGCGGCGACCCACGCCCGCACGTCGGCGGCTCGGACGACGCCGCCCGCGCGCGGGATGGCGGCGACGACGGCGTCTGCGAAGGCGCCGTAGTGCGCCTCGGCGACGCGGGCGCCACAGACGCGCGTGAGCACGGAGAGCGCGAGGTCGGCCGGGCCCGCGCCCAGGCGGCCCCAGTCGAGCGCGTCGGCGTGGCGGCGGACGTGGTGGCACGTCGCGCGCACGCTGCCGTCGACGGCGCGGACGAGCACGGTGTCGAGCGGGTCGGGAGTCGCCGGGTCAGAAGCCGCCGGGGTAGGAGCCGGCGAGCCTGGGTGCGACGTGCCGGGCCTGGGCACCACGAGGCGAAGCGGGGCGTGGAGGGCGACGGCGCCCGGGTGCCCGTCGCCCGAGGCCGTCACGCCCGAGGCCGTCACGCCCGAGGCCGTCACGCCCGAAGCGGCTCCGTCGCCGCCTGTGCCGAGCGCGTCGCGCAGCCGGGCGAGCGCCTCGCCGACGCCCGCGAGCACGACGTTGCAGCCCAGGCGGTACCCCTCGGTCTCGTGCCCGGTCACGCGCGCGACGAGCACGCGGAGCCCGAACGTGACGAGCGGGCGCGCCCAGGCGGCGTGCTTGGCCTGGACCTCGCCGAGCGGCTCGCCGCCGAGCGACGCCACGAGCGGTCCGTGAGCGTCGAGGTCCAGCTCCGCCCACGGTTCGACGCCGTCGGAGACGAGGCGCCAGAGGCGGCGCTGGTGCTGCGCCGTGCCGACGAGCTTCGACGGCACGGCGAGGCTGCGCGCGTCGTGGCGGACGCTGAACGCCGTCGCACCCAGCGCCTTGCGGACGAGGGTGTGCTCGGCCATGCGGCCGCGCTCGCGGGCGAAGGCGAGCCACGCCTCGGCCTCGCGGGCCATCCGGCGCGCGTGGAGGTCGGGCTGGGGGACGCGGGGGTCCGTCGTAGACGACACGCTGGCGGTGTTGACGATGGCGTGCTGGCCGTCGATCTTGGTGTTCTTGCTCATGATGGTGGGGGCCTGATCCCCGTCGTTGTGTTGGCCTCTGGCGCTGTGTCCGCAGCGCCAGAGGCATCCGGCCCGCGACTCTCGCGGCCGGGCATGGCGACGCCCGCCCCGGGGCTTCCAGGGCGGGCGTCGTGTGGTGCGGGACGTGGCGCGAGGCCGGCGTCCCCGGCCCGGGTTCGGGCCGTGCTGGATGCCGCAGCGCGGGGCGGCAGCTGCGGGCTAGCGAGAGGGCGTGTCGCCTCCGGCGCCGAGCGCCTGGAGGACCGCCGTGTAGCGTTCCGGGGAGCGGACGGCGCACGGCAGCCCGGCGCCGGCGTCGTCGAAGCCCCCCAGCCACGCCGCGACGTCGACGCCCCGCCAGAGGGCGGGCGGGAAGCGCGTGGGCCGGTTCTCGAAGCCGTCCACGACGCAGGCGTCGTAGCCGTCGGCGTAGGACGCGTCGAGGTGGTCGTCGTAGCCGTCCGCGGTGGAGCACTGGCAGAAGCGGGCGCTGCAGCCGGGGCAGAAATGGGAGGGGTCTTGAGTGGGTGTCATGGTCGTGCGGCCTGTGGCCGTCGGGGTGTCCACGCGCGCGTCTCCGAGGCCGGGTGCCGTCGGTCGTCGCGTGTGGGGTGTGCGGCGGGCGCGCCTCCGCGCCTGCTGTGTTCGTTTACAGGCCTTCGGCGGGCCCGCCAGAGGCCGAGCGCCGCCGGCTCCTGGCGGGGAGGTTCTCCGGTCCGCCCGGGGTCTCCGCGCCGTCGAGGAGGCCCTCACGGCGCCAGCGGCAGACGACGCAGTCGGGGCCGAGGCGGCAGGCCTCCGGCGGGATCACCTCGCGGCTGGAGCGCCGGAGGCGGAGGATGGCCGTCGGCACGGTCTCGCGGAGACGCGGCTCTGCCTGGGGGTGGGGTGTGTGCATGGCGTCAGCCCCTCGGCTGTCGCGGTGCGGGCGCGTGCCCGCGTGTGGAAGAGGCCGCGCGCTCGCGTGGCCGCGCCGGGTCGTCCGGCCGTACTCCTGGCTACCCCCCTACCTCGAAACGGGCAGGGCGTCAGGCGCAGGGAGTACAGGGTGGGCCTCCGGATGTCACGACTCCACAACGGGTCCGGCGCAGTGGCGCGAATGATTCGCTGCGGGCATCCCCGCCTCGCCGGAGCAGGCCCCCAAACGCGAATGGATGGCCGGGGGAGCCGCCCACGTGCTAGGGCGAATGGTGCATCCGCCCGGGCTCAGAATGCGAACCATTCGCGCTCCCGGCTCCGCAGAGGCCGTTCGGCGAAGCCGGCGTCAGCAGCGCGCGTGGCGCAGCACCGCCGCCGGTGGCTGGTCATCGCCGCGCTCGGGGCGGTGTCCTCGCGACCGCGGCGGCAAAGCGTCCGGTTTCAAGCGCGCCTTCGCGTGGGCGCAGAGTGGGCGCAGCGTGGGCTTGCGGCCGGTCGCGGCGCTCGCGGTCCCCGCGAACGGGTCTCGCGGCCTACGCGCGAGCCGTACTACCCCTCCGTCTCTCCCACTGGCCTTCTCGCGCTGGTCTCCCGTGCGTCTGAGGAGTAAGACGCGACGCCGCTACCCGAGCCACGGGGCAACGACGGGCGCGGGAGCCGTCAGAAGCCGCGGCGTCACCGCCCCGCAACCTCCGGCGACCGGGCGCTCACCCGGCACCGCACCTCCGCCCCGGCGACGTACTCCGGGAACGAGTAGCTCAGCGTCCGCTCCTCCCCGGCCTGGAGGTAGAGCCGCTCCCGCCGCGTCACGGTGTACGGCGCCTTGCTCTGCTCCATCTCGACCTCGACGACGCCCCACCCCTCGACGCCGCTGTTCCGGATCCGGACCTCGGAGAGGACCGTCCGGTCGGCCGCGATCGCCCCGACGGCGGACTTGAGCAGCCCGCCGACGCTGAGGTCGTCTATCGCGCCTGGGGTCTCGTGCTCGCACGTCTGGCTCGCGACGGCGAAGGCGGGCTGGGGGCCCAAGCCCCGCGCCTCCTGGAACGCCGCGAGCGCCTTGGGGCCGCCGAAGAAGAGCGCGCTCCCCACGACGACGCCGAACGTCACGAGCGAGAGGAGGCCGCCGCCGCTCCTCCTCGGAGGGGGAGGCTCGCGGTGGTAGTGCACGTGGACGGGCCGCTGGAACGTGCCGTCGGCGTACGCCTCGGCAACGGTGCGGCGCGGGTCAGGGGAGGTCGGCGTTCCGTTCATACACGGCTAATCGTCTGCTGAGCCAGAACCTTAAACCGCTCGCTTTCCCGTGGCCGATTTGTACGTCCGCCTCCGCGCTCGCGCCTCCTCAGCCTACGGTGACGTGCTGGATCCGAAGCCAGGGGCCCCGCGGTCGCGATCTGAGGCCCACTGACACGGCGGGTGACACAGCCCGCGCCGGATCGTACCGGCCCCTTCACCACCCCGTCATGGAAGCCCCTCAGGCGTACCGCCCACCGGACCGCGGCCTCCCCAACCACCGTCTCCGCGTCGTCTCTTCCGTCTCCGCCGCCGAGGTGCTGCCTCTGGCGGCGATCCCCGTCGCGAGCTGCAGCGTCTCCGCCGGCTTCCCCTCCCCCGCCGACGACTACGTCGAGGGCTCGCTCGACCTCCACGAGCTGCTCGGCGTGACGGCGCCGCACTGCTACTTCATGCGCGTCGAGGGCGTGAGCATGACCGAGGCGGGGATCTACGACGGCGACGTCGTCCTCGTCAACCGCGCCGTCGAGCCGCACACGGGCTGCGTCGTCGTGGCGTGCCTGGACGGGGAGATGGTGCTGAAGCGGCTCATCAAGGACAAGCGCGGCGTCCGCCTTATGGCCGAGCACAAGGGGTACGCGCCCATCGAGGTGGGCGAGGAGCAGGAGCTCGTGGTCTGGGGCGTGGTGACGTTCTCGATCCACGACCTCCGGGTGCGGGGCGCGTACGCGAAGCTGGAGCGAGCGACGGCGGCATGACCGATGTCACCGAGACCCGCGCCGCGCCCACCATGGTGCGGGCCTCTGGCGCGAGACCACGCCGTCTCATCGCGCTCGTGGACTGCTCGGCGTTCTACTGCTCGTGCGAGCGCGTCTTCGACCCGTCGCTGGGCGGCGTGCCCGTGGCCGTGCTCTCGAACAACGACGGGTGCATCATCGCGCGCTCGCAGGAGGTCAAGGACCTCGGCGTCCCGATGGGCGCGCCGTTCTTCAAGCACAAGGCCGAGCTGGCGGACGCGGGCGTCCGGGTGTTCTCATCCAACTACACCTAGTATGTCTCGCCGAGAGGCATCAGAGCACCCCGGAGGCATCCGGGGCGGCGGGCGGGGTCACCTGCATTACACGAGCGGCCACGTAGGCAACTACCGGAGCCCGGCGTACAGATCAGCCCCCGCCCGCTACCGTCGTCGTCTCACCCGGACAGCATCTCACGGCCACGGCGCGCCGGGCCTCGCTCCACGCGAGCGTCGGTGTCCCTGGAGCCTGCATTCACTAGCATGGACACCACGATGACACCGCACCTACCGGAGACCGGGGCCTCCGAGACCACCTGCTTCCTCGGCATCGATGTCGGCAAGGAGCAGCTCGACTTGGCCCTCCTCACGCCCGACGGGCGCACGCACGCCAAGACGGCGCGCAACGACGACGCCGGCCACGCTGCGCTCCTGCGTTGGCTGGGTCGCTTCACCGACACGCTGAGCGGCGTCCACGCCTGCCTGGAGGCCTCGGGAGGCTACGAGGACGCCGCCGCGGTCGCGCTTCATGAGGCCGGCCTCGCCGTCTCGGTCGTCAATCCACGTCGAACGGCGGCTTACGCGGATGTCCAGTTGCGTCGGAGCAAGACCGACCGCGGCGACGCGGCGCTGCTGGCTCGGTTCTGCGAGCGCGAGCGCCCTGCACTCTGGACGCCACCTTCGGACGAAGCGCGAGTGCTCCGCCAGCTCACGCGCGGGCTCGATGCCATCAAGCGCGACCGAGACCGGACGCGGGCACGTCGGCGCCGGATGCCTGAGGGACGCCCGCGCGACGCGATGGACGCGGTCCTGGTGACGTACAAGGAGCAGATCAAAGCCATCGAAGCGGCGATCGAAGCGCACCTGGCTGAGCACCCCGAGCTCGCGCGGCAGCGGGACCTGCTGGTGACCATCCCCGGCGTGGCTGCGCAGACGGCCGCGATCGTGATCGCGGAGCTCGGCGACGCCTCGGCCTTCAAGAGCGCGCGGAGCGTGGCCGCCTACGCGGGGCTCGTTCCTCGCCACTACCAGTCGGGCACGTCGGTCCGGCGTCACCCGCGGCTCTCGAAGGTGGGCAACGCGCGGTTGAGGCGAGCGATGTACTTCCCGGCGATCTCGGCGATGCGTCACAACGACGCCGTGCGGGCGCTCGCCGAGCGGATGCAGGCGAAGGGCAAGTCGAAGATGTCCGTCGTGGGCGCGTCGATGCGGAAGCTGGTCCAGATTTGCTACGGCGTGCTGGTGAGCGAGCGGCCCTTTGACGCCTCATTGCACCCGGCCCCTTGACTTCTATCAACACAGCATCTGTACGGCGACATGAGCCGCCGCGTGATGGAGTGCCTGGAGAGCTTCACGCCCGACGTAGAGGTGTACAGCATTGACGAGGCGTTCCTGAGCGTGCCGACGCCCGAGGGCTCGCCCGGGGCCGTCTGCGCCGAGATGGAGCGGCGGGCGCGGGAGATCCGAGCGCGCGTGCTGCGCTGGACCGGCATCCCCGTCCGCGTCTCGTTCGCCGAGACGAAGACGCTCGCCAAGGCGGCGTCGGAATGGGCGAAGGTGAAGCTGAAGGCGGGCGGTGAGCCGTGCGTGTGCTTGTGGGGCCACCCGGGACGGGACGCGTGGCTCGACTCGATGCCGGTCGGGGACGTGTGGGGCGTGGGGCGGCGCTGGGCCGCGAAGCTGGAGGGGCTCGGCGCGCCGACGGCGGCGGGGCTCGCGGCGCTGCCGGACGGCCTCGTGCGCCAGCGGTTCAGCGTCGTCCTGCTGCGGACGGCGATGGAGCTCCGCGGGGTGTCCTGCATCCCGCTCGACGAGGCGCCTGTAGCCCGCCAGACGCTCGTCAAGAGCCGCTCGTTCGGTACGCCGGTCTCGGACCTCGGCGCGCTCTCGCAGGCCGTGGCGACGCACGCAGCGCGCGCGGCCGAGAAGCTGAGGCGCGAGGGCCTCGTCGCCGGCCGGGTCTCGGCGTTCGTCTCGACGAAGCGTTACGGCGCCGGGCCGCACCGCTCGTGCGGGGCGGACATGGAACTCGCGGAGGCGAGCGCGGACACGCGGGCGCTCGTCGCCGCGGCGCGGCGTTGCTTGGAGCGAGCGCACGTCGCGCGCGACGCCAGCGGCGCGCCGTACCGGTACCGGAAGGCGGGCGTCATGCTCTCGGAGATCCGGCCGGCGGGGACGGTGCAGCGGGGGCTGTTCCCGATCCACGAGGCCCGGACGGGCGCGGACCGCCAGAGGCAGCGGGCGCTCATGGAGGCGCTCGACGCGGCGAACGCGAGGTTCGGGAAGCGCGCCATCGTCGTGGCTTCTCAGGGCGCGCCAGAGGCGCTCAGACGGGCGCGTGAGGCGTCGGGCGCGCCGTCGTGGGAGATGCGGCGCCAGAGGATGAGCCCGCGGTACACGTCGAGGTGGGACGAGATCGTGGTCGTTCGCGCATGAGCCATCGGTACCGTCAGAGAGGTCTCGCGACCCTCCGGGTTGCCTCAACTCAAAGACCGGCCCCGTCGCCGGCCGGGTCCGTACCTGTCGGGAGCCCTCGGTCGAGGCCCAGGGCTCCGGCGAGCAGACGATCGACGAGGTCGTCCAACAGGATCAGTTCGACCGGCCTTTCGCTGTCGTAGGCCAACTCCGCGAGGGCGCGCGCCACGTCGGCCCTCAGGTATACCGGGGCGCCGTCTCCGCGGCCGTCCCGCCACAGCTCGGCCCGTTGCCGGTTCTTGACGCGTTCGAACTCGAGCGTCGGGCTTGGTAGCTCAACCCACCACGGCGGCGGCCCGCCAGAGGGCGGCACGGCCTCGGGATCGTCGTCGTATAGATGCTCAGGGGGACTCGGAGGTCTGGACATCGACGGGGGGCGGTGTGATCGGCTAAGGCGAGTTTGTGTCGGGCAGCTCGTCGAGCGCCTCAACGAGCCGTTTCAGCTCGGCGAGATCGTTGGCGTCGAGGAGGTCCACGGTGCCGGCCGACCGGATCGACAGGTCTTGTCGGTACCTCGCGAGCCGCCGGAGCATCGGGATGGCCTTCAGCTTCACGTCCCGGGCGTGGGCATCGAGGTCGTCGGCCCGGTACGGGATGGCGTAGCCTTGAGACGAGCCGCTGATCACGACGCCTTCGTCTCGGAGCGGGCCGATCACGTTGGCGCCAAGCCAGCGCGGCGAGAGGTTGACGCCTTGGAGCCCGAGCTCCGCGATCTGGCGGGTCAACTCGTCGGCGTGGACGAACGAGGAAGCCTCGTCGAACTGGGCGGCGAAGAACAGCCGGTCTAGGCTGACGACCCGGGCGACGGTGACGGGGTCGGCGCTGTCCCGGTTGGCGTCGAGGTACCGGGCGGCGGCGTTCAACGCGAGGTCGCGCACGGCCTGGTCCCGGGCTGCCTGCTCGCCCGCACGACGCGGGGGCTCGACAGGCGGGAAGACCGTAGGCCACGCCATGTACGTGTGCAGCCGGGGACGCAAGAGGCCCAGCAAGGCCCGGTCCTCATCCGTCCGGTCCCGTTGGGCGCGGAGCACCGTCCCCGCTACGAAGTCGGCGACTTGGATCAGCGGCTCGGTCGCGCTGTCGCCGAACGCGAAATCAGACCCGCCTGCGAACAGGCCCAGCCTGGCCCGGACGTAGCGGTCGAACTCGGCCTGGTAGTTGGCCCGTCCGTACTCGTCGGCGACCACGCGGACGTTGTCGTGGCTGCCGTAAAGCCTGCGCAAGAGCTGCCGAGCGGTGTACTTCAGGAAGGACCGTTTCCACTTGGCGAGAGGCCCGTCGTCGAGCAGCGCGCTCTTGTCCACGGAGATGGCCGCGAAGGAGACGTCGAGTCCCACCAGGGCTTCGATCACGGCCCTCCGCCGCTCCGCATCGCGCCGGCGGGACCGCTTCCCCGCCTTCATCTCACCGTCGCCGTAGTGCTCTCGGCGGATGGCGTCGGCCTGCTCGCGCACAACGTCGAGCTTGCCGTCGGCCACGATGACGGCCGCCAGCACGTAGTACGTGCTGCGGCCGGATTCGCCTGCTGGGAAGTGCGGGTCGCCGGACTCGTCGAGGAAGCAGTGGATGGGTTCAGACATGCGTGGCTCTTATGCGGCGTACCGGCCCTCTTCGTCGCGGTGGAGGTGCCCGAGCGCGTCGAGCGCGTCCAGCACGTCGGCGACGTCGTCGGCTCTGGCACGGGAGAACGACTTCGCGACCTCCTTGGGGGCCGCCGGGCGGTCCAAGCGCTCGACCGCTCGGCGGACGGCGGCGATCCGCTCGCGTGTGGATCGGGGCCACGGCTCCTTCTTGGCGCTGGCCTTCTTCGGCTTCGACGCGACCTCGATGTCGAGGCCCGCCTGGTCTCCGGCGTCGGGGTTCTGGTGTGACGGGCGGAGGTACCGGACCCGGCCCAGCGCCTCCTCTTCGGCCCGCTCGGCGTTGAGCGCGACGAGCCGCTCGATGACCTCGGCGTCTTCCAAGTCGTTGGGCCACCCGTACGCCTCGGCGACGGCCGCGTCGAGCTCGGCGTGCAGTTCGCGGAGTACGCCGACGGCGCCGGCCTCGTAGACCGCCCGCTCCTTCTTGGTCAACTCGCGCTCATCACTCAGGGCTTCGAGGACGTTGTACACGTCGGTGAGCGTGAGCGACGGGTGGGCCTCGCGGCGCGCCTCGCGCTGGCGGTAGACAGCCTCGCCGGCCTCGCGGATGCGCTGCGTTTGCGCTTTGTCCGCTGCTGGGAACGGAAACGGCTGGAACGTGCGCGTTGGGTTGTATCGAGGCCGGTCCTCAAGACGCCCGCCTGCGCGGAGCGCCCACACAACGTGGTAGCGGCTCGACAGCACGCCGAGAGCGTACGCGTCGTCGAGGCAGACGAGGATCAGCCCGCCGTCCGGGAGGATGTCGGCATCGAGGAACGTGAACAGGCGGTGCTTGCTCGTCTCGACCGTGGCGATGTAGCGGCTGATGCCAGCGACCGCTTGACGAAACGCTGGTAGGCTCTCGCCGTGAAGCCACCAGTTCTCTCGCCGGCTCGGCCGGCCGTTCTGGTCCCGAAACGGCTTCACGTAGGTCAACACGTGTTGATACGCGTCGGGGAACCGCTCGCGGGCGGCCTCCGCCGTCATCCCGAAGAAGTCGATCACGCGGAGGTCGCGGTTCGTCTTCGTCACGTCGTTCCCGCTGCGGTATCGGGGGAGGACCGCCTCAGCGCCCTCGACGGCGCCCAACCCGAGGTCGCGGGCCTTCCCCTGCGTCACCGTGAACCCCGGCACGTTGCCGCGAGGCTGTACGAGCTTGACGCCCATAAAGGAGAGGTCCCGGTTGGCCTCCAGCGGCGCCGCTCCGGCCACGTCGGCCCCGATGGCGAGGTCGGACCACACCGCCCCCACCCTCTCGGCCAGCTCGACGCTCTGGCCCAACTCGTCGGTCCTCTCCTCGCGCACGACCGTCGCCAGCCGCCCGTCGACCTCCCCGGCCACGCCGACCGTCATCGCGATCCGCACGGCGGCGCCCTCGGGGTCGTACGTCCACGGGTGGTCCCGGACCGCGAACGCGAGCGAGAGCGGGGGCTTGGCGCCGAGATGGTTCGCGATCACGGCCCGGTTGTGCTTCTGGTGGGCCGAGTTCGTCGTGATGAGCCCGAACCGTTCAGACGAGCCCTCTCGGACGGCCTCCGCCGCCTTGTGCCACCAGTACATCACGAGGTCGGCAGAGCCCGGCACCTCGTCTTTGTAAGCGGACCGCAGCGCTTCGGTGTAGCCGTCGCCGAGAGTCCCCCGCATCTTCTGGCTGCCCACGAACGGCGGGTTGCCGACGAGGAACTCGGCCTCGGGCCACGCGGCCGGCTTGGGATCGACGTAGCGGTACGCCGGCACGCGCGCCGACGGGTCCGGGACCAGTTCGGTCGGGTCGGCCGGGTTCGGCTTCATCGTCCGGCCGTCCCACCGCGTCGCGCGGTTGCCCTGCTCGTCGTAGGCCGGCTCGCGGTCGGCCGCGTCGAGGACGGCGTCGCGGTGCTCGATGGTCCGGTAGTCGCGGAGGATCGGGGCGTCGAGCCGGTCGGCGTTCCCGAACGTCCGGTAGTGCCACTGGAGGTACCCGATATAGAGCACGACACGGGCGATGGAGGCGGCCCGCGCGTTGAACTCAATCCCCAGGAGTTGCCCCGGGCTCACGGTCAAGCCCCCGGTCATGTCGAGCGTTTGCTGGCCGGGGTACTGCGCGATGGCGTCCAGCACCTCGCCCTCAAGCCGCTTGAGGTGCTCCAGCGTGACGTAGAGGAAGTTGGCCGTGCCGCAGGCGGGGTCGAGGACGCGGACCGAGCACAGGCGCCGGTGGAAGGCCACCAGTTCGTCGCGCGCGGCCGCTTCGTTCCCGGCGTCCTCTTCGAGCTGCGCCGCCGCCTGCGCGGCTTCCCACTCCTCCCGGAGCGGCTCGACGACCGTCGGCACGACCAGCCGCTCGACGTACGCGCGCGGCGTGTAGTGGGCGCCGAGGCGGTGCCGCTCGATGGGGTTCAAGGCCTGCTCGATGAGCGTCCCGAAGATGGAGGGCTCGACGTCCGTCCATACCGCGTCCGCCGCCTCGATGAGCAGGTCGAGCTGGGGCGACGTGAGCTCCGGCGCCGACGGGTCGTCGAAGAGCGGGCCGTTGAAGTGCCGGACCTCGTCGCCGATGCCCCCGTCGAAGCCGCCGGTCTTCATCGTCTGCCACAGCGACCGGATCGCCTTCGAGGCCGTCTCGGGCCGGTCGCGGTATCGGCGCAGCAGGTCAGAGAACGAGGCCTCGGGCAGGAGCTTGACGTCCTCGGCGAACATGGTGAACAGCGACCGGAGGAGGAAGTCGGCCACGGCGTCGGACTCGTTGCCCGCGTCCTCCAGCGACTTCGCCAGCTTCGCCAGCTTCTTCGCGAGGTCGCGCGTCGCGGCGACCGACCGGCGCTGCGGGTCGAGCGCCAGGGGCTCCATCCAGACTCGGCGGAGCGTCTCCCTCACCTCCTCGTCCTCGAGATCCTCCAGCATGATCCGGTACGACTGCTGGTTGGGGAACGAGACGTAGGCCTTGCCCTGCCCCGAGAAGTCGGCGTAGAGGTCGAAGCAGTACCCCACGTCCACCACCATGAGGAACGGCGGCCACCCGTCCGCCTCGGGGAGTGCGCGGGCGTAGCGGCGGGCCTGGCCCTTCGCCTTCTGCATCGCGGTCTCCCAGCCGCGCGTGCCGCGCCGGGC
The DNA here is from genome assembly GCF_002257665.1 of Rubricoccus marinus. Lineage (NCBI taxonomy): Bacteria > Pseudomonadati > Rhodothermota > Rhodothermia > Rhodothermales > Rubricoccaceae > Rubricoccus > Rubricoccus marinus. Next base: position 1,222,245 of record NZ_MQWB01000001.1, on the reverse strand, counting down.
GGTCCCGCGGCGCCGCTTAGGCGCGTCCATCCCCAGCTTCTCCGCCTCGGTCGCCTCGGGGGCGTCGGAGCCCTGCTTGGCCTCGGCCACGAAGCACGCCCGGCGATAGAGGTCGATGTAGTTGGTGGCTCCGGACTCGGTGGTCACCACGCGGTCGATGACGTACCCGTCGGCCTCGGGGGTGTCGGTGGCGGGGTCGGGACGCGGCACGCCGAGGACGTCGGCGAGCTCAGAGAAGAACAGCGCGTAGTTGCTCCGCTCGGAGGCGCCAGAGGCGCGCCACTTCGCGATGAAGTCGGTCGGGTTCAAAGGAGTGCTTGGTAGTCAGTAGAATCGAGGGAGTTGAGCGTGAGCGTCCCCTGCCGCTCGGAGACCGTACCGGCCGCCTGCATGTCGGTGAGGACGTCGTCGACAGCCGCCCGCATCTGGGCGCTCGTCTGACCGAACCCGAACAGCCGGCACACCTCGGGAGCCAAGTCCTCGGCGGCGATGCCGAACGAGGTGGTGATGATCTGGGACACGGCCGCGCGCACCTCGGCGGGGGCGATCACGTCGAAGCTCCGCGACGCGGTCGGGAGCGCACTCCGATCCCGGACGGGGACATCTGCCGGTTGCTGGCCGGGCATGCAGAGGAACTCCCCGACCCTCTCGACGCGACCATCCGCGGCGGCCCGCCTCGCGGCCTGCTCGACCGCCTTGCGGATCCGGCTCCCCATCCGGCCAACGCCGCTAGCTTCCATGATCCGCCGGGCGACCTCGTCTTGGTGGACGGGGCTCTCGACGGCCACCACGTCCGCCACGTCTTTAGCGAGGACGTACGCGGGCACCTCGTGTAGCGGCCCGGCGTGGCGGTTCGCCCTGCCCTTGACGTACGGCTGGGTCGGCGACGGCGCCTCCGGCTCGGGGACCTCGTCTGCCCTCGTGAGCTGGAGCGTCGGCGCTTTCGGTGTGGGATCTGGCAAGGCTGAGCCGGCCTTCGCCCGTTCGATGGCCGCGACCGCCCGCCGCAGTTCGTCCTCGGGCGAGCGGAACCAGTCGGTGCTCCAAATCCGGTGGATCCTCCAGCCCAGACCTTCTAGGACGGACTGCCGGATGCGGTCCCGGTCGCGCGCGGTCAGCGCGCTGTGGTACGTGGCCCCGTCGCACTCGATGCCGATCACGTACCGGCCCGGCGCGTCGGGGTCGACGACCGCCAGGTCGATCCGGAACGACCCGACGCCGACCTGCGGCTCGATCCGGTACCCGAGGCCACGAAGCGCCCGTGCGACCGCCTCCTCGAACGGTGAGTCCATGGCCCGGCCCGTCGGCTCGGCCATCTCGAGCTGGCCCGTCGCTGCGAACTGGAGGTACCGCTTGAACGCCGCCACACCCCGCGACTCGGTCCGGTTCAGGTCGATGTCGTCGGCCCGGAGGTTGGTGAACACCTCGCACCGGCGGCGCGCGCGGGAGATGAGCACGTTGAGCCTCCTCTCCCCTCCCTCGCGGTTGAGCGGGCCGAAGTTCATCGCGATGGCGCCGTTCTGATCCCGGCCGTACCCGACGCTGATGAAGACGGTGTCCCGCTCGTCGCCCTGGACGTTCTCCAAGTTCTTGACGTCGAACCGCTCCAAGCGCTCGGAGTCGTTCACGAAAGCGTTCAGCGCGGGGTCCTGGGCGCTCAGGATCTCGACTTGGTCGCGTATCTCCTTCTGCTGCGCTTGGCTGAACGTCGCCACCATGAGCGACAGCTCCGGCGTCGAAGCGGCGTGGGCGGCGACGGCGCGAGCCACAGCGCGGGCCTCGTCCCTGTTCGTCCGGCGCCCGCCTTTGTCGTAGCGCGCGTTCGGGAGGTAGTGATAAGACAACCCGAGCTCAGCGCCCGAGGCGTCGGGGCTCGGGAAGGTGACCAGGCGGTTCTCGTAGAACTCCTTGTTGGAGACGGCGATGAGCGACTCGTGGCGGCTCCGGTAATGCCAGCGGAGCATCCGCTCCGGCGCCTGCTTCGACTTGAACAGTTCCAGCACGCTCTCGACGTCCGCTGTGTCCGAGGCGTCGTCGGCGTCGCCGTCGCCGACGACGGTGTCGAAGAAGCTCGTCGGCGGGAGTTGCTTGCTGTCGCCGACCACCACGGCCTGCTTCCCCCGTAGGAGCGCACCGAACGCGTCCACGGGCTTCACTTGGCTGGCTTCGTCGAACACGACGAGGTCGAACTCGACGGTCCCCGGGGGGATGTAGGCCGCGATCGACATCGGGCTCATCATGAACACCGGCTTGATGGCCTGGATCGCGCGGCCCGCCTCGGTCATGAGCTTGCGAATCGGCATGTGGCGCCGCTTCTTCGAGAACTCCCGCTGGAGCACACCGAGCTGCCCGGCTGCTCCACCCGCGTGCCCGTGGCGCGGCAGGTTCTCCCAATGGCCCAACGCGAGGCGTGCGCGGTTGTGGAGCAGAGAGACCTGATCCCTGTCGATGAAGCGCCGCGCGGCCTCCGTATGCAGCGCGCCGTTGAACCCGGCGAGCGCGGGCCGCGTCGCGTACGCCTCGTCGAGGATCGTGCTGAACCAGACCTGCTCAAAGGCGGGAACCAAGTGGGTCCCCGCGTCCGGCCACTCGGAGGCGACTCCCACGAACAACGCCAGGTCGTCGTCGAGGAACTCGTTCGCGAGGTGGCCGAACGTCACGAGGTCTTGGAACCGCTCGACGTTGTCGGCCCAGCCGTCGGCGAGGTCTTCCAACGCGTCGAACGGTTGCCCATTGATCGTCGCGCCCTCGCCAAAGCGTCTCTCCGGGACGAACTTTATCATGCCCGCGGCCGCTCCGAACGCCTTCGCGAAACGCGACAGCGCGGCCTCGGCCTCGTCGACGAGAGGTTCGAGTCCGGCGAGGTCGGGGCCTCCCGAGAGGAACGCGATGAGGCCACGCGGGACCCGCCCCGACTCCACGTCCCCATGCAGCGCGCCCATCCACTCCGCCACCCTTCCCAGGACCGCCCAATCGGACTCAGCCCCCTGCCATTGGAGGCCGAACAACCCGGCACCGAGAGACCCGTACGCGTCGACCTCCTTTCTCAGCCGCTGGGACTTGAGCACCGCGTCGACCATGGCGAGCCGCTCGTTCGCCGCTTTCGGGAGCGGTCCCATCGCGAGGCCGGCGAGCGTGGCCTTTGCCCTACGCCAGTCTCCGACGAAGACGCGGTACCACTTCTCGCCGTGTGCTGCCAAGTGCTGTCGGGTCTCCAGCAGGTCGGCTCCCCACGCCTCCGGGATGAGATCAGACTCGTACTCGGACCGGACGTCTGCGTACGCGGCCCCGACGCCGATCAACGACCGGACATCGGCGCGGCGGGCGTGCCACTCCGCCGCGTCGACGCGCACTCCACGGAGGTCGGGAGCCGAGAGGGCGCGGCGCGCGGCCCGGACAAGGACCCCGACATCGTCCGGGGTGCCGGCGACCAAGCCCAACGTTCCTGCGAGCCGCTTCGCGACGACGCTCAGCGCATCCGTTGCCTCCCCCGCTACGCGCGCCGCGTCGACGATCCGCGCATGATCTGACGGCAAGACAGCAGCGCTGGCGCTCCCCCAGAACGGGTGGTCCATCGGGCGGCCCATCGTAGCGAGGAGCGCCTGCATCGCCTCCATACGCGCGAGCCGGCGTTCGAAGTCCGCTCGGCTCCACGCCAGCATGGAGGGGTCGGTCGTGGGCGGAGGGCTGAACCGCTCCCACCTCTCGGCGAGTTCGAGCAGGCACCCGTACGCGACGAACGGGGAGACGCCGGTCTCGCCTACCGCGCCGTTGACGGCGTCGGCATACGCGTTCAACTGGTCGCGAGCGTCGACGAGAACGGCGAAGTCGGTCCCCAACACGTCGGCGCGGGGCTCGCCAAGCCTCAGCGTACCCTGAAGGTCAGCGAGGAGGTCCTTCTTGTTCGTCTTGTGGCTGTGCAGCTCAAGGCAGGCACCTCCGAGTTCGACGCCGTCGAGCCGGCGTTTGACAACGTCGAGCGCGGCCATCTTCTCGGCTACGAACAGCACGGTCTTCCCTTGACCAACCGCCTCGGCGATCACGTTCGTGATCGTCTGGCTCTTCCCCGTACCCGGAGGGCCCTGGATGACCAGATGATTCCCCTGCTGTACGTCGAGGAGAGCGAGCGTCTGGGAGCTGTCGGCGTCGACGACTTGGTGCACGTCGTCCGGGTGGACGTGCGTGTCCAGACGCTCGTCGTCGGCGAAACGCCCGGTCGGAGCTGAGAACCCGTCGCTCAGGAGGGCGCCCACCACCTCGTGTTCGGCGGGATCCGCGTCGGCGGGCCACACCCCGGTATCGAGGTCGTTGTACATAAGGAGCTTCCCGAACTGGAAGAACCCGAGGTGGACCGCGTCCGCCTGGACCCGCCACCGCGGCATCCCCGATACAGCATCGGCCACCTGTGCAAAGTAGGAGTCGACGTCTAGATCCTCCTCGGGATCGGGCAGCGGAATCGTGATGCCGAAGTCTCCCTTGAGCTTCGCTTGCAGGGTGAGGTTACCTCCGACGTCCTCGCCGCTGTGCTTCACCCGGAACCGGGCCCGCACATCCGTCCTCGTGAGTTCGACCGGTACGAGCAGCAACGGGGCACAGCGCGTCTTACTCGCCGACTCGGACTCATACCACTCCAGCATCCCGAGCGCCAAGTAGAGCACGCTGACCCCCTGCTCCTCCATGATCGTCCGGGCCGTGTAGAAAGACGCCAGGAGCCTGCTCTGGAGCTTCGCGGGCGAGTAAGGGGTCTGCAGCTTGGTGTCGGTGTGGCGCGCAGCGGTGCCACCTTCGTCGTTGTCGGCGGCTAAGCGGCCGATGAGCTCCGAGAGGTCGCCAGCGTACTCCCCATCTTCCATCTCGGCCGTCCCCCTGAAGAGGCCCAGCGATTCCGACTCAGAACTGGACACGTCGGGCGCGGGCAGGAAAGACATCGCCCTCCCCTCCAAGACGAGGGTCCGGTGCACCTGGGCCGGTATCTCGTCGTGCACGTCTAGTCCCCTGGCCTTCGTGGTGCGGTGGTTGAGGAGGGGATTTCGAAGTCCGAAGTCCAGAAGCTCGCGCCGAGCCGCGTCTAGCTCCCGGCGTATCGTATCGGCACGGCTCATAAACCTGTATATCTAAAGGTCGGTGTTGACGACGCCGAATCTAACCGTCACCTGGGCAGACGCCTCACCCAATCGCTGTCCCCTGTCCGCGACGGTGTCGACTCATTGGGCATCGAGGGCAGCGCGGAGGCGTGCACCATAGACGTCGTCAGCTACGGAGCAGTACCTCATCGTCGTCGCGATGTCGGCGTGGCCCGCAAACCGCTGAACGATCGGCACGGGGACGCCGCGTTCGAGGAGCCACGTGATGCAGGAGTGGCGGAGGACGTGGGGCGTGAGGTTCGGGACCCCCGCGGCTACCGCGAACCGCTTCACCGCCTTCGAGCACGTCCCCGCGTGCACCGCTGCGCCCTGGCCGGCCGTGAGCACGAGCGGTCCGCCGTCGCGGCGATCCCGCAGGCCGCGTAAGACCGAGGAGGCCCGATCCGAAAGCGGCACCCTCCTCTCCGCGCCGGACTTCGACGTGAACGCGTCCGTGCACGCCACCGTGAGGACCCCGGCGTCGAGATCGACGTGCTCCCACCGGAGGTGGATCAGCTCGTTGCGCCGGAGCGCGGTCTCGGCGCCGAGCCGGATGAACGGCGCGGCCCAAGCCGACGACCGCATCCCGCCGTCGATGCAGTGCGCCTCCGCGTGCGCCGCTACGGCCTCGACCTCGTGCGGCCGGAGCGCCTTGGGGAAGGCCCTCGGCACCCGCTCCAAGCGGACACCCTCAGACGCGTCGACTGCAGTAACTCCTTGCTCCATCCAATAACGGAACATGGCTCGCAGGTGGCGCACGTAGTTCGC
>NZ_MQWB01000001.1:1156539-1215980 GCF_002257665.1 Rubricoccus marinus | reverse complement strand
TAAAACTGCACGGCGTAGATGCCGGTGCTTCGCTTCAGGAGGGTTGCCATGGTCGTGCCCAGCGGGCAGTAGACGACGCGTCTCCGTAGCAGCACTGTAGCAGCAGTCCCGGCAGCAGCGCAGCCGCCAGAGGCCCAGACGAACGACAGGGCCTCCCAAGAATCGCTCTTGAGAGGCCCTGAGGGGTGCCCGAGACTGGAATCGAACCAGCACGTCCGTGAGGACACACGACCCTGAATCGTGCGCGTCTACCAATTCCGCCACTCGGGCAAGTGCGAAGCGGAGGCCCCCGAAACGGGATGCGGCCTCTGGCGACAGCCTCGAAGGTACGAGCACCTCCGCCCGTGCCACAACGGTCTCGCTCCTCCCTCACCGCATCCTCACGTGTGACCCCGCACGCGTCTGTATCGTCTAGTCCCTGCATCCTCCCCACCACTCCATGATGAAACCGCTCCGTCTTGCCACCCTTCTGCTCCTTGCCTCTGGCGCCGGCAGCGCCCTCGCGCCAGAGGCCGCCGCGCAAGAGCGACCGCGGCCCTACCCCGTGATGCCGCCGCCCGCTTTTGAGAAGGCCGTCGCCAACGGGACCCGCACTGCCTCTGGCGAGCCCGGCCCGAACTACTGGCAGAACGGCGGCGCGTACGACATTGACGTGACGCTGGAGCCCGAGACGCGGACCGTCCGCGGGACCGGCACGATGACGTACATCAACCGCTCCCCCGACGCGCTCCCCACCCTGCTTGTCAAGCTGCGCCAGAACCTCCACGCCCCTGGCGTGCCGCGCAACCGTCCTGCCGAGGTCACCGGCGGCGTCACCCTGAGCGGCCTCTCGCTCGGCGGAATGGACCTGACACAGGCCACAGGCCGCATGGAGCCAGGCCAATACTCCATAGACGGCACCATCCTGACGATCCGTCTGCCACAGCCTCTGGCGCCCGGGTCGAGCCTGGACCTCGACGTAGCGTGGCACTACGCGCTCGCGACCGTTGAGGGCGGCACGTTCCGACAGGGCACGGACGACGAGGTGTACTACGTCGGCTACTGGTACCCGCAGTTCGCCATGTACGACGACGTCGTCGGCTGGCACGACGACCCGTACCTCGGCAACGGCGAGCACTACATGCCGTTCTCCGATTACCGCGTTAGCATCACCGCGCCAGAGGACTTCATCATGTACGCGACGGGCGAGTTGGAGAACCCCGAGGCGGTCCTGACCGACGAGACTCGCGGTCGCCTCGAACGCGCCCTGCTCAAGGACGACATCGTCCACGTGGTCCGCGCCGACGAGCGCGGGAGCGCTACCCGCGACGCCTCTGGCGACGTGCTCACGTGGGAGTTCACAGCCACCAACATCCGGGACTTCGCCTTCGCGGGCTCCGACAAGTACGTGTGGGACGCCACGCGCGCCAACGTGGACCAGGACGGCGACGGCACGCCAGAGGCCGTCCTCATCAACGCGCTCTACCGCCCGGGCGCCGAGAGCCCGTACGACGCCCCGTGGGAGCGCTCCGCTGAGTTCTCCGCCTTCTCCATCGAGCACCTCTCCGAGATCTTGTGGCCCTACCCGTGGCCGCACATGACGGCCGTGGAAGGCATCATCGGCGGCGGCATGGAGTTCCCCATGATGACGCTCATCGGCGGCAACCGCACGGACTCGCGCCTGTTCGGCGTCACCTACCACGAGATCGCGCACATGTGGTACCCGATGATGACGCAGCAGGACGAGAAGAGCTTTACGTGGATGGACGAGGGCCTCACGAGCTTTAACACGAACGAAGGCCGCGAGGCTTTCTTCGACGGCTCGGCCGACGGGCGCCCCTTTGAGGACGCGTGGGCGCGCGAGAACCAGGGTCACTACCGCCTCGCCGGGTCCGGTGCCGCCGTCGAGCCCATGCGGCACAACGACCGCTACCCGCTCGGCACCCCCGCGCGTGGGACCGCCAGCTACTCCACGCCTGCAGTCCTGCTCCACGCGATGGAAGACCTGTTCGGCTACGACGCCTTCTGGAGCGCCTACCGCGACTACGGCACGACGTGGGCTTTTAAGCACCCGTACCCGTACGACCTCATGAACTCGTTCGAGGCCGACCTCGGTCAGGACCTCGACTGGCTGTGGACGCCCACGCTGTTCGAGACGTGGACCGTGGACGTGGCCATCGCGTCCGTGGAGAGCACGGCCTCTGGCGTGATCGTGACGGTTCAGGACAAGGACCTCGCGCCCATGCCGGTGCGCGTGACGGTGACCTACGCTGGCGGAACGGTGCAGGAGCAGACCGTCCCTGTCCAGACGTGGCTTTCCGGCGCGAGAGAGGCCGTCCTCACGTTCCCCGCCGGCGAGGTAACGCGCGTGGAACTCCCGTCGGACACGATTCTCGACATCGACCCCTCGGACAACGTCTACACGCCCGCGATGTAGCCACCCTGCGCCAGAGGCCTGCTGCGGCCTCTGGCGCGAACGCCGGGTGAAAAGACGACCCGGTGCGCCGACGATGTACGCGCCGTCTTGTCTCCGTCCTCGGCGTTCCCGTACCTTGGCGCTCCCCGCGAGGTTCGCCTCGCGACGGACGCCCGCCTCGATAGCTCAGCGGTAGAGCATCCGACTGTTAATCGGACGGTCGCAGGTTCAAATCCTGCTCGGGGCGCTTCAAACCCTCGCGATGCCCAGCGTCGCGAGGGTTTGTCATATCTACCCAGGCCCATGACCCGCCGCCGGCTCCTGATCGGACTCGTCCTCGTCGCCTCTGGCGTGACGGCCCTCCTCTTGTGGCGTGGCCGCTCGCTCACGCTCGACGCCGTGGAGGCGACCGTCCGCAACCAATTTCCAGGCGTCGCCACGGTCACCACCGAACAACTGGCACAGGCGCTAGCGGACTCCTCCACTGCGCCCCTCCTTCTCGACGCGCGCGAGCCCGACGAGTACGCCGTCAGCCACATCCCCGGCGCGCTCCGCATCGACCCCGATGCCAGAGGCGAGGCTCTCACAGGCGCGGTCGCCGCGATTCCCGAGGGGCGCGACGTCGTGGTGTACTGCTCGGTCGGCTACCGATCCGCCCAACTGATCCAGCGCTTGCGCGAGGCCGGCGCGGGGCGGGTGTCCAACTTGGAAGGCTCCATCTTCCGATGGGCCAACGAGGGGCGGCCTCTGGCGGGCGCCCAGGGTGAGGCCGGGCTCGTGCATCCGTACAGCGAGACGTGGGGGCGGCTTCTCGACCCCGAGCGCCGCGCGCCCCTGGCGGACGGGTAGCGCCAGAGGCGCCTTTAGCCCGCGACGGGTTTGGCCGACACCAGAGGCTCTGCCTCTGCTCCGATGCCGACCGACCTGACCACCTGGCTCCTGCTCTTCGTCGTCGGCGCGGGCGTGCTCGCGCTATGGCTGCACCGCATCGACGCGCTCCGGGCGGTGTTCAAACCTGCGATGGACCGGGCGCGCGAGGACGAGATCCGGGACCGCACCCAGGCGCTCCAGCACCGCGCGTGGAGCCAGGACGAGCACACCGATGACCGCGACCTCGCGGCTCGACTGCAAGACTCGCTCTACGCCTCTGGCGCCGAGCCGCTGCAGACCGAGGACGAGATGTACCTCCCTGGCATCGGCCCCATGCCGAAGGAATGGCGGGACCCCGACAGCAACGCGCCAGAGGCCCGGTCGTAGAGCCTCTGGCGCGAGTTGTGCGGAACGATCGGATCAGGCCGCGAGCTTGTCCAGATAGTGCGCGCGAAGCTTCGCCACCTTTGGCGCGATCACGGCCTGGCAGTACGGCTGCCCGGGGTTGGAGCGGTAGTACTCCTGGTGGTAGTCCTCGGCCGGGTAGAACGTTGGCTCCTCCACCACCTCGGTCACGATAGGCCGGTCGAACGTGTCTTTCAGCTCCTCAATCACCGCCTCGGCAGTCTTGCGGTGCTCCTCGCTGTCGTACATGATCGTAGACCGGTACTGCGTGCCGCGGTCGGCGCCCTGCTGGTTGAGCGTTGTCGGGTCGTGCGTCGCGAAGAAGACGCGCAAGAGGTCCGCGTAGGAGATCACGTCCGGATCGAACTCGACGCGCACGACCTCGGCGTGGCCCGTAAGGCCGGTGCAGATCTCGCGGTAGGACGGGTTGGGAATCTTGCCGCCCGCGTAGCCGCTCGTCACGCTTTTCACGCCGCGCAGCTTTTCGAGGACGGCCTCGGTGCACCAGAAGCATCCGCCACCGAGGGTGGCCGTTTCAGTCGTCGCCATGGGAATCAGGGGGTGTTTGGCGTGCTAACGCCCGGCGGTTCTCGGTGATTCTGCCTCCGCACTGTCTTCGCGCCGGCCGGCCTCTGGCGCCAGAGGCCTCACGCGCGGCGCAGCTTCTCGCTCCGCAACTGGTGCCGAGGCGAGAACAGCGCGCGGTAGGCCAGCGCGACCACTCCGCCGGTGGCGAGCGCGACGCACGAGGCGATCATGAACATGATCAGGATCTGGTACCGGACCGCCTGCGCGGGATCGGCACCGGCGAGAATCTGGCCGGTCATCATGCCCGGTAGGCTTACGAGGCCCATGATCATCATCGAGTTGACGACCGGGATCATACCGGTTCGGATGGCTTCTTTGGCCACAGGCCGCGCGGCCTCCCACCGCGTCGCGCCAAGCGCGAGGCGGGTCTCGATCAGAGGGCGATCCTTGGCGCAGCCTTCCATGAACCGGTCGAGCCCCAGCGAGATGCCGTTGAGCGCGTTGCCAAGCAACATCCCATGGAGCGGGATGAGGTACTGCGGGTCGAACCACGGCTCCACGCGCAGGATGCCGAGGACCGTCGCGCCGGTCACGAGAAACGAAGCGCCCAGGATGACGACGAGCGCGTTCCACAGAATCCCGGGGTAGCGCCGAACGGTCCGGTTCACAGCCGCGCGACCCGCCAGCGCCGCCATCACCGTGGCGATGCCGAGGATCAGCCACGCGTTCTCCGACGCGAACACCCAGTCCAGCACGAGCCCCACGAGCAGGAGCTGCACCGTCATCCGCGCCGCGCCAATGACCAGGTCTTTCGCGAGCCCCAGCCGGAGCGCGACCGACAGCCCGAGGTTGACCGCCAGCAGCAACGCCCCGAGCGCGAGTTGGCCAAAGCCGATGTCGATCGTGTCCATCAGAGTGCGGCGGTCTCGGTGGCGCGTTCGCCAGAGGCCTCTGGCGCCGGTATGGCGGTGCCGAGGTCGACCACGCGGGTTGCCACGCGCGCGCGCTGCTCCTCGCTATGGCTCGTCCAGATGGCGGCGCGGGCGCCGTCCTCGTCCAGCCAGTCCGAGACGAGGCGCTCGACGGCATCGGTCGCGTCAGGGTCCAGGCTGGCCGTGGGCTCGTCCAAGAGCAAGAGGTGCGGACCGCTCTGCATCGCGCGGAGGAGTGCTGCGATCTGCGCCTCGCCGCCCGAGAGCGTCTCCGTGCGCGCGTCGAGAAAGCCCGCGCCGCGCCCGAGTCGTCCAAGCCGCTCCACTGCCCAGGCCTCTGGCGCGGCGCCAGAGGCCGCCGCGAACGCCCGCGCACCCGACAGCGCGTCACGCACGGTCCCATCGGCGAAGGCCGGCGACTGCGGCACGTAGCGCACGCGCATGCGGAGATCCGGCAGGTGCCAGTCCGCCAGAGGCCTCTCGTCCACGGAGACGGTGCCCTCGTCCAGGTCGTCCAACCCGATCAGCGCGCGGAGCAGCAGCGATTTCCCCGAGCCCGACGGGCCTGCAATGGCGACGCGTTCGCCCCCATCCACCTCGAACGAGAGTCCACGCCACAGCCAGCGGTCGGGGATGCGGCGGCCGGCGTCGCGGACGGAGAGGAGCGGCATGAGGGATCGTCGGAGGTGCGCTCGGCGTCAACCGACGATCTTGCGCACCGTTTCCGCTCTCCCACGCTTATGGCCCCCAGCCACGACCGCCTCCGCGTCCGCCTCGTCCAGATCCGCGAGAAGCCCGACATCATCGAGGAAGAGCAGGCCAGCTTTTGCGCGCGCGCGCAGATGCGCCGGGACCAGCTCCTCATCACCGATGCGCTCTCCGAGCCTCTGGCGCCAGCGTTGCTGGACGACGTGGACGCGCTCATGATCGGCGGCGCGGGCGCGTACTCCGTGACCGAGACGTACCGCTGGACCCAGGACCTCATCGACCTCTGCCAGGCCAGCGCCGACCGAGAGCTCCCGCTGTTCGGCTCCTGCTGGGGCCACCAGTTCGTAGCACGTGCTTTTGGCGGGACCGTCATCAATGACCCCGAGCGCGCGGAGATGGGGACGGTGGACGTGGAGCTCACCGAAGCCGGCGAGGCCGACCCGCTCATGGGCTCGCTGCCCCGCCGCTTTGCCACGCAGATGGGCCACCACGACCGCGTGAGCGTCCTCCCCTCTGGCGCGACCGAGCTCGCCACCAACGAGGTGGCGCCCTACCAGGCGTTTCGCATGGACGGCCTGCCCATCTATGGCACGCAGTTCCACAGCGAGCTCGACGAGCACACCGAGCGCCAGAGGCTGTTCGCCTACCGCGATCACTACCCGGAGATGCAGGACGACGCCGTGTTCCAGGCCGCGCTGGACGCGCTCAAACCGTCCCCGCATGCGGACGACCTCTTGCGCCGCTGGCTCCTGCTCTACGCCGTCGAGGACGGCGCGGCGCTCTTGGACGCCGAGGACGCGGCGTAGGCCGCTTCCAACCACCGCGCCGCGACGGTCTCGTCCCACAGCTCGCCCGCCAGAGGCCGCTGCGGCCACCCGACGTGGCCGCCCTCCTCTGGCGCGATCAGCCGCACGAGCGGGTTGGCGAGATCCTCGGGGAAGCACGACGGCGCGAGAAACGGGTCGTTGCGCGCGTTGAGCAGCAGCGTCGGGACCGCGACGCGTTCGAGGACCGGGAGCGCCGAGCTCTGCGCCCAGTAGTCCTCCGCGGACTCGAACCCGTGCAGCGGCGCGGTCACGTGCGCGTCGAACTCGGCAAACGAGGTCATCGCGCGGATGGGCTCCGGGTCCGGCGCGTCCTCGAACCGGAGCGCCTTCTCTTCGGCCTTGCTCGCGAGCGAGCCGATAAAGCGCTTCATGTACAACCGCCGGTCCAGCGCCTTCATCGTTTCCGCCGATCCCGCGAGGTCCACCGGAACCGAGATCCCGACCGCGCCCACGATCTCCGGCGCGATGGCCTCCCCTGCGTCGCCCACGTACTTCAGCGTCACGTTCCCGCCCAAGCTGAAGCCCACCAGCCCGAGGTGCGCGTAGCCTCTGGCGAGCGCCCAGTCCACGACGGCCGCGAGGTCCTCGGTCGTGCCGCTGTGGTAGGCCCGCGCGAGCCGGTTGGGCTCGCCGGAGCAGCCACGGTGGTTCCACGCCACGGCGTCCCACCCGCGCGAGGCGAACGCCTTGGCCATCCCGCGTACGTACGCGCGCTCCGACGTGCCCTCCAGCCCGTGTGAGATCAGCACCACCCGGTGCGACGCCCGGCCTGCGCCTCTGGCGCCAGAGGCTGCGGCCCTCCAGGAGCCGCCAGAGGCCGGGACGAGATCGAGATCCAGAAAGTCGCCGTCGTCTAGCTCCAGCCGCTGGCGGCGGTAGCGGATGCCGGTTACCTCACGGAAGACGGAGGGCACGACGGTCTGGCGGTGGCCGCCGCCGAGGCCGACCGGCGGGGAGTACTTAGGAACGTCGAAATCAAGCACAGTCTCGCGGGAGCACTAGAGTCATAAATCAGAATCGAATGAGGGCGCTATATCAGATCTACAGGCAGCACCACGATCTCCTTGCCGCTCACCTTCGCGACCTCAGCGAAATACTGGACTTGGACATCACGCAACCGGTCACGGGGCCCTTTGACTTCGCAAAAGAAGTAGTCCGAGAAGTCGGGTGCGAAGACGAGTAAGTCTGGGGCGTGAAGCATGCCATAGCGCCGCCGCTGTGTGTCGAAGAAGCGAAGCAAGTCGTCGCCTCCGAGGCGGCTCACCACTCCGCGCTTCCACGTTTGGTTCTTCCACTGATAGCTCTCGATGAGAGAGTTCCAACCCATCGTTTCGCAAAAGTGGACTGCCGAAAACCATTCGTAGAAATGCCCCGTCCTCTGATTCAAGGCAGTTCTTACTTCGTGCGGATCAAAGGTCCAGGGGTATTTATCAACCCATTCCTGGAGTAGCTCCCCTGATCTAAACCGGACCCGCTCTGCTTGCGTGGCGACGATTTGTGGAAGTTCGCGGTACGCAGGCAAGTCGTCCACAGCAGGCAAGGAGTGAGAAGCAGTCGCGCGTGATCGGCGCCAGAGGCCGCGTGCGCGGAAGGCGCCTCTGGCGGGGTGCCCCGGACAGGAGTCGAACCTGTGGCCTACCCTTTAGGAGAGGGTCGCTCTATCCACCTGAGCTACCGGGGCGGGTCCGCAAGATAAAGCAGCCTCTGGCGCTAGCTTCGCCCGAACCCCAGCCCTCCACGATGGCCCGTCCTCCCGCCTCGCAGACCGCTCAGATCCGTTCGTGGGCGCTCTACGACTTCGCCAACTCGGCGTTTACGACGCTCGTCATCACGTTCATCTACGCGACGTTCTTCGTCAAGGGAGTCGCGCCGGACGAGACCACGGGGACGACGCTGTGGTCGCTCGGCGTGGTGACGCCGACGGCGATTCTCGTCGCGCTCCTCTCCCCTCTCTTAGGCGCGATGGCGGACCGGACGGGCACGCGCAAACGCGCGCTGTTCATCACGACGGTGATCTGCGTCGGCACAACGGCGCTGTTGTTCTTCCCCCAACGCGGCGACGTATGGATGGCCATCGTGCTGGTCGTGATCGCCAACGTCGCCTTCGAGGTGGGACAGGTGTTTTACAACGCGTTCCTGCCCGAGATCGCGCCAGAGGACAAGATCGGCCGCATCTCCGGGTGGGCGTGGGCGCTGGGATACGCGGGCGGGCTGCTGTGCATGGCGCTCGCGCTCGCGCTCGTCATGCCCGAGGTGGCGCCGTTCGGCCTAGACAAGGACACGGGGGAGCATGTCCGCGTGACCAACCTCCTCGTCGCGGGGTGGTTCGCGCTGTTCTCCATCCCGGCGTTCCTGTACCTCCGCGAGCCCAAAGCGGAGGCCGCCCCGAGCGAGCGCGGCCTGATTGCCACGACGTTCGGCGAACTCAAGAACACGTTTGTCGAGATCCGCCGCTACCGCCAGGTAATCCGCCTGCTCCTCGCGCGGCTGTTCTACAACGACGGACTGGTCACGGTCTTCGCCATGGGCGGCATCTTCGCCGCGACGGCCTATGGCTTCTCCGAGAGCGACATCCTCCTTTTCGGGATCGTGCTCAACGTCGCAGCCGGCATCGGCGCGTTTAGCTTTGGCTTCGTGGACGACAAGTTGGGCGGCAAGACGACCATCTTCATCTCGCTCGGCATCCTGTGCGTGGCGACGCTGATCGCGGTGCTCGGCCCATCGCGGGCGTGGCTGTGGGGCGCGGGCGTGCTGATCGGCGTCGCCAGCGGCCCCAACCAAGCGGCCAGCCGCTCGCTGCTCGGCCGGTTCGTGCCGCACGACAAGGAGACGGAGTTCTACGGCTTTTTTGCCTTCTCCGGCAAAGCCACAGCCTTTATTGGCCCCGTCCTGTTCGGTGTGCTGACCGCCGCATTCGGCACGCCGCGTGCCGGGATCGCCGCCGTGTTGGGCTTGTTCGCCATCGGCGCCTTTTTCCTGCTGCGCGTGAACGAGCAGGAAGGCGCGGCGCTCCGCGTCGCCTCCGCGAGCCCCCAGGCGACGCCCGCGCTCTAGCCCCTGGCGCAGGCCCCCACCCACGCCATCGCCAGAGGCCTCTGGCGCCACGCCCGCAACCTCGGAACTCGGAACTCAATGCCTACCGCCGCCGACATCGTCGCCTCCCTCAACCGCTGGGCGCCAGAGGCGCAGAAAGCCGACTTCGACAACGTCGGGCTCCAGGTGGGCGACCCGTCACGCGAAGTCACGCGCGTGATCGTGGCGCTGGACCTCACGCCCGAGGTGATCGACGAGGCCGTCGCCTCTGGCGCGGAGATGATCGTGACACATCACCCGCTGCTGTTCAAGCCGCTCACAAAGCTGGTGCCGGACGGCTTCGTGCCCGCACTCGCGTTCCGACTCGCGCAGGAGAACATCGCGTTCGCCGCCATCCACACGAACCTCGACGCGCAGTTTGGCGGCGTCTCGTTCGCGCTCGCGGGGCTCCTCGGGCTGCAAGGCGTGACCACGCTCGCGCCAGAGGCCGGGATGTTGAAAAAGCTCGTCGTGTTCGCGCCTCAGACGCACGCCGCTGGCGTCCGCAAAGCGATGGCCGAGGCCGGCGCGGGACAGATCGGGGATTACAAGGACTGCTCGTTTTCTGCCTCTGGCGAGGGGCGCTTCCGAGCGACCGCCGCCGCGACGCCGCACGTCGGCGCCAGAGGCGAGGTGCACGTGGAGCCCGAGGTGCGGATCGAGGTGCTCGTGGAGCGCTGGACGCTGGGGGCCGTCGTGCGCGCGATGAAGGAGGCACACCCGTACGAGGAGGTCGCCTACGACGTGTACGCCATCGAGCAAAGCTCCCGGACGATCGGCTACGGCGCCGTCGGCACGCTGCCCGAGCCTCTGGCGCTGGACGCCTTTCTCGCGCGCGTCGCGAGCGGGACCGAGGCCGAGGTGCTCCGGTATTCTGCCGCGCCCGAGGCCATGATCTCGCGCGTGGCCGTCTGCGGCGGCTCCGGCATGAGCTTTTTCGGCGCCGCCCTCGCCTCTGGCGCCGATGCCTTCGTCACCGGCGACGTCACCTACCACCGCTTTTTCGAGCCGCTCGACGCCAGAGGCCGCTCGCGCATGGCGCTGATCGACGCGGGGCATTACGAGACGGAGTGGGTCACGGAGCGCCTTCTCGCCGAGCACATCGCGGGCGCGTTCCCGGACCTCCACGTCTCACGCACGCGCACGCGCACGAGCCCGGTCCAGACGTTCGTGCCGTAGCAGGGCCGCCGGCGCCAGAGGCAAGCCCGTCGGGGCGCGCGCACGAAGGCCTTGCGCCCGCCCGGTTCTCCCGCGCCTCTGGCGCGAGGGGCCGCCCGCCGGTCCGCCAGAGGCGATCTTCCGCCGTCCCCCCTCCCCACCGTGAAGCGCCTGCATTGGGCCATTCTCCGCGCGCTGCCGCTGCCGTTTTTCGCAGCGTTCGGCACGCTGATGTTTCTGCTCCTGATGCAGTTCCTCATCAAGTGGCTGCCGGAGTTGGTGGGGCGCGGGCTGCCGTTCGGCGCGATGGCGGAGTTGATCGCGTACAGCCTCGCGTACATGGTGACGCTGGCCGTCCCAATGGCGTGGCTGATCGCGCAGCTCGCGGCGTTCGGGAAGCTGGCCGAGAGCCGCGCCTACCTCGTCGTCAAGAGTGCGGGTGTGCCGCTGTGGCGGCTGGCGTGGCCGGCGGCGCTCGTGGGCGTCTTTCTCGTGCTCGGCATGGGCGTGTTCAACAACATCCTCCTGCCCGAGGCGAACTACCGCATGAACGCCCTCTGGCGCGACATCAGCACCGCGCGCCCGGCCTTCGCGCTGGAGCCCGGCGTGTTCTACACCGGCGTAGACGGCTACGCGATCCGCGCCGACGCCATCCCGCCAGACTCCACCGGCGTGCTCGTCGGCGTGACCGTCGTGGAGGGCCGGACCTCTGGCGGCGGGCAGACCGTCCTCGCGGCTGAGCGCGCCACGATCCAGCGCGAGTACGGCGGCCAGCGGCTTACCCTCCTGCTCGAGAACGGTCAGGCCCACGCCAAGCGCGGAGGCGGCGAGGACCGCTACGAGCGCCTCGCCTTTGACCGCCACCGCGTCGCCTTCGACCTCGGCTCGCTCGGCTTCGAGCGCCGCGACGAGGCCTCTGGCGCCCGGTCCGACCGCACGATGCTGACGAGCGAGATGCTCGCCGTGATCGACTCGCTGGACGCCCAGGTCCGGGTCCGCGCCGACTCCGCCCGCGCTACGGCTCTCCGGCTCGGCCGGCCCGTCGCCTCCGGCGCGCCCGGCCTCGATTCGCTCCTGGCCTCTGGCGCCGTCTCGCCAGAGGCGTACGCGTTCCGCGACCGGTCTCCCCAAGACCTCGAGCGCACGGCGCCAGAGGCGGGATCGCCGGTTGCCTCAGGCGAGGCGCCGCTCCTGGCCGGCTTGGACGCGCAGACGCGCCGCTCGGTGGTGGCGCTGGCGCAGGACCGCACGCGCGAGGTGCGGAGCACGGCCGAGGCGGCGGCATCGTCCGCGCAGTGGGAGCGCCAGCGGGCCGACCGCTACCGGGTGGAGGTGTACAAGAAGAACTCCATCGCGCTGGCCTGCCTCGTCTTCGTGCTCGTCGGCGTTCCGCTCGGCCTCGCGATCCCGCGCGCGGGCGTCGGCGTGATCGCCACGCTGTCCGTCTTCATCTTCCTCTTCTACTGGATCTCGCTCGTGCAAGGCGAGAAGCTGGCCGACCGCGGGCTGCTCCCGCCGTGGCTGGGCATGTGGGCGGCGAACGTCATCATCGGCATCATCGGCGCCTACCTCGTCGCGCGAGAGGCCCGGGACCCGGCGTGGCGCGACCCTATCGCTACGCTTGCGGGACTGGCAAAGCGTCGCAAAGGCTAGCCTCTGGCGCCAGAGGCCTACTCGGCGGGCATCCGGCCCCGCCATGCCGTCTCGGTGCCGTCGGGCGTCTCGCCGCCGCCGAGGACAAACAGGCCATCGGCCGAGACGGCGTCGATGGACATCAGCCACCACCCGTCGGCGTCGAACACGTCGCGGGCAAAGCGCACCCCGGCCTCTGGCGTCCAGACTACCGCCAGGGCTGTTTGATACGACCCGACGACCGTCGAGCCGTCCGCAGACACGTCGCGGGCGATCCACTCGCCCAGAAACGTGAGGCCATCTTTTTCGGACCACCGGAAGGCGACGGCCTCCGAGATGTTTGCGAGCGACCCGTCGTACGCGTACCCCACCACGACGCGCCCGTCGGCAGACACGGCGTTCGCTTCGGACGTGCTGAAGCCCTCCAGTCCGGGAATCGGTACCGAGCCCGTCTCGGCGGTCCACCGGAACGCGGCCCTGTCGAAGCCACCCGTCGGCAGGCTCGCTCCGACGACGACCGAGCCGTCCCGCGAGAGGTCGCGCGCCACCGCGCGCGCGTGCCCTTCGAGCGGAGGGATCGTGGCCGCCTCCCGGCCGTCTCGCCAGAGGACTTCCCGGCTCGCCTCTGGCGACCGAGGCGCGATGCGCCCCAGGACGACCGATCCGTCGCCAGAGGCCGCCCGCGCGTAGGACTGAGCGGCCTCTGGCGTCGGGAGCCACGAGGACCCACCGCCCTCGCTCCACCGAAACGCACGCATCCGCATCGGTCCCGCCAGAGGATCGGGGTTCACGAGCAGCACCGATCCCACGACCACGGACCCGTCGGCGGACAGCGCCGTCTCCGTACCGGCGCGGATGAGGCCGAGCGAATCCGGCGCCGCGACCATCTGAGCGGGCTCGCCAGCGGTCCACAGAAACGGCCTCGACTCGGCCGGGGGCCAGTCGGTTGAGAGCAGGTCGTCCACGTTCGCCACGCCCGCCACCCGTTCCCCGTCTGCAGACAGTCCGGCGGCATAGACGCGGGGGTGCGTCTCGCTCGGCGTGCGGATCGCCTCGATGGCTCCCGGCGCTAGGGGCTCTGGAGACTGCGCCTGCGTGGTCGCCGCAGCGAGGCACATCAGAGCAGCCGAAATGAACGGGCGAACAGTCATCATCATGGAAGCGGCTCATCCGCTGGGGAGGAATGGCACGGCGCGAGCGGCGGCGCGGTTTCTACGCACCCTGCGCGCCGGAGGCCTCTGGCGCGAGCGGTTTCACCGCGAGGTACACGTGGTTGTCCCACGCGTCGCGGTACTCACGTTCCAGGTGCATTCCGGTGCGTTCGAGGGCCTCGCGGTACCCATCCACGCCGAGCGAGATGTAGCGAAACCGCACCCCGTCCATCTCGCCCTCAATCTCGCCCGCCTCGCCGCCTGACGTGAACAGAAACCGCCCGCCAGAGGCCAGCCACCCGGAGACCTTCTCAATCGTGGCGCGCTGGTCCTCTGGCGAGAGATGGAACAGCATGCCCCACGCCACCACACCGTTGAACGCCCCGGCTGCGAACGTGGCCTCTTGCGCCCTCTCGCGTCGAACGGTGACGTCGGGGAAGCGCGCCCGGAAGCGCGCGATCATCTCCGCCGAGCTATCGAGCCCGATGACCTCGAAGCCCTCGCGGAGCAAGAGCTGCGAGACCGGGACGCCGTCGCCGCAGCCGAGGTCGAGGACGCGGGCCTCTGGCGGGAGGCGGCGCGCAAAGCTGAGCACATCGACCGCACCCACGTTTGCATCGCGGACGCGGGCATACCAGCCGGCGATCTCGTCGTACTCACGCATGGAGACTGTGTCGGCGAGAGCGACCCCACTCGCGCTAGAGGCCGAGACGTACAAGGTCTCTCGGGTTAACACTGGGCCCGCCTCTGGCGCCAGAGGCCGCCTAGAACGAGTACGCGGCGCGGAAGCCGAAGCCGCTTTGCCACGGTGAGACCAGGGCGTCATCGGTGGAGTTGCGGAGAACGGCGAACTCTCCTCCCAGAGAGATCGGACACGACGCGCACGTTACGTAGTCCAATCCCAGCGCTGCTCTCACTTGAATGCCCACCTCGCTCCGCTCCGGGATCGTAAAGGGCAGCGGTCCGCCGGTGGTTCTACTGATGTACGTCCCCGAGGCTCGACGCCGACGGGAGCGCAACTGCCCAACGCCCGCCTGCAGGTAAGGCCTCACTCCGACCGTCGTCCGGAGCATGTAGCGAGCCATCCCATAGATCGACGTCGTCTCCATCGGGATGTCGAGTTGGAAGGGGTCCGACGATCCGCGGTTCTCGAACGTCGCCCGGGTGAGTTCACCGCCGAGGCCGAGCGCGATGCGTGGGGTCAGGAAGACGAACCCCTCGGGGTTTACCGAGAGGGTGACGCCGCCTTCGAACCCATCGAAATCGAGATTCCCCCCGGCTGACGCGAGGCTAACCGACCCCGGCGCGGAGCGCGTGGCCACACCGAGCTTGACCGAGCCCCCTGCACGCCGGATGGCGGGCTCGTTTCGCTCGTAGCGCGAGACGCGGCGCTCCCCGTCCTCCAGTCGGGCATCTGCGATCACGCGCTGCGTGCTGAGCCTGTCGATAAACGGGCGGTGATCCGGGTGGCGGCTACCCATGTACTGCTCGACGGCGTTCAGGGCCGAGCGCGCGGCCACGTACTGACCGTCTTGCAAGAGGTCGAACACGTTTTGTTGGGCCGCGTCCAGAATCGCCGTCACGCTTCGGGTGTGCCGAACCAGGAAGTACCGCGAGGCCTCGATGTACACCAGTGCCTCGTTGTAGTCCTCGGCTTCCGCGAGTTCGAGAAAGCGCTGGTAGAGCCGGACGGCGGTTGGGCCTGCAAGCGCTTCGGTGTATGACGCGCCCACCCGCACCTGCTGGAGCACGTACGTCTTGACCGCCGCAGAACCGGCCTCCGTCCGCGCATCGACGCGCTCCAAGAGCGCGCCCACGTCATCTGGAGCGTCCCCCTCCCGCTGCCATGACCGCAGCCCTTCAACGTCGGGAGCTCCAATCAGCGCGTCAAGGCGAGCCTGGTCCGCTGCTGCAAGCGAATCCGTCTGGGCACTCGCAGAAGGCCCCACGACGAAAGGAAGCAGACAGAGGAGGAACAGAAAGACGCGCATGAACACAGAGGAATCGGATCTAAAGAGAACGGCGAGCGCACGGAGGATACTCCCGCACGGGCTAGCCCACACGGGCAGCCGCCGCGGATGCTCAGACGTAGCCGCCTCCCGTTCGGGCCCGACCCCTCTTCCTTTCTTTCTCGCGTTTCCCTCGCCAGAGGCCGTCTAGCTTTCGGCCTCATCCAAGACGCACGCCCGATGTCCACGCCCCGCCTCACGCCCACCGACGCCTTCACGCACGGCGACCGCACGCACACCTGCGGCGATCTCCGCGAGTCCGACGCCGGCACGACCGTCACGCTCAAGGGCTGGGTCGACACCGCGCGCAACTTCGGCGGCCTGAACTTTATCGACCTCCGCGACCGCTACGGCCTCACGCAACTCGTCTTCTCGCCCGAGTTGGACGGGCCTCTGGCGGCGACCGCCGAGAAGCTCCGGATGGAAGACGTGATCTCCATCCAGGGCGAGGTCCGCGTGCGCGAGCGCAAGAATCCCGACATGGCGACGGGCGATGTGGAGGTCTACGTGACCGGCATGGAAGTGCTCAACACGTCCGAGGTCACGCCCTTCGTGGTCAGCGTGGGCGACCCCAAGGCGACGGTCCCGGGCGGCGACCTCGCGCTGAAGTACCGCTACCTCGCGCTGCGCAAGCCGGCGTTGCAGAACAACCTCCTCTTGCGCCACCGCCTCGCACAGAGCACGCGGCGCTACTTCGACGAGCACGCGTTCGTGGAGGTCGAGACGCCGGTTCTGATGAAGAGCACGCCAGAGGGCGCGCGCGACTACCTGGTGCCGAGCCGCGTGCACCCCGGAAAGTTCTACGCGCTGCCCCAGAGCCCGCAGACGTACAAGCAGATCCTCATGATGAGCGGCCTCGACCGGTACGTGCAGATCACCAAGTGCTTCCGCGACGAGGACCTCCGCGCCGACCGCCAGCCGGAGTTCACCCAGATCGACGTCGAGATGACGTTCGCGACCGAGGACGGCATCTACAACCTCATCGAAGGCCTCATCGCCCAGGTCTGGCAGGACACGCGTGGCATTGAGATCCCGACGCCGTTCCCCCGCATGGCCTACGCCGAGGCCATCCGCCGCTTCGGATCGGACAAGCCCGACTTGCGCTACGGCATGGAGATCGCCGACGTGAGCGACATCGCCAGAGGCTCGGACTTCAAGGTCTTCGAGTCCATCCTGGAGGAAGGGGGCGCCGTCGTCGCCATCCGCGTCGATGGCGAGGGCGACCGCGGACGCAAGCCGATGGACAAGCTGGACAAGGAGACCGTCCGCGCGCAGATCGGCGCCGGCGGCCTCTTCTACGCCAAGCTGCCGAGCGACGGAAGCGACTTCACCGCCTCGGTCAAAGACGCCGTGTTCTCGCGCGACAAGATGCAGGGCATCATCGACGCCGTCGGAGCCGAGACGGGCGACCTGGTGCTCGTGCTCGCGGGCGAGGCGCCCAAGGTGTTCGAGCAGATGGGCGACCTGCGCGTCCACATGGCGAAAGAGACCGGGTTGGCGCCAGAGGGCGCCGACGGGCCGTGGAATTTCCTCTGGGTGACCGACTTCCCTCTTCTGGAGTGGGACGAGGAGAGCGGCCGCTACCACGCGATGCACCACCCGTTCACCAGCCCCGCGCCCGACGACTTCGCGCTCTTGGACTCGGCCCCTGGCGAAGTCCGCGCCCGCGCCTACGACCTGGTCCTCAACGGATCCGAGATCGGCGGCGGATCCATCCGTATCCACCGGCCCGACGTGCAGGCGCGGATGTTCGAGCTTCTCGGCATCAGCGACGAAGAAGCCGAGCGCCGCTTCGGCTTCCTCCTGGAAGCGCTCAAGTACGGCTGCCCGCCCCACGGCGGCATCGCGCTCGGCCTGGACCGCATGGTCATGCTCCTCACGGGCGCCCCCTCGCTCCGCGACGTTATCGCGTTCCCCAAGACGCAGCAGGCGACCGAGCTCATGTCGTCCGCGCCGGACATCGTGGACGCGGAGCAGCTTCAGGACCTCCACATCGCGCTGGCCGTGGATGCGCCAGAGGCCGAACACACCACGCCTCTGGCGAGCGACCCGACCTGAGCCCCTGGCGCCAGAGGTCTACCCCCTCAGCCTCTGGCGCCGGCGCGCGTACCCGGGCGCTACGGCGAGCCGCACCTTGCGACGCTTCGGCACCCACGCGCGCTGCGTGAGGTTGTCGTAGCCGCGGGCGCGGACCTCGTTGAGGATCTCTCGGTAGGTGCGCAGCGCGGTTCGAATGCCCCATTTGGCGTTAAAGCGCAGGCTCGCGATACCGCGGTCCGCTTCGTCGTAGAACGCCTCGGCCTGCTCCATCAGCCCCTCGACGAGCGCGGCGTAGCGCGGCGCCAGAGGCCCGAGCGGCGTCTCGCCCGATGCGGCGCGACTGAGCGCCTCTGGCGAGATGCCGGCGGCCGCCAAGTCGTCGGCTGGGAGGTACACGCGGCCGAGCTCTCGGATGTCCTCGCCAACGTCGCGGAGGATGTTGGTGAGCTGCATCGCCGCGCCGAGCGCGCGCGCGGGGCGGTCCAGTTCGGATCGGTCCGCGCCCTCGCGGACGAGGAACGGAAGCACGATGGCTCCCACGCTTCCCGCGACGAGGTCGGAGTAGTCCAGCAGGTCCTGGTTGGTCTGGATGGGCGTCTCTTCCAGGTCCCAGACCGCGCCATCGAGTTGCTGGTGGAGCGGGAACGGGTCCAGCTCGAACTCCCGGTGCACGTCCGCGAGCCGGCGCCAGAGGAGCGCGTCCGGCCCGCCCTCTGGCGGGTGCCCGGCGAGGGTCACGTCCAGGTCCAGGCGCATCTTGCTGGCCTCTTCCAGCGCGGCCTCTCGGCCGATGCGGTAGGCCCGCTCGTCGGCGAGGTGGTCCACCGTCCGGCAGTACAGGTAGACGGTCGCGACGGGGAGGCGCACGCGGCGTGGGAGCAGCCGCGCGGCGAACGAGAACGTGCGGCTGTGGTGCCGAAACGCCTCGCGCAAAAACGCGTCCTCCTCCGCCCGAGTCGCCAGAGGCCCCGGCGGCAGGGGCGCGGCGCCGAGGCCGGGGCCCGTCCGCGGACCGGCCTGCGGAGCCTCTGGCGCGGCAGAAGCCCCCGGCATCAGGAGTAGATCGTCAGGCCGGCCGGCCCGCCCGTCTGGCTCCGCCAGTACACGACGCCGAGCGCGACGACGAGCGTGACCGAGGCGATAAGTCCCGCCAGAGGCAGGCCGTACAGCAGGCAGACCGAGATGGGAAAAAAGACGTTGAGCGCGTACGCGATGGGTCCCCACTTCGCGACGAACGGGTCCGCCGCGGCCCTCATCCCGCCCAACATCTCAAACGCCAGCGAGATCAGGATGCTGGTCACGAACCACCCGTACCAGTTCACCCACGGCATCCCGAAAAAGGGACCGCCGCCCGGGTAGTTCCAGAAGATGAACGTGCCGCCGCCCTGGTTCATCGCGGGATCTAGCGCCACGTCCCACACGATCATAAACACGGCCATCGCGACCGCGCGGCCCGCCACGCCGACCCGCAGCCGCCCACCCAGATCGTAGCAGAGCAGAGCGAGGGCGTACCAACTCGTGGGGATGAACCACGGCACGTCGCCGAGGATTTTGGGGCCGAGGCGGTCCGTGTATTCGTACGGCGCGAACGGGATGCCGGTGTTCGTGCCCAGCAGTTCGCTCCCGGCGCCGATTAGGCTCGCGGCGAGCAGGAACAGGATGGAGCGCCAGGGGCCGAGCGTCTTCCAGTACAGCGCGAGCGTGACGAGCGGGAGCAGCGCCATGTACGTCCACGTCGGGCCGGCCACCAGCTTCTGGTAGTACGGGCGGAAAAACTCCTCCACGGGGCCGATGTAGAGCGAAAGCGTCCCCGCGATGGCGAAGAAGACGGTCCCGGCGAGGAGCCAGAACAGAAGTTGAAACGTGCGGCGCGAATCCATGACAGCGAGAGAGGGAGCGCGGGAACGGCGAGCCTCGGTGAGGGATCCACAAGATCGCACCGTCCCCCCCTTGCCCGTGACCGCCGTCCGCCCGCCCGAGTTCTTCCCGACGCCAGAGGTCGCCGCGCTGCTGCTCCACGCCGAGCGCGTCGTGCTCGCGGACACGCTCCCGTTTTCGCGGCAGGCCGCCTACAACCGCGCGCAGATCCGCGAGGCCGCAGGCGCGCAGCGGCTCTCCATCCCCCGCGTCCATACGGGGAAGCGCCAGCCTCTGGCGTCGCTGGAAATCGCCGGGACGGCGTGGGCGCGGAAGCACGTCCACGCCTTGCGGACTGCGTACGGGATGGCGCCCTTTGCCGAGCACGTGCTGCCCGAGGTCGAGGCACTTCTGACAGGGCGGTGGCCCTCGCTCGGCGCGCTGACCGTCGCGACGACGCGGTGGACGCACCGGTGGCTGGGCGCCACCTCACAGCTCGTCGTCGCGTCCGAGACGCCAGAGGCGCCGGCCTCGCTCGCAGACATCTGGACCGCCTCTGGCGAGGGCGCGCTGCTCGCACTCCCCTCCTCGGCCGCGCGCGACCGCCAGAGGCTGGGCGTGGAGACGCACGTGCTGCGCTACGAGCACCGGCCCTACCGGCAGACCTTCGAGGGCTGGGTGCCGGAGTGCTCCTCGCTGGACCTCATCCTCAACCACGGCCCTGACGCCGCGCGCCTTGTGCGCGAGCGAACGACGATCAGGCCTCTGGCGCTTGAGGCCGCGCCGGAGCCCACCCGCCCCGAACACGGCTAGCGCTCGGCGCCTCTGGCGCCGCGGCATCGCGCCAGAGGCTCACAAAAAAGCCCCGAGCCGCAGAACGCGACCCGGGGCAGATGTCCCGGCGGCTTACGGGCCGCCAGAAGCAGAACGTCTAGAGCTTGGCGGCGGCCTCCTCGGCAGCCTCCTCACCCTGGACCTTCTCGACGACGGCGGCGCCGACGCGGACTTCGAACCAGCCACCTCCGACGGAGACGACCGTGACCTCGTCCGTGCCCTGGAGGTCGGAGAGCTTGGCGGCGACCGCCTTGCGGCCCTTCACCTTGTCCACGACCACGTCGCCGGTCTTGATCTCGTACCAGCCACCACCGACGGACTCGACGGTGAACGCGGCGGGCGCGGCAGCGTCCAGCGAGCGGGCCTCCTTGACCTCTTCGACGCGGGCCGTGAGGCGCTCTACGGAGGCGGTCAGTTCGCTGATCTCCTCACGCGTCGGTACGCCGATGCGCTTCATGACGGTCGCGACGGCGTCCTGGACGCGGTCTTCGAGGGAGTTCGCGGTCTCGCCGGCGACGTACTTGGCGTCGGAGACGCGGCCCTTGACGGCGTCCTCAACCTTGTCGGTCGCGCCGTCGATCTGCTTGCGGATGGTCTTGACGCGCTCGGTCCCGAGCGTGCCGAGGTCCACCTTCTCGCCCTTCTTAACAAAGGACTCGAAGGTCTCTTCGCCCGTCTCCTTCGCGGCGACGAGCGCGCCGAGGCCTGCGAGGAAGACGTTCTGGGCGGCGTCCTTCACGTTGCCGGCAGCGTCGGTGAAGCCGCGGCGGACCGAGTCGACGGTCTCTTTCGCGTTCGTCACCGCGACGTCAGCGGAGTTGCGGATTTCTTTGGTGAGTTCTTTGGTGGTCGACATGTTTAGAGGGGTTGTGTGGATGTACAGGTTCAGGAACGATCGCGGAGCGAGTTCGCCGCGCGGTCGAGGTCAGCGACGGCCCGTTGCAGGCGGTCGATGTCGGTCAGGGTCGGGAGACCCAACGTGTGGAGGGAGCGCTCGCCAGAGGCCTCAAGCGCGTCTTGTGCCGCGGCAACTCCGGAGAGGCCTCTGGCGAAAGCGACGCGCGCGGCGTCTTTGAGCGCGGCGATGGGGTCGCGCATCGGTCAGCCGGCGTCGGCGGGCGGCTTGGGCTCGTCCTCTTCGAGAGAGGCAAGAGAGCCTTCGAGGGCGTCCAGGCGGGCGCGGAGGCGCTCCATCTCGTTGCGCACGTCTCCAAGAGGCGCGCCAGAGGCGATCCGGCGGCGGGCGTCCCCGACGACGGCGGCGGCATTCTTGCGCGCCCCACCGACAACAGCGCCGACGGTTTCCTCGGCCCGAGTGATGGTCTCCGCACCGGTGCGGATGGCCCGCTCGCCCATGCGGACGAGGTCGTGCAGAAACGTGGACGAGAGGCTGCCGCCGTTTCGCCCCTCCTCCGCGATCACCTGGCTCAGGATGGCGACGGTCACGTCCTCGCCCGTCTTGTTGTCGACGATGCGAACGTCCTCGCCGTCACGGACGAATGCGGCGACGCGGTCGAGAGAGACGTACTCGCTGGCTTCTGTGTCGTAGAGCTTTCGAGAGCCGTAGCGTTTGATGAGTCGGGGCATGGTGTGGAGTGCTGTGCTGGCAATATGACGCAACGCGGCAAGTCGAGTTTCCGCAATGCGTCATTTCGAGAGCGCTTCATGCGGACATACCTGTTCCTGCGAGCCTTCCGGCCTCTGGCGCCCACGCGCTTCCTTGACCACACCGGCCTCGCCCTCTCTGCCTGCTCTCGCCTCTGGCGTCAGAGACGAAGCACAGGACTGGCCTTACTCGTCGTCGTCCGCCCCACGGCGGGTCGCGAGATCCGCTTGGACGTGTTGCGGCATGGGC
The DNA here is from genome assembly GCF_002257665.1 of Rubricoccus marinus. Classification (NCBI taxonomy): domain Bacteria; kingdom Pseudomonadati; phylum Rhodothermota; class Rhodothermia; order Rhodothermales; family Rubricoccaceae; genus Rubricoccus; species Rubricoccus marinus. Next base: position 1,193,707 of record NZ_MQWB01000001.1, on the reverse strand, counting down.
TCATACGCGGAAAACGTTGCGCGGTGGAGGCCCCGACCCTGGGTAAGCGAGCGCAGCGTTGTGGAGTAGCGGTACAGCTCCGCTTCAGGGACGTGGGCTCGGATGACCTGGAACGGGCCGTCTGCGTCCATGCCCTGGATGCGCGCACGCCGGGTGCTGAGGTCTCCCAACACGTCTCCCATCTGAGCATCTGGCACCTTGACCTCCAGCTCCACGATCGGCTCCAGAATCGTCGGCCGCGCCTCGCGGAAGCCGTTGCGGAAGGCCATCTTGGCCGCCGTCTTGAACGCGTTCTCGTTGGAGTCCACGGGGTGCATGCCGCCGTCGTAGACCACCACGCGCACGTCGCCGACGGGGTAGCCGGCCACAGGCCCCTGCCGCAACGCGTCACCGATGCCTTTGAGGATCGCGCCGGTGAACCGCTGCATGTCGATCACGCCGCCCACGATCGCGTCGACGAGTTCTACCGTCGAGCCCCAGTCGGTCGTCACCTGGTGCGTTTTGCGCACCTTCATCCCGCTCGGCGGGGCGTACTCCTCCCCCGCCAGAGGCGCGACGATGATGGAGATGTCGGCGAACTGCCCGGCCCCGCCCGTCTGCTTCTTGTGGCGGTAAGACGTGCGGGACTCCCCTTGCACGGTCTCGCGATAGGAGATGCGCGGCTGATCGAACTCGACCTCTACGCCGGACCGGTGCGCCATGCGGTACTTCGCGATGTCGAGGTGCATCTGTCCCTGCCCGCCGAGCGTGATCTGCCCCAGGTGCGCGTCGTGCTCCACGAGCAGGCTGGGGTCTTCCTTGACGAGTTGGTGCAGGCCCTGCGCCATCTTGTCCTCCTCTCCCTGCCGCTTGGCGCGGACCGCCAGGCGCATCCGCGGCTCCGGGTACTCGATGGCCTGGATCACGGCGTCTGAGCCTTTCTTGCGCAGCGTGTCGCCCGTGCCCGTGCTCTTGAGCTTGACCGTCGCGCCGATGTCGCCCGCAGGAAGCCTCGCGATGGAGTCCCTCGCATTGCCGTTGATGGCGTAAAGCTGCCCGAGCCGCTCGCCGTGGCCGTCGCTGGCGTTCTCCAGGTCCATCCCCGGCTCCAGCGTGCCATCGTACACCTTCAGAAAGGAGAACTCGCCGACGTGCTCCTCGTGCATGGTGCGCCACACGAACGCGACAGGGTCCGCCTCTGGCGAGGTGTGGACCGCGCCAGAGGCCATGTGCGGAGGCGGCATCTCCGCCGGCGACGGGCACACGTTGTCGATAAAGCCCATGAGCCGCGAGACCCCAACGTTCTCGGTCGCGACCGTGAGGAAGATGGGGAAGAGTTGCCGCTTGAGCATGGCGTGGTGCAGGCCCGTGCGCATCTCGTCCTCGCTGAGCGTGCCCTTCTCGAAGTACAGTTCCATAAGGCCCTCGTCGTTTTCGGCGATGGACTCCACGAGCTCGTTGTGGAGTGCGGCGGCCCGCTCGGCAAACGCCTCGTCGATGGGCTCCACGGTCTGCGAGCCGTCGGGTGCGAACCGAATCTGCTTCATCAGCAGGACGTCGATAATCGTGCGCGTGCCGGTCCCGCCCGGGAGTTGGACTGGCGTGGCGGCGTGACCGAAGCGTTGCTGCACGCGCGCGAGCGCGTCCTCGAAGTCCGACCCCGGCCCGTCCAGCTTGTTGAGGACGAACATCGCCGGCGTCTCCGTCATCTCGGTATACGTCCACCCCAGCTCGGTCCCGACCTGCACGCCTTCGGCCGCGTCGAGGACGAAGATGGCGGTGTCGGCCACCTTGAGCGCCGTGATGGTCTCGGCCGAGAAGTCGAGGTAGCCGGGCGTGTCCAGCACGTTGATCTTGTGCCCCTTCCACTCGGCGTGGAGCAGACTAGTGAACACGCTCATGCCGCGCTCCTGCTCGGACTCGTGGTAGTCACTGCGGGTGCTCCCGTCCTCCACCGCGCCCATGCGCGGGATCGCGCCAGAGGCGTAGAGCATGGCCTCGGCCAGGGTCGTCTTGCCCGTCCCCTGATGGCCCACGAGGGCGACGTTGCGGATGTGATCGGCGTCGTAGACGGTCATAGCAGGGGAGCGCAGTGCGGGAGAACGGGTCCGCCTCTGGCGGAGTACGCCGAATGTACAGGATGTGAAGGAACTATCAACACTCGTCAGGTGCCGTCGCGGATCGCGCTACAACCAAGCGCCAGAGGCGGCGCGGCACCCTCCCGTTCTCGGTTTGCCTATCTGCCATCCCACGCGCTCTCGTGGCCTCTGGCGACGGGCCACAACCACCCGTGGAAGCGCCTCGTTTTCTCAGGAACCGCAGAGTCCCCCGCCAGAGGCGCGGGTAGTCTCGGATGCCCTCCGCAGCGGCCCATGCGAAACCCGCCGTGGCCGCGTTGGGGAGGACTCCGCCTGCTCTCCCCGCATCGCTCCGTGACCCTGTCGCTCCGCTCCGCCGCCCCGCTTGCCCTCGCGGCTCTCGCGTTCTCCCTCGCCGCCTGCCAGGACCCCTCCGGCGTCGGCCTCTCGCTAATCGGTGACGAGACGTCCGACCCCAACGCGCAGTTGGTCTCGGCCTCCACCCTCAGCTTTGGCGATGAGCAGGCCGTAACGGGCGGGTTCGCCAACGGTACCGGCACGCCTCTCCAGACGCGCGTCCTCGTCGGCGCGATGACCGACGACCGCTTTGGAGACGTGCAGGCGACGGCGTACGTCGATGCCCGGTCGATCACGCAGCCGGCCGACTTCGGGGACCGGCCTCTGGCGCAGGTGCAGATCCTGCTCCGCCGCGCCGAGACCTACGGCGACACGCTCGCGTCGCTGCCCGTCGAGGTTCGCCAGATCGACCCCTCGCCGGCGTGGTCGCCGGACGGCCTCCCGCCCGACACGACGCTCGCGACGGGCGACCTCCTCACCACGGCGACGCTCTCGCCGCAGGACACGCTCGTCACCATCGACCTGCCGCAGTCCTACATCGCGGCGAACACCGTCGTATTGCGCGACAGCCTGGACTCGCTGTTCGAAGGCTTCCAGATCCGCACCGCCAGCGGCTCTACTCCCGCCGGCATGACCACGGGCGCCGTCTTCGGCTTTAACGCCTCGCAGTCTTCCATCCGCCTGATCGGCGCCGACTACGACGACGACGGCGAGACCACGCGCGACACCGTGGATTACCCGCTCGTGGAGGTCTACACCGCGCTCGCCAGAGGCGACGCGATGGACACACCCGGCCGGATGTTCCTGCGCGGCGGCGCGAGCATGCCTCTGGCGCTGGACTTCGATATCTCCGCCTTCGAAAACCTGCCTCTGGCGAGCGCGAAGATCCGCGTGCCGCTCGACCGCAGCCTGCTCGATGGCCCGATGGGCTACAACCGCCCGCTGCCACAGACGGTCGTGCTCTACTCCGTGCTGGAGGACGGGACAAGGACGCCCATTTTGAGCCAGGCCGTCGAGCAGGACGCCACCGAGATCGTGTTCCGAGACAACAACCTCTCGAACCAGTCCTTTAACACGCTGCTCCAGTCCGTCCTGCTTGGCCGGTTCGCCATCACGGGGTTTGAGATCGGCGTTCCCAACAACCCGCTGGACCTGGGCGTTCTGCCTGTCATCGTCGAAGACGCCGTCGAGGGAGACCTCCGCCGTCCGCGCCTCTCGCTTGTCACCATCGGCGGGCCTCCCGCCTGAGAGCAACGTTTCGCGCCTGACCTGATCTCCTGACTGCTGCCCTCTCCGATGCTCCGCTCTCTTTTCCTTCTCGCCGCCCTCGGTCTCGCCAGCGGCCCTGCCCTCGCGCAGGCCTCGAACGACTACGGCTCCGCCTACTCCCGCTTCGCCCTCGGGCAGCGGTACGACTTCTCGACCTCGCAGGCGGAGGCGATGGGCCTGGCGGGCGTCGCCATCCGTTCCGGGATCTATAACGGTCTCGCGAACCCCGCGCTTGGCGCCGACCAATCGCTGACCACGTTTACGGCCTCGGCCGGCGTGCGCGGCGTGCGCTCGACCGACGCTGCTGACGCGACTTCGGAGGCGACCGCAGGGGACCTCGGGCTTGTCCAGCTTGGCATCCCGCTCTACCCTGGCCGGACCGGGCTGACGTTGGCGTACCGCCCGTACTCGCGCGTGGACTACCGCGCGGCAGAGGAAGGCGAAATCGCCATCGACGGCGACGAACCAACGCCATACCGCGCGAACCTGGAGGGTCAGGGCGGTTTGCAGCGGCTCTCCATCGGCATCGGTACTCGCATTGGCGACGTGCTGACGGTCGGCGCGAGCGCGGAGGCGCTTGTCGGGACGGTGGAGTACCTGCAGCGGACGGAGTTTCCCGAAGGCGGCTCGGCGTTTTTGGAAACACGCGAATCGCTCTCGACGCGGATGTACGGCTTTACCGGCACGTTCGGAGCCGCCGCCTCGCTCCGCAACCTCGGCCGCGAAGCCGACGCGCTCACGCTTTCCGCCGCCTTTACGCTTCCGACCAAGCTGAACGCCTCGCGCTCCAGCCTTCTCGGTGCCAACCTGGACCGCGACACGCTTTCCACGCAGTCGGACGGCGACGTTACCGTTCCGCTCACCGCCAGAGGCGGCATCTCCTACCAGTACAGCCCCAAGTTCCTCGTCGCCACGGACGTCGTCTATGAGCCCTGGCAGGACTTCGAGAGCGACTTCGCCTTTGGCGGCTACGACGCCTCTGGCGCCTCGGACCTGCGCAGCCGCTGGCGCGTCGGCGCCGGCTTGGAGTGGGTGCCCGGCGGCGGCGAGCGCAATGCGAGCTACTTCCAGCGCGTCAACTATCGCCTCGGCGCCTACACTGAGACCGGCTTCATGTCGCCAGAGGCCCAGGACGTGATGACGTACGCGCTCACCGGCGGCCTCTCCCTCCCCACGCGCGTTGCCGGCGCGCGGGTCGACCTCGGCTTCGAGGTCGGGACCCGAGGGGAGACGGAGGGCGTACTCGTCCGCGACCGCTTCTGGCGCGGCACGTTCACGTTCAACTTCGGTGAGCGCTGGTTTATCCGCCGCCGCCTCGGCTAGTCCCTCTCTCTCGTTATCTCACCCCTACACGTTTCATGCTCCGTTCCGCCGCCCGCCCCCTGGGTCTGCTCGCGTTGCCGCTGGCGCTGCTCTTCGCCGCCTGCGCCGCGCCTGCGCCCGCCGACACCGTCGTCGTCGACACCTCCACGCCTACCACGATGGAGCCGACGGTTGCCGCCAACGGCGTCTGCCCCGAAAACTTTTACACGCCTCTGGAGAGCACGCGGCAGAATTTCAGCCTTGCAGCGGAGTACTACCGCAACGCGAACTCCGCGGAGGAAGAGAACATTGACGCCCGCTTGGACGCCTTCTGCGCGTCCGAGGTCTACCTCACGTGGCTCGTTGAGAACGACCCGCTGTTCACCGGCGGCGACCCGGACGACCGCAACTTCCTCCGCCTCGCCAATGTGTACGAGTTCTACTCCACGCAGGTAGAGGACGAGGCCAAGAAGAAGGAATTCCTGGACGAGTCGCTCGCAATGCGCGCCCGCGGCGAAGCCGCCATGGAGGCCGCTGGCGTCAGCTTTGACCAGTACACGCGCGACCTGCGCGAGGGCTACTTCTTCTACTCCTACGCTGACGTGTACGAGGACGCCAGCCAGCGCCAGTACGCCGCGTTCAACCGCGCGTTCGAAGCGCAGCCGGACAGCCTGGACGACTGGTACCTCCAGCAGCTCGTCAACATCTCCGCCGAGGTGATTGAGGACCCGATGGAGCGCGCCGACTACCTCGAGACGCTCGCCCCGAGCTTCGACGACGCGAGCACGCAGACCTACATCGCGCAGCTCGTCGAGTTCTCGCGCACGCCGCCAGCCGATCCGTCCCAGGGCGTGACGCCGGACGCCGTCGCGGACCTCGTGGCGAAGTACCAGGCCGACCCGCAGTCCCTCACCGAGTCTGAGCGCCGCACCATCTTCGGCACGGCCAACCAGCTCCCCGACCTCATCACCGAGGCCGGCGGCGACCCGGACGCGATCCAGGACACGTACTTCGACGAGATCGTCGCAGGCAGCATCGATCAGCTGAGCGCGAGCCAGCTGTACGCGCTGTTCCGCCGCTCCTACCGTCGCGGTGACCGCACGCAGGCTGAGGACTACTTCAACCAGGCCATCGCGAAGGCCGCCAATAACGCGCAGCGTGCGGACTTCTACTACTCCCGCGCCGCCGCTGGCGCCGGGAGCAAGTCGTCGCTCTACGCGCAGGCCCTCTCCTACCAGCCCAACCACGGCCCGACGCTGTTCGCGCAGGCCCGTGATTACGCCAGCGGCATCGGCCGCCCAGGCAGCGTAGACGGCCGCGCCGCATACTGGTGCCTCGCAGACCGCTTCAGCAACGTCGCCGCAACGGGTGACCCACGCGTCGCCAGTGCTGCGCGCCGGACGGCTGCGGGCTATAACCGCGCTGGCCCAAGCCGCGATGACTACTTCTTCAAGGGGTGGTCGCCCGGTCAGAGCATCCGCGCCTCTTCCGGCTCGGTCTCCTGCACGACGCGCGTGCGCTAAGTCTCGCGTCTCGCACTCCGCCAGAGGCCTGCCTCTGGCGACTGCGGCCGCTCCCACCTCGGGGGCGGCCGCTTTTTTGCAAGGTCAGGCAGCGCGAGATCGGGCAGGGGCTTCCAAGGAGAGCAACGTTTCGAGCCTCTGGCGGTCTCCGAGCAACGGCCTGCAACTGACCATGCGCTCACACCTCCCTCTGGCGACGCTCCTTGCCCTCGCTGCCTGCTCTGCTGCTCCCCCTTCAGCACCCGACGTGGCGCCAGTGGCCTCAGCGGCGGTGGCGCTAGCAACGGAGGGCGAGTTGTGCCCCGAGGCCGCCTACCAGCCCTTGCAGAGCGAGCGTCAGAATTACAGCCTCGCCGCGGAGTACTACCGCAACGCGAACGCGGACTCGGCTCCTGAGACCCGCCGCGATGCCTACTGCGGTGCAGCGGTCTACCTCCGGTGGCTCGTCGACAAGGCGCCACTGTACACAGGCGGGGAGCCCGATGACCGTGCGTTCGAGCGGCTCGCCACCGTCTACGAGCACTTCGCGGACGAAGGAGACCGCCGCTCCCGGCTGGACTCCGCACTTGCACTGCGCGCCAGAGGTCTCCGAGCGTTCCGCGCCTCTGGCGCCGAGCCCGAGACGTGGACACGCGACCTCCGCGAGAGCCTCTTCTTCATCACCCACGCGGATGCGTACCCGGACGCGCCCGAGCGCGAGTTCGCCGCCCTGAGACGCGCCTTCGACGCGCAACCGGACAGCCTGGACGATTGGTACCTGCGCCGCCTCGCAACGGCCTCTGGCGAGTTCATCGAGGCGCCAGAGGCCCATGCGAGCTTCTTGGAGGCTCTGGCTGAGCCCATGGACGACTCGGCGTATGCCGACTACCTGCGTCAGCTTGCGGTGGTGATTCGCACCCCGGTTGCAGCCACGCCGTCCGTGTCATCGTTGGAGCCGCTCCTCGCCGCGTTCGCCAGAGGCGACTACGATGACTGCGAGCCAGCCGCCGATGTCCGCACGCTGATCGGCACGGCCTCGCGGCTTCCAGAGCAGGTAGCCGAAGCAGGCGGTGAGCCCGACGCCGTCGTGGACCGGCTCTTGGACTGCGTGACAACTGACATCGCTGATCCCACACAACTCTACGCGCTCTTCGTGCGCTCGTGGACCCGCGGCGACCACGAGCAAGCAGAGGCCTATTACGACCGCGCGCTGACCAACGCAGCCTCTGGCGCCGAGCGTGCCGAGTTCGCGTACGCCCGCGCTGTCAGAGGCTACGGCGATGCCGCGACGTTCTACCGACAGGCCACGAGCTATCAGGCGACGCACGCGCCAAGCTTGTTTGCGCTCGCGAGACACCGCGCCGAGTCCGTCGGCTCCCCGAGAGGCGTCCGAGCCCGAGCCGTGTACTGGTGCCTGGCAGACGACTTCCGCGAGATCGCGGCCATCGGGGACTCACGTGTCACGTCTCTGGCGCGGCGCGCGGCCGAGCAATACGCGCGGTCAGCACCCGGCCGCGAAGCATACATCTTCGAGACGGACTGGAAGCCCGGCGATACCATCCGGGTGACCTCTGGCGAGGTGAGCTGCACCACGCGGGTACGCTAAGCCTCTGGCGCCAGAGGCCATCTGTGTTGGGGTCCAGACTACCACTCACTACTGGCCCCTCCCCACTGGCCCTACACCAAGTCCGACTCCTCCCTACCGGTGAAGTACAGCACGCCCGTGTACACAGTGATCGCAGACGTCACGAGGAGAAAGATCAGCGGCCCGATGCTCGTCAACGTGGCGTAGGTAAACCGGAAGAGCCCTCCGAAGAAGCCGTCCAGGTCGCGGCCGTGAGAGGCCGTCAGGAACACGAAGACGGAGATCAGGAACGTGAGCTGCCACGCCGTTTTCCACTTCGCTGCGCTCAGCGTGCGGAGTGGCCGGTTGCGCCGCTCGTACACCGACCGGAGCCACGTCACGCCGACGTCACGCGCTGCGATGGCGCCGATGGCGAGCCACGGCAGCCACGCTCCCAGCGGCCGTGTCAGGCTGGCATCCAGCGGCGCCAGGAACGGCACGAGCAGGAAAGCCCCCAGAACGAGGATCTTGTCCGCCAGAGGATCCAGAAACTGCCCCAGCCGCGAGCCGACGCCGTACTTCCGCGCCAGATTCCCATCCAGCCAATCGGTGATGGCGGCAAGGATGAAAAGAGTCGTACCGCTAAACTGCCCCCAGAACGTGCCCGTCCACAGCAGGTACAGGCTGAGCGGCGCGACCAGGATGCGACCGATGGTGAGGGCGTTGGGGACGTGCTTCACAGGCCGGGGATGGGACCTCGGGGGGCGGTGCGGGGCGCAAAGGTAGCGCCAGAGGCGAGTGTGAGGACTCGTTGCAATAACGGACGTGGCACGGCGCTTGCACGTCTTCGCACGACTGACACGCTGCCAGCCTCTGGCGCGCGGATCCTCCCGCCAGCGATTGCGTAGCCACACCACCTCCCAACCCAGATTTCTCTTCCCAAGATGAGCAAGATTATCGGCATCGACCTCGGCACGACGAACTCCGTCGTCGCCGTGATGGAAGGCGACGAGCCCGTCGTCATCCCCAACGCGGAGGGCGGCCGGACGACGCCCTCCGTCGTAGCATTCAAAAAAGACGGCGAGCGCCTCGTGGGCGCCCCCGCCAAGCGGCAGGCGATCACCAACCCGCAGAACACCATCTTCTCGGCCAAGCGCTTCATGGGCCGTGGCTTCGACGAGGTGAGCTCCGAGCTGAAGACCGTCCCATACACGGTCTCCAAGGGCGAAGGTGGAACGGCCCGCATCTCTATTGACGACAAGCTGTACACGCCGCAGGAGATCTCGGCGATGATCCTCGGCAAGCTGAAGCAGACCGCAGAGGATTACCTCGGCGAGCGCGTGACCGAGGCCGTCATCACGGTCCCGGCATACTTCAACGACGCGCAGCGCAAGGCGACCAAGGAGGCCGGTCAGATTGCTGGCCTCGACGTGAAGCGCATCCTCAACGAGCCGACCGCCGCTGCTCTCGCCTACGGCCTGGACAAGAAGGACGAAGCCGACTCCACGATTGCGGTCTACGACCTTGGCGGCGGCACCTACGACATCTCCATTCTCGAACTCGGCGACGGCGTGTTCGAGGTCAAGTCCACCAACGGTGACACGCACCTTGGCGGCGACGACTTCGACCAGCGCCTCATCGATTACATCGCGGACGAGTTCAAGTCCCAGGAAGGCATCGACCTCCGCCAGGACCCGATGGCGCTTCAGCGCCTGAAGGAGGCGGCCGAGAAGGCCAAGATCGAGCTCTCCAGCGCGGCCTCCACGACGGTCAACCTGCCGTTCATCACGGCAACCCAGGACGGCCCGAAGCACCTCACGCTGGACCTCTCCCGCTCCAAGTTCGAGCAGTTGGTGGACGACTTGGTGCAGCGCACCATCCCGCCGATGAAGAAGGCTCTGGAGGACGCCGGACTCAGCAAGAGCGACATCGACGAGATCATCCTTGTCGGCGGCTCCTCGCGGATCCCGAAGATTCAGGAGGTCGTGCAGGAGTTCTTCGGCAAGGCGCCGAACAAGAGCGTCAACCCGGACGAGGTCGTCGCAGTCGGCGCGTCCATTCAGGGCGGCGTCCTCTCAGGCGACGTCAAGGACGTGCTCCTGCTCGATGTCACGCCGCTCAACCTCGGCATCGAAACGCTCGGCGCGGTCATGACCGCGCTGATCCCCGCCAACACGACCATCCCGACGCGGAAGTCGGAGACGTTCTCCACCGCAAGCGACAACCAGCCGAGCGTTGAGATCCACGTCCTGCAGGGTGACCGCCCGATGGCGATCGACAACCGCACGATCGGCCGCTTCCACCTCGACGGGATCCCCCCCGCCCCGCGCGGTCTGCCCCAGGTTGAAGTCACCTTCGACATCGACGCCGACGGCATCCTGAGCGTCAGCGCGAAGGACAAGGCGACGGGCAAGGAGCAGTCCATCCGCATTGAGGCCTCTTCTGGTCTGACCGAGGAGGAGATCGAGCGCATGCGGAAGGCCGCTCGCGAGAACGCTGCCGAGGACGCCCGCAAAAAGGAGAGCGTGGACAAGCTCAACCAAGCGGATAGCCTCATCTTTTCGTCGGAGAAGAACCTCGCCGAGTACGGCGACAAGCTCCCAGACGAGAAGCGGGCAGCCATCCAGGGTGGCTTGGAGCGCCTCAAGGAAGTCCAGAAGGCTCAGAACGTGGACGAGATCGACTCCGCGATTGAGCAGCTCAACGCCGCGTGGAGCGCTGCGAGCGAGGACCTCTACCGCGCCCAGCAGGCCGAGGCCGGAGGCGACGGCGCCCCCGCTGCGGACGGTGAGCCTGTGGCCGACGCCAACGGCGACACGGTCCAGGACGCCGACTTCGAAGTCGTGGACGAAGGCGACGAGACCGCATAACGTCTCCTGACGCTTCGGCCTCTGGCGAAACCGCCAGAGGCCCGCGCCCCGGTTGCCCCGTGCAGCCGGGGCGTTTTTCGTGCGGGCCTCTGGCGACGCAGGCCACCACGGGCGGCGGAAGAGTCGTCGCGCCTTGACGGTATGTCGGGAGAAGTCCGGTAGGTAGAGGCAGTCTGCCTCCCCCTCCTCAGCCCGACGCCGCCATGCGATACGCTCTCCTACTGCTCGTCCTCTGGCCTCTGGCGTCTGCCGCACAGATCCGCCCGCTCCCCGACGTACGGAGGCCGAGCCCGATCCCGACCCGCCCCACGCAGCCCATTCCCGAGCCGTCGCCTCGCGTCGCGCCCGTTCAGATTCAGACGGCGACGCTCGCCCCGCTCTCGCCCCAGGCCCTTCTGGACCGTGTGCCGGTCTGGCGCACGCAGATCCGCGTCCACACCTGCAACGTGGAGGGCGGCGGGACCGAGGGCGAGGTTTGGGTGCGCCTCCACTCGCCAGAGGACCGCAGAGGCAACGCCACCTCGGCGCCGGGAACTAGTACCGGAGGCGCTGCCGTTGCGACGGCATCCGACGACGCCACACGGTTCTGGATAGACCGCGGCGGGGACGACCGCAGGCGTGGAGCGATGGAGACCTACGAGATCATGATGCCAGGGATTTCGACCGTCCGCGACATCTCGCGCATCGAGTTCGGCACCAACAGCACAGACGACTGGTGCATCGATCGCGTGGCGCTGGTCGTCAACTCGACCGGGAGTTGGAGCGAGGCGCTCCACATCTACGACCAAGAACTGGAGCCGACGTGGCTGCGCAACGACCGCGCGTCTACGCCCTCGCTGGTCGTCGCGACGGATGAAGACCTGCGCGCATCGCCCTCGTGGAACCTGGACGGCGCGCGCGTCACCATCCCGATGATGCCTGAGGTCATCCCCGGAGAGACGCTTCGCTCCATGCTGGAAGCCTCGATGGGCCACCTCATCGCGACAGGCCAACCCCTGGATCCGTACAAGTGGGGGCGTAGGCGCGGTCCACAGCACCTTTCAATGCGGCGCCATGCCACGCTGCTCAATATGGTGACCGCGAAAGCGGACCTCAACACCAGCGGGAGTGTGCGGCGCATGAACGACGTGGACATCACCTTTAAGGTGGTGGCCCTGTGCGACGGCGGGGCGCTCACCCTCCACATCGCGGACATCACGGGGGGCCCGAGCAGCCTCTTGCGAGTCTTTGCCGATCCGTTCGGCATTGCCGCCATCACGACGACCCTCAACACGATCAGCCGCGCGGCAGGGCGTCACGGGCGCAACCGCGCAGAGAACCAGGAAGAGACAACACCGCTCGCCTGCACCGATGACATCCGATTCGAGCCCGACGGCACGCTCCGGCTTCAGGGCTGATCCGCCCCGGCCTCTGGCGCCAGACCTCCCCTCTCCTCCCCCCTCGTGATGACTCGCGTTCTCCTGACTTTTGCCGCCCTCCCTCTCCTCGCCTGCGGCGGAGATCCCGCCCCTGGCGATTCCGCCGCCGTGACGGCTTCTAGCGCCAGCGGCCCCGTCGAAGTCCGGCTGGTATCGGACGATCCAGCGGTCCGCCAGAGGCTTACGCCGCCACAGCTTCTGGCGTACTACCCGGCCGAACTCGGAGGCCGCGAGCCCAACCTGAGGTCGATCGGCCTCAACGACAGCGAGAGCGAATCCGAATACAGCTACAGCTACGCCAACGTGCGCTACCGGATGCCGCCGACGATGGACCAGGAGGTCGAGTTCTCGGTGTACGACTACGTCGACAACCCGAGCAGTCTTGAGCGGCACAGGCGCGCAGTCATGACCGGCGAAGGCCTCAGCATCAGCACGACGGGCGAGGTCAGCGAGGCGCGAACGCTGGAGGGCGGCGTCGGGCGCAGCTACACGCCATCCTCAGGCGCGCCAGAGGCCTACATCCTTCTGGCCGACCGTTTCCACGTCATCGTACGGGCTCAGGACCCGGAAATGACCGTCGAGGACGTGTGGGGGCTGTTCGACGCCAGCGGCCTTTCACGGCTGGCCGGCGCGGGCGTCTATGGCGAGCCAGATCCCCTCGAACCTCCCGCGTGGGCCTCTGGCGCGATCGCGGAGTGGCGCGAGAACGTCGCCGAGGCGGAGGCGACGCCTGCACCCCAGGCCGCGCCCGAGGTCACGCCTCTGGCGGACTGCGACGTGATCTTGCCGCTCGCCGAGGTGGAACGCGTGTGCGGCGTCACGGGCCTTCGGGTCAAGTCCACTCCGTTTGAGACGGAGGGCCAGAACTGCAACCGGACGTACAACCGCCAGGGGCAGTCGGGCGGGCTCATCCTCCTCGTCTCGCACTTCTCGAACGAGCGCACCGCTCTCGCCGCGCAAAGCGCCTCGATGAACTTCGCGGATCAGCGGAGCCGCCGCGACATCTCAGGCCTCGGCGACGCCGCCACGCGAGTCATCCACGACCTGAGCCCGCTGGAGAACCAGAACAGCATCCTCACGGTCGCCAGCGGCGTGGACATGGTCGAGCTCAAGTCTGCGGACTACAGCTACGAGCCCCGGCAGCAGGTGTGCAACCTCGATCAGATGGAGACCATCGCGAGAGGCGTCGTCAGTCGCCTGGCCGAATAGCCTCTGGCGCCAGATCCATGCTGCACGTCGTCCTTCTCCTGCTCCTGGCCTCTGGCGCGGTCCCGCCTCCCCTCTCCATCAGCAACGCGGTGATCGCGCCGGACGCCATCGCACGGGACGGCAGCCGGACCGTCCTGACGCTCCGGGTTCAGGTCCACCAGCGCGTCGCGCACTACTGCGTGCGGACCCCGTGCCCGCAACCGGAGCCGACGCCCGCTCGCGTGAACCTCGCCGCCGAGGTCCCGCGCCATGCGTCGGCCGGGACGGTGACGCATCGCTCGTTCGGCGCCCGGACCGAGACCGTCGATCTGCCTCTGGCGTTGGACCTCGCCGACCGCGCCCCCACCGACTCGCTCCGCGTTCTCACCGGGACGGTCCACCTTCTAGGGCTCGAGGGACAACAGCTCGACTGCATGCGCTTCGAGATCGCCGTCAATGGCCCCAACCGCCAGAGGCCGCGCCCCCGCGCCGACGTGGCATGCCCGGACTCCACTCCCGACTAGCGTAGGGTTCTAGTAGACGCGGCGCCCCTCCGCTGGCACAAAACAAGCAAAGAGCCTCTGGCGACCGCAGCCGCCAGAGGCTCTCCGAGGATCGCCAGAGGTTACCGGATCGCGCCGAGGACGAACTCCAGAACCAGCGGGAGCGCGTAGAACAGCCCCAACAGGTAGGCGATGGCGTAAAAGCGGTTCTTGAACGCGAGGTCGCCGATGAACTCCGCCATCCGGATCGGGATCTCGCGGATAAACGAGATCGGGTAGACAATGGCGATGCCGAACACGTTGAACATCATGTGGCACAGCGCGATGGTGAGCCCCGCCACGGCCGCCGGTTCGCCGCCGGAGATGGCGACCAGCGCTGCCAGAAGCGCCGTGGCCGTGGTCCCGACGTTGCTGCCGAGCATGTACGGAAACACCTGCCGGACGGTCAGGACGCCTGCGCCGATCAGGGGCACCACGAGGCTCGTCGTGACCGACGAGGACTGCACGAGAAACGTCAGCACCAGTCCGAAACCCATCGCCAGAAGCGGCTTGCCGAAGATGTACTTGTCGAGCGCGCCCTCGCTGCGGCCGAGCACCATGCTCTTGAGCAGCACCACGAGGTAGCGGAGCGCGATGAACAGCAGCAGCAGGCCGAGTCCCGCAATCAACCACGGGTTCTCGCCCAGCAAGGAGCCGCCGATCCACTTCGCGAACATGTCGAACGGCGTGTCGCCCAGGCCGCCGCCTTCGACGCCCGGGATGGAGTTGGCGAGGGCCGTCGCGGGCTTCGAGATGATGCCGAAGAGGAGCTCCAGCGGGAGCAGGATGAGGACGGCCAGCCAGTTAAAGAAGTCGTGGACGGTAGCCCCCGCCATCGCGCGGCGGAACTCCTCCGGCTGCGTAATGTGGCCCATCGAGACGATGGTGTTGGTCACCGTCGTGCCGATGTTGGCGCCCATGATGACCGGGATCGCGCTTTCGACGGAGAGCACGCCTGTGGCCACGAGGCTCACCACGATCGAGGTCGTCGTGGAGGACGACTGGACCAAGCTCGTCGCGAGGATGCCCGTGATAAGACCGAGCAACGCGCTGCCTGTGGCCTTCGCGAGGATGCCTTCGAGGTCGAACGAGCTCTTGCCCAGCCCCTTGATGCCGTCGCCCATGAGCTCCAGCGCGACGATGAACATCATCATCACGCCGATCAGGAGCAGGATGCGGACCCACAGCGGCAGCCCTTGGGCAGGCGTCAGCGGGTCCCCATCGAGGTCGTCATCGGTGAGGGGGACGACGCCCGTCTTGAGGTCGGTGTGGTCCTCGTCGTGAGGGCGGGTGGGGGTGGCCATGAACGTGGGTGGGGAAGTCTGAAAAGAGGGTTATCGATCGCCGCCGGACTCGCGCGGGGCGCGGCGGAGTTGATCGAAGGGGAGCGCGACGGCCGAGATGATGTTGGACAGGTGGCTGGAGACCCGGCCGATCATACGAGCGGAGATCCCGAGGACGAGCGCCTGGTTGGGCGTCAGGTCCGTCGCGCTCGCGAGGGCCTGGAGGTACACGCCGATGTCGCGCTTGAGCGCCTCGTGCTCGGCCATCACCTCGTTCGCGCCCTGGCGGTCGCCAGCAGAGAAGGCGGCGTGGACGCGCGGGAACTGCGCGTGCACGCGGTCCCGGATGGCGGATAGCTCTCCGACGTGGGCGCCCATCCGCGGCGCCGTGGACAGCGCCGTCGCCTTGGCGATGCTTTTGGCGAGGTCGCCGCACCGCTCCGCGTCTTGCACGACGGAGACCATGATGAGGCTGAACGACAGCTCCTGCTGCGGGTTGACGGCGACGTGCTCCAAGACCGCGCGGCGGATCAGCGCCTCACGCATGTTGATGTCCTCGTCCATTTCGGCGAGGTCCACCTGGATGGTTTCGTTGTCCAGCAGCGCGCCTGTGGCCGCGTCGAACATCTCGCCCGCGCGGTCCACCATCGCGATGAGATCGTTGACGCTTTGCGCGATCAGCGGCGGCTTGGCGTCCGAGAGGAAGTTGAACAGCTTCATGGCTAGAACCGTGCGGAGACCGTGACGCGGCCAGTGACAGAGGCGTCCTGGCCCTCGAAGGCCGAGACGAGAACGTTGGGCATGACCTCCACGCTAGGGATGGGCGCGTAGGAGAACGCCAGGAGCCCGTAGTGCTCGTCGGCGTCGGCGCGGCGCGCGGCGCCCTGCACGAAGTCGTAGCGGCCGATAAGGCGGTACTCGCCTCTGGCGCCGAAGAGGTAGACCCCGAACGCGCTCGCGCCGACGCCCTGCGTGGGTTCAAGCGAGGGGTCCTGGTAGTTGGTATAGACGGCGTAGGCCTCGACGCCGGCGCGGACGGTCTCGCCAGAGGCGCCGTAAAAGGCGGATGCCTTGACGCTCTCGTCGCGCTCCTCGCCTTCGCCTTCGTGGGGCGTGTAGTCCAGGCCGAGCGTGGCGAAGGTGGCTTCGGTGGGACGTGCCTGGAGTTGGCCGTAGACGTGCTTGCCCCGCTCGGTCGAGCGTTCCTCGACCAGTCCCCGGCCGTTTCCGACCATGAGCGAGTAGCTCACGCGAGGCGCCAGAGGCCCGTCGGCGCGGAGCCCGAAATCGCGGGAGTCGTTGGCGCGTGCGCGGTCGAGAAGGGTGCGGTCCAGGCTGCGGTAGCCCCAGACCCGCTCGACGACTTCAAGCAGCGGGGGCGGCTGGAGGCCGAGACGAAAGGAGTGCCCCTCCGCCAGAGGCCCCTTCCAACGGATAAAGGCGTCTTTGACGAACGGCGCTGGGCGGCCCTGGGCCGTGGTGGACGAGCTCTGCGCTTCGAGCCGAAACCGGCCGTCGAACGCGTCGGACAGTGTGTAATCCGCCGTGAGGTACAACCGGCGGTAGTCGAAGGTGTTGGCCCCCGCTTCTCCCTCGACCGGAGAGGCTAACGTGTAGTCGTAGTCGAAAAAGCCGAGGCCGCGAAAGCGGATCGTAGGCGCGGCTTCAACGGGGGGCGGCGCCACGGAGACCGAAGCCTCTGGCGACGCGGTGCTATCGGAGCGTGTCGCCATGGTGGGGTCCGCCTGGGCCAATGCCGCAGGCGCGCCAAAGAGAGCAAGGCCGACGCATGGAAGCGCTCGGCCCCACCGCCGGGCGCGGGCAGGGAAAGACGTCACGGAAACGGGAGATGTGGGAGGTCGCGACGCTGCCCGTCCAAAGGAGCATCACGCGGCCAAGATGGCGGCTAGCTGTTACGCTACTGTTACCGCCTCTGGCGCGATCAGGACTGCACCGGATCTCCCGACAAAACGGCGCCAGAGGTCTAAAAAACAGCGGACAGCGTGACCCGAACCGTTTGCACGAGCGGCGCCGAAGCCGGAAGCCGCGCGTCGTAAGTGACGGTCGCCCGGATGGCCTCGGTCACGCCGAGCGTGGCCTGGACCCCGCCCAGCGCGGACGTGCCGGCGCCGCGCCCGTCGGTGAGCTCGTAGAGGGCGAGGCCGCCGCCAGAGGCCCCGCGCAGGCTCACGACGGACAGCTCGGCGCGAGCGGTCAGCGAGACGCGGCGGCTGGGCGCCCACCGGGCGTCGGCGGGGACGCGGACGAGGAGCGCGCCGTCCGGCGCTGTCGCGGTCGCGAGGCGGTCCGTGCGGGTGGAGGCAAAGGCGCCGAGGGTGACGGTGGCCTCTGGCGAGGGCGTCCACGTCACGGACGGCTCCAGCGTGAGCGCGCCGATGTCGAAGGTGCGCGTGGCGAAGGCCGTGCTGGTGGCGCGGCGGCGCTCGGTGCGAAGCGTGAGCCGCGCGAGAAACGCGGGACCGAGCGCGAGGCGGCCTTCGGCGCGGAGCGATTGGGTGAGGCGCGCTTCAGCACCGGCGGCGAGCCTGCGTGTCGTCGTCAGGTGGTCCCCTCCCAGCCGGAGACCACGTCGGGCGTCGCGCGGAAAGAGAGAGACCTCTCCCTCGGCACGGAAGCGCCCGTCCAGCGTGCCGACGGCGTCGCCATCGGGGCGCTGTTGGAGCACGCCGGGGTCCAGGAGGAGCACGCGGAGCAGTCCGCCAGAGGCCGTTTTCTCGCGCACCTCCGCCGAGCCTCTGGCGTCGAGGTGGCGCAGGAGCGTGGCGCCGTAGCGCTCGGCGAGGCGGGCACCGTCCATGCGGAGCGCCAGTTGCGCGTCCACGCCGACGCTGGGCACCAGTTCGTCGGAGGGGACAAACGTGCGGAGGTAGCTGCCCTCGTAGGGCGTCGTCTCGGGAAAGAACTCGTCGACCTGCTGGCGGCCGTCGGGCTCGCCGGCGCGCGGCTCTCCCTGCCCGTCGCGCCAGACGTACAGGCCAGCCTCGGGGCCGACGAGGACGTAGGCCTCTTGCAGGACCGGCGTGCGCTCGGTCAGCGCCACGTAGCGCGTGCGGACATCGAGCCCTCGCGCCAGAGGCGCCGCGCGGGCGGTCCAGTCCAGCGCGAGGCTCTCGGTATCCAGCCGCCCACGTTCGCGAAAGGCGTCGGTGAACTGCCTCTGGCGGAAGGCCGCGCGGAGGTCCGAGCGGAAGCCAGCCGCGCCCTGAACGCGCAGCGTGCCCTCGATGCCGAGCGACCGCGCCGCGTCCGCCAGGTCCTCAGCCGTGCCCGCAGGCGCCAGAGGCTCTGACTCTTGCCGGAGGTCGAGTTGGCCGCTGGCGCTCAGCCCTCGCGAGGTGTACGCCAGACCGGGCTGGACGGCGACAAAGCTGTAGGTCGCCGCCAGGAGCGAGTCCTGCGGCAGCGCCCCGCCGATCTGCTCGCGGGTCTCTTGCTCCAGGCCGAGGCTCGGCGTGAGGCGTCCGCCCAGAAGCGCTCGCTGAAGCCCGAGCCTCTGGCGAAAGAACGAGCCCGAGCCCAGCAGCGGGTCGTCGCCGCTGGAGTCCACGGCGTCGAGCGCGTAGCTCGCCAGAGGCAGGTCGCGGGCGTCGGGCAAGAGCCCAGCGGTGAGCCCGGCGCGGCGGGCGCGGTAGGCGCCGAGCGCGACCTTGCCCGCTTCGAGCCCGACGGTGCCGAGGCCTCTGGCGGTGACGCGCGCAAGTCCCTCGGTCAGCGTCTCGCCGAGCGAGTCGATGGACGCCTCGAAGGGCGTCCCGGCGCGCGCGAGGTTCCAGCGCCGGTTGTAGTCGATGGCGCGGACACGGTCCAGCGTGCGGAAGTCGCGCGCGCGGTCGCGGCGCAAGAGGCTGGCCTCGACGGTGCCCCACGCGTAGGCCTCTGGCGCGAAGCGGAGGCCGGTCTCGTAGGCCGTCGCGCCGTCGTCTGCAGCGTCCAGGTCCGAGAGCGTGTTGGCATCGTCCAGGGAGCGCGCGAGTTCACCGAAGGCGGTCAGCCCCGCCAGAGGCTCGGCGCTTGCACGCACGTCCAGAACGGTGCGCGAGGCCGGGCGGGGCAGGATGCGGAACGGCACGTAGTCCCCGCCAGAGGGTCCGGCATATTCGTAGAGGATCCCGTTGAGCGCTTGCCCCGCACGGCGATACGTCCCCTGCCCTTGCCTCACGCGCGAGAAGCGGACCCGGAAGACCGAATCAGCGCTCGCGCTCGCGGGGACGAAGATGCGGACGGTCTCGCCAGAGGCCAGCGTCGTGTCGCGGGCGGTGTAGAGCAGCGTGGCGCTTTCGGGGTCGAACGGCACGCGCGTCTCGCCGGGCACGAGCACGTCGCGGTCGCCGGCAGCGGCGATCAAGTCGAGGTCCGTCTCGCTGAGCCCGAGCGCGTCGCCCAACCCGGGCGCATCGGCCTCGCGCAGGACACGGATCCCGAACGTGCCCAGCGGGCCGCTGGCGCCAGAGGCCGCAGGCGAGCGGCCGAAGTCCAGCGACGCCCCGGCGACCGAGAGTGTGCGGGCGTAGCCACCGGCGGAGTACTCAAAGTCGACCGTCGCGCGGCGCTCGGCGGTCACGAGGTTCTCGGCGGTGAAGGTCACCTCGCCGGTCCCGTAGTCCACGGTGTAGTCGCGCCCTCGCGCCAGAGGCCGGCCGTCCCAGTAGAGACGCTCGGACCCGGGCACGACGAGCACGAACGGCTCGCCGCGGTCGCCTTCGAGCCGGTATGGGCCTTGGACGCCCTCGATCAGGAGGAGGTCTTGCGAGCGGAAGCGGCCGCGCACGGCGGAGGCGCCCGCCTCCACCCTGCCGCCCGAGATCCAGCCTCTGGCGGGCACATTGACGGAGAGCGCGGCGCCCTGCACCTTGCGGCGGATGGGCGCGAACGAGGTGCCGTCGAGCGCGAGGTCGATGTCGCCCAGGCGGGCTGCCGCTCCCGGGCCGTCCACGCGCACGAAGACGCGGTCGAAGTCCGAGAGCGTTTGGGTAGTGCCCTCCGGCACGATGGGCGTGTCGGAGTCCGTCAGCGCGCCGCTGACCGTTACGCCGGGCGCGATCTCACCGCCGATATCGAGCCGGAGCCCGGAGGTCAGCGACACGTCGCGGTTGCTCCCGGCCACGACGCCGCGCGTGATGCTCCCGCTCGTGGTGACGGTGCTCGCGCCAGAGGCTCCCGTCCGGGGCGGCGGCCTCTGGCGCCCCGTGGAGTCCGTCTCCGGCTCCTCGAAGCGCGGAAGCGGCGCAGGCGCGACGACGCGGGGGAGCGTCCGGTACGCGATCACGAGCGTCGTCAGCGTGTCGAACGGGGCCACGAGCCGGAACGCGCCAGAGGCGAGGTCCACGAGGTACGCGCCCGGCTCCAGCGTGCGGGCCTCGGGCGCGATCACGTCCACGCGGACGGAGCGTGGCGCGATGGGCCCGCGGAGTTGGAGAAATCCCGCGCCCGCCTGCACCTCTACGGTATCGCGCTCGGCGCCCAACCCCGGCCCCTCCGGAATGTCCTGCGCCTGCGCGCCGATGCTGCACAGCACGGCCGTCGCCAGAGGCAGGAAGAAACGGAGGGCTCTGCGCGTCACGCCGGTCGCGAGGGGGAACGGGAGTCGAGAACGGCGCGGGAGCAATCGGGGGCAGAGTGACGCCTGAACGTAGCGGGGCGCCGGGGCGTGTTCAAGGCGCTTCGCCGGCGCCAGAGGTCTCTGGCGGGACGCGGCCCAGCGCCGTCAGCGCGCGGGCCGTCAGCGCGAACAGCACGCCGTCGTGGATCGCCGCGTCAAGGACGGGCGCCTCGCTCTCAATGTCGACCCGCCAGAGGCGTTCGGCCTCTGGCGAGAACAACAGCACGCCGCGCGGTCCGAGGACCAGAACGCCCGTCTCGCTTGCCGACACGTTTGTCACGCCGCCGAGTTCTTTGGCGTCCAACGTCTCCAGAGGCTGACCGGCGGTATCGCGGACGTCCACGCTCTGCCTCTGGCGGTCGGCAACGAACAGGCGCCGCCCCACGACGGCGAGGGCCACAGGCTCACCGAAGCCTTCGAGCACGTCCACGAGTTGCCCGTCGCGCCACACCTGCACCACGCCGCGCGAGGCCTCGGCGACGAACACAGTCCCTTCGGCGCCAGAGGCGACGGCGACGGCCTCGCCGGACGGAGCGGCCTCTGGCGCGGCGACGAAGAGTCGGTCTACGGCGGGAATGCGGATGGTTTGGACGAGACGGCCCTCGTTAGAGAAACGCAGCACGCGGGCGCCGTCGGCGACGTAGAGGTCTTGGCCGTTCGTGGCGTCGAGATCGAGGCCTCCCCGTACGTCGCGCGTACCGACGGCCTCTTGCGACACCCGGGGGAGCAAGCCGAACCCGCTCCACCGGACAAGCTCTACGCCTCGCTCCGACAACACCTGCAGGCCGTCCGTAGTGGGCGCGAGCGCGAGGAAAGGAACGTTCAGGCTCAAGGTGGTGACGACGGGCGGCGCCTCGAAGGACACGCCCGCTGCGTGGGGGCCAGAGGCTGCCTCTGGCGGCCCCGAGCATCCTGCGGCTAGCATCACGAGCAACGCGATGCGCCAGAGGTCCCGAAAGGGACCGGCCCCGAGCGCCAGAGGCAGGGACCACGGCGCGGCGCGGCTACCCCCCGGTTGACACGCCTGCACGGCGGTCAACCTCTCCCCCTCGGGGAGGGGGACAATCTGCTTCTTTGTTCTACCGGGAAGGTCATCGCAGGCTGGAACTGAATTGTCCCCCTTGACAAGGGGGACAGCGTTGCGACCGAAGGGGAGCAAAGCGGGGGGTACTTCCGGCCTGGCTCGGGCCCGCCCCCCCTGGCGCCAAAGGCTCACGGGTCCACCACGTGCGCGAGGCCGCGGCGGCCGATGTCGCGCCGGAACGTTTTGCCCTCGAACGTCATGAGGTCCACGCCCTCGTACGCCGCGCCGAGCGCCTGCACGAGCGTCGCCCCCCGCCCGACGACGCCGAGCACGCGCCCGCCGTTCGTCACCACCTCGTCGCCTTCGCGCCGCGTCCCGGCGTGGATGACGGTCGCGACGCCAGAGGCGTCGTCCAGACCATCAATCGGCTTGCCCTTCTCGTAGCTGCCAGGGTAGCCCGCCGAGGCGAGGACGACACAGGCCGCGGCCTCTGGCGAGATGGCGACTTCGGCGCCCGCGAGCGTGTGGGTGGCCGCGCGCCAGAGGAGGTCGAGCGGATCCGAGTCCAGGAGCGGCAGGATCACCTGCGTCTCGGGGTCGCCGAAGCGGCAGTTGAACTCGATCACCTGCGGACCGGAATCCGTCAGCATGAGGCCGCAGAAGAGCACGCCGCGGTAGTCGGCGCCCTCGTCGCGGAGTGCCTTCAGGACCGGCTGCACGATGCGCTCGCGCACCTGCTCCAGCGTCTCTGGCGTGACGGCGGGCGCCGGAGCGTAGGCTCCCATACCGCCCGTGTTAGGTCCCGTGTCGCCCTCGCCGATGCGCTTGTGGTCCTGCGCCGTCGCGAGGAAAACGACCGCCTCGCCATCCGTGACCGCAAACACGCTGGCCTCCTCCCCTTCCAGAAAGTCCTCGATCACGACCGTCGCGCCGGCCTCACCGAACTGCCCGCCCAGCATGTCGTCCAGCGCCGAGAGGGCCTCTGGCGTGGACTCCGCGATCACGACGCCTTTGCCAGCCGCGAGGCCGTCGGCTTTGAGCACGACGGGAAGCGCGTGGGCTTCGACGTAGCCCCGCGCCGCCTCGGCGTCGCCCGCTTCGAACGTGCGCGAGCGCGCTGTGGGCACGCCCGCGCGGTCCATGAGCGTGTTGGCGTAGGCCTTGGAGCCCTCGATGCGCGCGCCTCTGGCGTCCGGCCCGAACGTCGCGATGCCCGCTTCGCGGAGCCGGTCGGCGAGGCCGAGGACGAGCGGGACCTCGGGGCCCACGACGACGAGGTCGACGGCCTCGGATTGGGCGAGCCCAACCAGCCCGTCGATGTCGTCTGCGGCGATGGGGACGTTGCGCGCCAGGGGCGCCGTCCCGGCGTTGCCGGGCGCGCACAGGAGGGTGGGCCGCTGGGGGCTGCGGGCAAGCGCGAGGAGCAGCGCGTGCTCACGGCCTCCGCTTCCGACGACGAGGACTTTCATGCGAATGGCGCCAGAGGCAGGCCGGATGGAGCGAAAAGATAACCGGCGCGTCTACCTTGCTCTCCCCTTCTCCCTGGCCCGTGCTCGCCCTCCTCCTTCTCGTTCTTTCCGCGCTTGTCCCTGCTGACACCACGCTCGCGGACTCGGCCGCCGCCTCGCCAGAGGCCGCCCGGTCGTTCTACCAGGCGCCTCTGGCGTCGCTCGTGCCCGCTCGCGACACCGTGCGGGAGCCCATCCAGATCCGCCCGCGCCTCGCGCCATCCGCGCTGTACTCCAACTCGCGAGGGGTTGGTATCGGCGCCGGAATCGGCGTGCGCAACATCCTCTTCGACGGCAGCGACGTCACGCTCGACCTCCGCGTCTCGCAGCGGTACCAGGCCATCGCGCTCTCGGCCTTTACGGCGGACCCATTCGAGTCCGCGTTTTTCGGGACCGCCTCTTTTGAGGCGAGCACGACCGAGCGGCAGCGCTACTACGGCATTGGCCCGTACACCACGGAGGAGAACCGTCTTTTCCTCGATTACAGCTCGATCAATGCCGAAGGACGGATCGGGGCGTACCCGCTGGGCAACACGGGGCTCTTTCTCCAGCCGGGCGTGCGCTTCCTGCTGGACAAGCTCCGCGAGGTAGACGAGGACGAGGACTCGCAGGGCGCTCTCGACCGCCTGGAGCGGGACGATCCCAGATCCTTCGCGGCCGTCCAGAACGTGTTGGACGAGACGCGCTACGGCATCTCGCTGGGACTGGAGGTGGCGAGCGACCTGCGCGACTGGCGCTCGTACCCACGCAAAGGCACGTTCGTAAGCCTTGAGGGCCGCCGGTTCTACGCGATGGACGGCTCCGGGCTGCGCTTCAACCGCTTCGCGGTGAGCACGCTGGGCTACCTCCCCATCCGCGGGCGCACGGCGCTCGTCGGCCGCTCCAACCTCATCATCACGCGCGCCGAGAACGACGCGGAGATCCCGTTCTACTACCTCCCGGTCCTGGACTCCCGGCTCCTGGCGGCCTACCCGCCCGACCGGTTCGTCGGCCGAGACGTGCTCGCGCTCGGCGGCGGCATCCGCTTCCCCATCCGGGACTTTATCGGCGTCTACGGCATCGACGCCCTCGTCATGGGCTACCTCGGCAACGCCTACACCGACGTGTTCGATCAGGTCAGCGCCGACGTGACGTTCGGCCAGGGCGCGCTTGCGGAAGACGGCCGGGTGCCGTTCCGGCCCGCGCTCGGCATCGGACTCGGCATCGTGAACCTGGACAAGGAGCGCGTCGTGCTCGGCGGCCTGGTCGGGTTCAGCCCGGACGGCATCTCGCTCGCCACCCTCCGCATCGCGTACGACCTCCGCGACGCGCGGCCGCTGTTCCGCTAGAGCCCGACCCCTCCCCGGGCCTCTGGCGCCCAAAGCCCGAGCGAGGCAAGACCTGAGTGACCGAGGCCGACCGCTCCGCCGATCGCGCGGCGTAGCCCTCGCGGCCTGAACAAAGCCGAGCCTCTGGCGCCAGAGGCTCCCCCAACGCCTCACGGACGGGCCCCGATGGGGCTCGGTACCTTCGCGGCGTGCATGTGTCTGCCCCCCTCCTCTTCGCCCTGAAGGCGCTCCTCGCGGCGCTCGTGCTCGCGTTTGTTGTGCAGGTCGTGGATCCAGAGGCGGCGCTCGCCGCAGCGCGAGAGGCCTGGATGGCGCCGCTGCTGCTCGCGCTCGCGCTCGTGCCCGCAAACGTCAGTCTGGAAGCGTACCGCTGGTGGCGGCTGGTGACGCACCTCGCCCCCGACGTGCGCTTTCGAAGCGCTCTCGGCGCGATCCTGGGCGGCTATCCGCTGGGTTTGCTTACCCCCGGCCGCGTCGGCGAGATCGCAGGGCGCGCGGCGCTGCTGCGGGCGCTCCCGGCCGGGCAGTCCGCCGCGCTCACAGTCGCGGAAAAGGTGGCGACCCTGGCCGCCATCCTTGTCGGTGGGCTCATCGCCGTGGGCCACCTGCTGCTGACGAGCGCCGCGCCGTCGCCACTCTGGGTGCCGACGGTCGTGTTCACCGCGCTCTGGACCGCCGTGCTCCTGCTCGCGGTCTTGCACCCCTCGGCCGCGCGGGCGTTCCTCGGCGCCATTCTCCCCTTTGCGCCGGTCCGCCGCGCCCTCGGCGCGTTCGACGCCATCCCAACCCGCGAGGCCGTCGCGCTTCTCGCGCTCTCGTTCGGCCGCTACCTCATCTTCGCGAGCCAGTTCGTGCTGCTCGTGCTCGCCTTCGCGCCCCAGGCCGCCGTCGGCGCCGTGGCCTCTGGCGTCGCGCTCGTGCTCTTCGCCAAAAGCGCCGTCCACTCCGTCACCCTCGGCGATCTCGGGGTCCGCGAGGGCGCGGCGGTGTTCTTCCTGGGAAGCGCGGGCGTTTCCGAAGCCGCGGCGTTGAACGCTTCGCTCGCCATCTTCGGGTTCAACCTGCTCCTCCCGGCCCTCGTCGGCGTGCCGTTCCTCCTGAGGCTCCGCCTCTCTCGCTCCTCCGCTCCCGCCATCTCGTGACGACCGCTTTCGGACTGCTGCTGGTCGGGCTGGGCGTGCACTACGCGGTGCACCTCGGTCGCTCGGGCGCCGCGTTCGCGCGCGCGATGCGGGCCTCCGACGCCGAGCCTCTGGCGCCAGAGGCCGCACTCCCCGTTGTGACGGTCGTGGTGGCGGCTCGCAACGAAGAAGCGTCCATCGAGGCGTGCGTGCGGAGCATCCTCGCGAGCGACTACCCCGAGGACCGGTTGGAGGTCATCGTGGCCGACGACGACTCGACCGACGCGACGGCCGCGATCGTGCGACGCGTGCAAAAGGCCGTCAACGCGAGCGTCCCCGCCCGAGGCCTCGTGCTCGCGGGCGATGACGAGCCCGAGCCTCTGGCGGACGCGCCCCCGGAGCGCCTACGGCTGCTCTCCATCCCGCACGACCCGCTGCGCATCCGCGCTCACAAAAAGCGCGCGATCGAGACCGGCGTTGGCCACGCCAGAGGCGAGATCGTGCTGACGACGGACGCGGACTGCGTGGTGCCACCTTCGTGGGTGCGCGCGATGGCAGACGGCCTCGCAGACCAGGGCACGGCGCTCGTCTCCGGCCCGGTCCGCTTCGACGGCAGCGGTGGGCTGTTCGGGCGTATGCAAGCGCTGGACTTCGTGGGCATGATGGCGCTCGGCGCCGGGGGGATCCTATTGGGACAGCCGCACCTCGCCAACGGCGCCTCTCTGGGCTACCGGCGCGACGCCTTTGAACGCCTGGGCGGCTTCGACGGCATCGACGACGTGACCAGCGGCGACGACGAGTTGCTGATGCAGAAGCTGGCCTACGCGCCGGCCGGCCGAGACACGCCCACCACGGGCGTCCGGTTCGTCGCCCGGCCCGACGCGGCCGTTGTCACCCAGCCTGCGCGCACGTTGCGGCAGTTCACGGCGCAACGCCTGCGCTGGGCCTCCAAAGGCGCGCATTACCCGGCACGGCTCCAGTTCCTCATCGCGCAGGTCGGCGGCTTCTACGTCATGCTACTCGTGGGAACGCTCGGCCTTCCGCTGTGGCCCGCGTTCGGCGCCTGGCTCCTCGCCGGTTTCCTCCTCAAAACCGCAGGCGACCTCTCGCTCCTGGTCCCTGCCACGGGCCTCTTGCGCCAGAGGCGTCTGCTCGCGCTCTACCCGCTCTACGCGCTGCTGCACATCCCGCAGACGCTTCTCGCCGGGCTCGGCGGCGCGATGGGGGCAGGCTTCGAGTGGAAGGGGCGGCGGCTGGACCGCTAGACGCGCCTCTCGCGAACGTGGACCGGCAGGGGTTGTGAGGTGCCTGGGCGAGCCTCCGACAAACAAGCGGGGCGGGCGCCGCACTGGCGCCCGCCCCACAAAGGCCTGAGTGCTTCGGTCTAGCGGACGACCGTCATCGAGCGCACGGTCTGGAAGCTCGTGCCCACCACGCGGACGGCGTACACGCCGACCGCCAGAGGCGAGAGGTCCAGCGCGACATCGGCCGACGCCGCGAGTTCGGCGTCGTACGCCACTGCCACCTCACGGCCGAGGGCGTCGTGGACGCTGACGCGGACGTGCTCCGGGCTCGGGACCGAGACCTTGATCTCCGCGCGGCGCGAAGCCGGGTTCGGCCATACCGACGAGACCGCGAGGCTTGGGGCCTCTGGCGCGTCCGTCCCGGTCGTCACCGACTGCGGCGTGACCCGAAGGACGAAGCGCTCGCCAGAGGTCACGGCGGCACCGGCGGATTTCGCCTGGGGCGCCGCGTCGGCACCGAGCGCGAGGCCGAGTCCTGCGGGCCGCGCTTTCGCGTCGCCCTGCAGCACGTCCATCTCGAACGCGTACGTCCCTCCCTCCGTCAGCGCGACAGTCGTCTGCAGTTCGCGGTCCACAATCTCCGCCGTCCAGCCCTCGGGCAGCGCGCCGCTCCATGCCAGCGTCAACGCCAGAGGCCCGGCTCCGTGTCCCTCGGCCGCGACTTCCAGCGCCATCTCGATCTCGCCTGTGGCCTCGGCCGGGAGTGCGTTCAGCGCCAGAGGCGTTGCCTCCGCATCACCGACCGTGTGCGTGCTGAGAACCGTCCGCGGGTATGCTGCGGGCGTCAGCCGGTACGCATCCTGCGTGTCCAGGCCGAGCGCGGCCTCTGGCGCCGCCGCGACGAACGCGGCCGAGACCGGCTCACCGTTCAGCGAGAGCTCGAAGCGGAGCGGAGCGCTAGAGGCGTCCTTGCCATACACGTTCGGGCCTGGCGCGACCACGGCCGCTACGGGAACGGTCAGCGTCGGGTTCGCCGCGACGGCCTTGGCGAAGAAGCCCTGGAACGCCGGGACGACACCGCCCGGGAGGTCCCCCCCGATGTTCGCCGTCCACGTCCGGTAGTCCCCCCCGAAGTAGTTCGGGTCGAGCACGTAGATCGTCGGCGTGAGCCCGCCGCCGCGGACGGTCTCGTCCCAGTCCATGCCGGCCGTGAGAGGGTTCCCCAGCAGGTTCCACCCCTCCTGGTAGCTCGGCACGCCGGGGTTGTTCGTGTACGTGAGGATCGGATCGGCGTCGCCCGCTACGGGGAACGTGAAGGGCGCCCCGTCATCCGCGAAGCCGGGATCGTCCACGCTCAGGGTCTTGGGGAACCCGCCGTCGATCACCGTCGGAGTCGTGAGGTCATCGTCGGCATACACGTAGACGTACGCCCCGCGGCCGCGCTGCCACGTCGCGTTCTGGTCCGTAAAGCAGGTGTAGCCGCCCTCGAAGCTCGCCGCGGTTTCGGCGTAGTCGTACGCCGAGCAACCGCCGGCAGGGTCGTCTGAGTTCTGGAAACCTTGCGTCCAGAGCGGCGCGAGGAGGTCGTCGTAGGTGCCGCCGGTGGGCAACGCGAGCACGCGGTAGTCGCGCACGCCGTTGAGTTCCGTGGTGAGAACCGGCTGAGGAACCGTTACCACCGTTGCTGCAGGCCCCTGGATGCGAACCTCGTAGTCGTCCTCGGTCCCGAACACGCCAAAGACGACGAGCACGTAGTTCGTGGCGTCATCCAGCGTGACGGTCAGTCCGCTTCCAGCGATCTCGTTCCCGATGCCTACGAGGTTCGTACACGCGTTCGCGGGATCGAACGATGTCTCATAGACGATCAGCCCCGTGTCGTCGGTGCCAGGAAATGCGGGGTCATTGATGGGCTCCAGAACCGTCACGTCGTAGTCCCCATCGGTGTCGACGGTGAAGGACGTCACGTCGTACGGGTCCGCAGTGCCACTGAGCGTGCAGCTACCAGGCGTAGAGTTAAATAGGGGTAGCAGAGCAGTCGGGGCCCCGGCGGTGGTCCCGGATACGTCCGCTGCAGTCCCTTGCGCGAACGCGGGCGCGCCCGCGAGGAGCAGAGCGCAGGCGAGTAAAAAGAAGCGATACATAGGAGTAAAAAATGTTTAGGACACGGCGGAAACGAGAGTCGTCCCGCCAGAGGCTTCTGGCGGGACGGGGCGAGTCAGCGCCGTTTTAGTTGCGCGAGGGGTAAATGCCAAAGAGAGAGACGCACCAGTACATCCCGAGGTAGGGCGGTCGGTTGCTGAAGCCGCTGCCGTTGCCCGCGCTCGACGTCGAGCCCACCGGGACCCCGCCGCTCACCGCCCCGCCCGTCGTCACGCCGACGGCCTGCGCCCCCGCCCCCCGCACCTGCACCTGCGGCGCCGTGGGGGTGTGCACGTGCGGGGGCATGTTCGCGGCGCTCAGCGTCGTCGTCTCGTTCCCGCCCCTCTGCCCCCACGAGACAGGGGCGAGCCCGGGGCCCTGGCCCCGCCCGATGGGCGAGCGGCCGCGGAGGTCGGGGAGCCCGAACGTCGTCCGCCCGTCGCCGCCGTAGGCCGTCCCCAGCAGGGAGAACAGCGCCTGGTTCTGAGCGATGGCCTGCAGCTGCCCGTCGCAGAGGGCCCACCCCCGCGGCGCGAAGTTGAACCCAACGAGCATCAGCTGGCCGATAAACGGCTCAGTGCCTGATACGTCAGCTTGGGGGACCGGACGCCCCATCGCGTCTACAACGGAGCCAGGTTCTACGTCCAGGGGCTTGGCGTCGGCACCGTGTGGAAGCATCATGCCTCCTACACCCAGCCCGGTGCCGGCAATGAGTTGACGGCGCGATAGAGAGGCCTCATCGGACGAGGAGGCGAGTTTCGAACGAAGCGTATGGAACCAAGACATATAGAAACGGGGCAAGTAGGTACAGCGGGCAGTTCCTCCACGTCACGAGGGCGTAGAGCGATAGGCGCGTTGCGACTGATCAGCTAGTTGCGGGAGGGAAAGACGCCTTGAGTAGCGATGCACCAGTACATCCCGAGGTAGGGCGGTCGGTTGCTGAAGCCGCTGCCGTTGCCCGCGCTCGACGTCGAGCCCACCGGGACCCCGCCGCTCACCGCCCCGCCCGTCGTCACGCCGACGGCCTGCGCCCCCGCCCCCCGCACCTGCACCTGCGGCGCCGTGGGGGTGTGCACGTGCGGGGGCATGTTCGCGGCGCTCAGCGTCGTCGTCTCGTTCCCGCCCCTCTGCCCCCACGAGACAGGGGCGAGCCCGGGGCCCTGGCCCCGCCCGATGGGCGAGCGGCCGCGGAGGTCGGGGAGCCCGAACGTCGTCCGCCCGTCGCCGCCGTAGGCCGTCCCCAGCAGGGAGAACAGCGCCTGGTTCTGAGCGATGGCCTGCAGCTGCCCGTCGCAGAGGGCCCACCCCCGCGGCGCGAAGTTGCCCCCGAACAGCATCAACTGCCCCAGAAAGGGGTTGGAGCTCGCGTTCGCACTCGTAACAGGCCGTCCCTGCGCGTCCACAACCGTGCCCGGCTCAATGTCCCGAGCGGCCGCCTCTGGCGCGAGGAGAAGGCCACCGGCGGCAAGGCCAGCGCCTGCAAAGAGACGTCGGCGCGAAACGGTCTCGTCGGTGGAAGAAGCGAGTTTGGAACGGAGGCTGCGGAACCAGGACATAGTCGTAGGGCTGGGGAGTACCGCCACGCTGAGCGGTAAGAGTCGGGGAGGGCACTCCCGCAAGCGGAGCGCCCCTGGCAGTGTCGCGTGGTGTCGACGTGTGCAACGTACAGGCGCGGCCTCCCCCCATCGCCCGCCGCCCCGATTTCTGGGCGGCGGAGCCCCATGTATGAGCGCACTCGGTCTGTCCACCCCTCCCAAACGCCACCTACGCCTTCCAACAGGCTTAAACAGCCCGTCTACCCGGGCGTTACTTCACAATGGCGCCCGGTTCCCCCTCCGTACTAACGGGCACAAGCGCACCGTCTCGATTCTCCGCAAACAAGATCATCCCCTGCGATTCCAGCCCACGAATCGTCCGCGGCGCGAGGTTGGCCACGACCACGACCGAGAGGCCGATCATGGCCTCTGGCGCGAGGTGCTCGCGCACGCCCGAGAGGATCTGCCGCGTCTCGAAGCCCATATCCACGTCGAAGCGGAGCAGTTTGTCCGCCTTCGGGTGCGGCTCCGCAGCGATGATCTTGCCGACCCGCATGTCCAGCGGCGTGAACTGATCGAAGACGATCTCGGCTCCCAGAGGCGCATACGGCTCGCCCTCCGCCTCTGGCGCGTCCCCGCCAGAGGCCGACGCGGACGCCGAGCGATCCGCCAGAAGTTGCCGCTGCGCTTCGATCTCCTCGTCCTCGATTTTGCGAAAGAGGATGTCGGACTCGCCCAGTGCGTGACCGGCTTCCAGAACCGGTCGGGCCGCGTCCTCCCAGCCGAGCGCGCCAGAGGCCTCTGGTGTGGCTCCAGCTTCCGGCGCGCCAGAGGCGCGGATGGCACCGAGGTTTAGCATCGCGCGGAGACGCGCCATGGAATCGGGCACGACGGGGTCCAGCAGGATCGAGAGCGAGGCGCACACCTGCAGCGCCACGTGGACCGTGTTGCGCATGGCCTGCTCGTCGGTCTTGCGCGTCTTCCAGGGCTCCGTCTCCTGCAAATACTGGTTGCCCAGCCGCGCCAGGCCCACGGCCTCTTGCGTGGCGTCGCGCAGCCGCACTTTCTCGTACGCCGCGCCGACTTTCTCGGACGCCAGAGGCAGCGCGTCCAGCATCGCGCGGTCTTTCTCGGATGGGCTCGCGAGTGCGGGCACCTCCCCATCGCAGAAGCGGGCGGCAAAGGTCAGCGCGCGGTTGACGAAGTTGCCGACCACGTCGGCCAGCTCGCCGTTGACGCGGGCCTGGAACTCGCCCCACGAGAAGTCCGCGTCCTTCGTCTCCGGCAGGTTGACCGCGAGGCCGTAGCGCAAGAGGTCGAGCGGGAAGGCCTCCAGCGCCTCCTCGGCCCAGACGGCCCAGCCACGGCTCGTGCTCAGCTTCTGCCCTTCCAGGTTGAGGAACTCGTTGGCGGGCACGTTCGCAGGCAGCACGAACTGCGGGAGTTCTGGCCGCGCTGCGTTCTGCGCCATCAGGATCGCGGGGAAGATCAGGCAGTGGAAAACGATGTTGTCCTTGCCGATAAAGTGCATCAACTCGGGCGTGACTGTTTCGCCCGCCTCGTCTTCGTGGACCTGCCAGTACCGGCGCCAGAGGTCCGGGTCGCCCTGCGCCTCCGCCCACTCGCGCGTGATGGAGACGTAGCCAATCGGCGCGTCGAACCACACGTAGAGCACCTTGCCGTCGGTCTCGCCCTCGGCCTCTGGCGGGACGGGCACGCCCCAGTCGAGGTCCCGCGTCATGGCGCGGTCCTGGAGGCCGTCTTGCAGCCAGGAACGGACCTGTCCTAGCACGTTGGGCTTCCAATCGCTTTTGGTGTCGATCCACGCCTGGAGGTCGGGCTGCATCTCGCCCAGCGGGAGGTACCAGTGCGTGGTCTCGCGGCGCTCCGGCGTGGCGCCCGTGAGCGTGCTCCGCGGCTCAATCAAGTCGTCCGGCGAGAGCGCCGAGCCACAGTTCTCGCACTGGTCGCCGTAGGCGGCTTCGTAGCCGCAGACGGGGCAGGTGCCCGTCACGTAGCGGTCGGCGAGGAACAGTCCCGCCTCGGGGTCGAAAAGTTGTGTGCTCGTCTTTTTGCGCAGCCCGCCCGCCTTTTCGACCGCCAGAAACATGTCCTGGCTCGTCTCACGGTGGATGTCCGACGACGTGCGCCCGTAGGCGTCGAACGAGATCCCGAAGCCTTCCAGCGCCCGCTTCAACTCCTCGTGGTAGCGGTCCACGATAGCCTGGGGCGTCGTCCCCTCTTTTCTCGCGCGAAGCGTGATGGCCGCGCCATGCTCATCGGACCCGCAGACGTAGACCACGTCGCGCCCCTTGAGGCGTTGGTAGCGCACATAGAGATCGGCGGGGAGGTAGGCCCCCGCGAGGTGGCCGAGGTGGAGCGGCCCGTTGGCGTACGGGAGCGCGGAGGTGACGAGAAGCGGGGTGCGAGACATGGAAGCTGTGCGAAGCGGACGCGAAAGCTAGCGAGCCCCCGTTGCCGGTAGGTTCCTCGCCTCACCCCTCCCATTCGAATGCCCCGCCTTTTCGCCGCCGCCCTTTTCGCCGCCGCCGCGCTTTGCGCCGCCTCTGGCGTCCGCGCCCAGGAGCGCCTGGACCTCTCCACGCTCGACACCGTCGGTGAGCTGACCTACGTGCTCGGCTTCGACGCCGCGAAAAACGTCCAGCAGGACTCCGCCAGCTTTGCCTACTTCACGTACGACACCTTCGCCAGCGGCTTCCAGGACGGCGCCGCGGGCGACTCCTCACGCCTGGCGTACATGTACGGCTACGAGATCGGCTCGCGCGTCGGCTCCGACACCACGCTGAGCATGTCCCCGGACCTGTTTCTCGCCTCGTTCCGCGAGGGCCTGGCGTTTCCGGCCTCGCAACTGGACGACGCGCAGAAGCGGTCGGTCATGAACCAGGTGCAGGACATGCTGTTCATGAACGTCCTGCGCGAGCGTGCCCAGGACGAGCCCGAGGCGCAGCAGAAGCTCGCGCAGATTGAGGCGGGCGCCCGCGAGGCGGATAGCCTTCTCACCGCGGCCGCCCAGCGCCCGGGTGCGGAGGTCCGCGCCAGTGGCCTGGTGGTCATCCCCGGTACCGAGGGCACTGGTCCCGAGGCGACCATGACCGACCGCGTCCTCGTGCGCTACACCGGCACACTCGCCGACGGGACCGAATTCGACGCCTCTGGCGAGGAGCCCGCGCAGTTCGCGCTCAGGGGTGTGGTCCCCGGCTTTGGCGAGGGCGTCTCCGGCATGAAGGCGGGCGGCACGCGCACGCTGGTCATCCCCCCCAGCCTCGCGTATGGCCTGCAGGGCACCAATGGCGGACCCATCGGCCCCAACAAAGCGCTCACGTTCGAGGTCGAGTTGGTCGAGATCGTCGCGCCCACGCCGGCGCCAGGCCTGGAGTAGTCGTCCGCGCCAGAGGCCTCCTCGCCTCTGGCGAATGCTCCTGACGCGCGCGGCCGCCGCGCCAGAGGCTGACGGCAGGGAATCTCATCGAGAGCTCCCCCACGCCCTCAGTTCCCAACGTCTTCCCACCGGGGCCTCTGGCGCCCGGGTAGCTTGAATCCTTCCTTTTCGATCCTCAGACCGTATGACTTTCCGCATTCTCCCCTTCGCGCTGGCCGCCCTCCTCGTCGTCGGCGTAGGCTGTGGTGACAACGCGACCACGGGCGGCGCCTCTGGCGACGATCTCTCCGAGATGAACGCCTTCGAGCAGCTCGCCTACGCCCTCGGCTTCGAGGCAGCGCAAGGCGTCAAGGCTGACTCCGCTTCCTTCAAGTTCTTCGAGTTCGCCACCTTCGAGGAGGGCTTCCGCGACGGCCTCAACGCCGACTCCTCGCGCCTCGCCTACCTCTTCGGCTACGAGATGGGCAACCGCCTTGGCCGCGACACCACGGCCAACCTCGACGCCGAGATCTTCCTCCGCGCCTTCCGCGCCGGTCTCGACAGCGACTCCTCCGGCCTGAGCGACGAGGACCTCCAGCGCATCTCGACCACGGTCCAGGATTCGATCTCGATCCGCCAGCTCCGCCAGCAGGCCCTGACGGATACCTCGGCTCAGCGCATGCTCCGCGACATGGGCACCAACGCCGCCGCCGCGACGCGCTTCCTCGGTGAGGTCGCCGGCCGCTCTGGCGTCACCAAGACCTCCAGCGGTCTCCTCTACACCGTCGAGGAGACGGGCTCCGGCGCTTCGCCGAGCGCCGCGGACATGGTGGTGGTCAACTACGTCGGCAAGCTCGCCGACGGGACCATCTTCGACCAGTCCACGGACGGCACGGCGACGTTCGCGCTCGCGCAGGTCGCTCCCGGCTTCCGCGAGGGCGTCATGGGCATGAAGGTCGGCGGCAAGCGCACGCTGTACCTCCCGCCGGACCTCGGCTACGGCCAGCAGGGCACGCCCGGTGGCCCGATCCCGCCGAACGCCGCCCTCGTGTTCGAGGTCGAGCTGCTCGACGTGCAGCCCATGCAGCAGAACATGCAGATGCAGCTGCCGCCGCAGTAGCCCTGCGGACTGGCGCCTCTGGCGCGATGGACTCCTAGAGGGGACGCTGCAACGCGCGGCGTCCCCTCTCGCCGTTTTGGCCTCTGGCGCCAGAGGCCAAACGCGTACCGCACTTGACAGGGTTCGATCCGGTTCGTACCCTTTGTTCGAACCGAATCAAATCATGCCATGCGCAACCCGATCACCTCCCTGGGCGGAACCGAGATGGAGATCCTCCGCCTCGTCTGGTCCCTCGAACGAGCCACGGCCCGCGAGGTCCACGCCGCGATGGACCACCAGGTGGCCTACACGACGGTCGCGACCGTGATCAAGAACCTCGCAGTCAAGGGCTACCTCTCCATCGAGCGCGACGGCGCCACGTACGTCTACACCCCGGCGCGTCCGGCAGAAGAGGTGCGCGGGTCGTTGCTCACCTCGGTCGTGGACAAAGTCTTTGGCGGGTCCGCCCGGACGCTGATTCAAACCCTAGCCGGTCACGAGTCGCTGACGGAGACGGAGCAGGCCGAAGTCCGCCGCCTGTTGGACCAACTCGGCGCAGAGCCGACAGCCTCCGATGAGTAGCGCCCTCACAGACCTCGGCACCGTGGCCCTGGAAGCGTTCTGGGTGCCTGTTTTCGCCTGGACCGTACTCGCCCTCCTCGTGGAGGTGACCCTCCGCGCGCTCCAGCCCTCCGCCCGGCTTGGCCTCGCGACCCGCGGCTCTCTTGTGGCGCTCCTGCCGCTCAGCATTGTTGGCCCGCCGCTTCTGGCGCGGTGGGTGCCGTCCATCCTCCCGGCTGAACCGGTGGCGCCTCTGGCGTCGGCTTCGCGAGAAGCGATCCCCGACGTTCTCGCCTCCGTTCCCTCGTTCTCGCCAGAGGTGATGCCTGCGCCTGCGACCGACTGGACGGCTCTCGCGGTGGGAAGTGCCACGCTCTCGGCGATCGTGGCCGGAGCCCTCGCCCTGCTCATCCTCGCCGGGGGGCTGGTGTGGATCGCGCGGTACCGCCAGAGGCTTCAGGCCGCCACGCGGCCCGTCCGCGACGAGGCGGAAGGCCTCTCGCGCCGCATGGGCGTCACGCGCCAGGTGCGCGTCGCCGTCGTGGACGACGCCATCTCGCCGTTCACCGTCGGCCTCTGGCGCCCGCTCGTCGCGCTTCCCCAGGACCTCGACGCCGACGCGCGCCGGCTGGCGCTAGCCCATGAGTTCGCACACGTCCGCGACGCGCACTTCGGGTGGGCCGTGGGCGAGCGGCTGGTGCGAGCGGCGTTCGTCTGGCACCCGCTGGTGCACGTGCTCGGCCGCGGCCTCGCGCTGGACCGCGAGCGCGAGGCCGACGCCGCCGTGCTGCGCCTGTGGCCGGAGCGCGCCGCCGAATACGGCCAGTTGCTTCATGCCCTCGCGTCACGTCCCTCGCCGCGGTTTTGCCTCGGCGCCTCCTCGTCCCCCCTCCTCACACGCCTACACGCCATGACCCGCTCGACCCCCGAACGCCGCCGCCTCGCCCGCCTGGTTGGCGCGATGCTGCTCGTGCTGCCGCTCCTCGCGAGCGCCGCCGTCCTCCCAGACGCCCCGCTGCAGGCCTTCACGTCGCAATTGCAGTCTCCCACACCGCCCTCCGCTCCCGAGGCCGCGCCTCTGGCGCCAGAGGCCGCGCCCGAAGCGCCGGAGGCACCCGAAGAGCCGGAAGTGCTCCCTCCGCCTCCACCGCGCGCCACCGCTTCGGCCGATACGCTGATGCGCTACATGCGCCAGCGGCAGGTATGGAGCCGCGATGGCGAGATGCGCATCGAGCTCGAACTGACGAGTGACGCCACC